>CAZTHA010000001.1:0-43436 GCA_964613435.1 uncultured bacterium
CAGGTGCATACGCCCATTTATCAGCATGGTGAATGGGCTTTGAATACGGATGCCTACACTGCGGCTGACTTCAATCAGGCGGCGGCTTCACCCAGCCTAATGAAATCTCTGACCCTGAGGATTCGCTGGAGCAATTCGATTAAAGCAGATCCTCTCAGTGAAGAAAAGGGATCGGTATTGTGGGTTGTCACTCACAAGGCCAGATTGAAATCAGGATAAATGATGTTAAATAAATACGGCAAAAGAAGGTCTGGCTCTGCGGTTGTTGTCGCGTTGGCGATTGCCACGGTCTTGTTGATGGCCGAAGGCTTTTTGATGACGCAGACTCAGCAGCAGATCAAAATGACTGAACAGCAACAAATTCGGCTTCAGGCATGGTTTGCGGCCAGAGGCGTCATGCAGCATGCAATGCTCAAGTGTCAGCTGATGCCGACGCAGCTTTATGATGCAGCCGCCTTTTCAGTCGGAAAAAATCCGCTTTTTGATTTTACCGAGTATGATTCTGCCCTGCCGGCAATGTTTCCTACGGTTCAGGTCAATTCAAAGTATTTGAAACTTGCTTCAAATCTGAATCCTGGTCCACGCTTTTTGACCACCTTTCCGGGCAGCTATCCGACAACGGAATATGAAAAGTGGACAAAAATTGCCCAGTTTCATGCCAATGACCTGGTTCAGACGTCTAATGTTTCTGCGTGGCCGAAAGACAAGCAGGGTAATGACATTGCCAATCCCTCGCTTTATCTGCACAAATTTTACGCTGACATAAAGTTTACAGCAACCGCTGACAGCGCTATGGCTGCCAATCAGTTCGATTTTCCCAATGGCTACCCCTATGATTTTGATTATTCGGTAGACAATCTCGAAGTGGTGGCTGTGCAAGATCAGAGAAAATACAATGATGAGGCCGTGCGTCTCACGGTCAAGGGGAAATGTAAATACAGGAATCTTGAATTCGAGCAGACCCTTTCCAACATCATCAGAATCAAGAGAAATTGACGGGGATGGCCATGAAAAAACGCAAAGGTTATACGCTGGTAGAAGTTCTTATTGCCAGTGGAGTGTTTACCCTTTTTCTCGGCGCAGCTCTGGGGCTGTTTTTCTATAGCCAGAAGTCGATAAACAAGGCCAGCTGGATCAACAATGCCACCAGAGATGAAAGTTTGGCGTTAAGACGCGTTTCTGAACTGGCTAAAACCAGCTCTTATCCTTCGACCACTCTTGAGAACGTTTTGAAGATTGCCGACGGTGACAATACCTATAAAGCCAAGTTGCCCGCCGGTGTCGGCGAATTGGCCGTTTCGGCCAATACCAGTGCAGACATTCTCGCTTTCCCGGTCTGTACAGAGCAAACATCGAGTGCGGCGGGTTCGGTGCGCTGGGCTAGCTTGTGGCTTGAGCCATCGGCCTATACCGGTTACTCTGACCTTTTTCTGCGGGTTTCTCCGCCGGTTGCCTATTCCCCTGGCGCTCCGAATTACGTTGAAGGAATGAGCACCGGTGCCTATAGTGATTCGCTTGCTGCCAAAGAAAAGTATTCCCTGCTGAAAAATGTCGAAAAGACGGTTATCAACCGTGTTGATAATTCCAGCGATTCGGTTGATCTAATATTCACTCTATCTTTTCCAGAAAACAAGAATTTCAAAAAAGAAGTTAAACTGTCGCCCACGCTGAACGTTCTGTTCGAGTAATTTTGGCCCATTAGTCACTGCAGGATTTGCCATCTTCGAAGTGTACGGTTATTATTAAAAGATATTGTTGTGCTTTTGAGGAGGGCAAATGAAGAGATTTTTATCGGTTGCCTTGTTCTGTTTGTTTGCGGTTGCAGCTTCAGCCTCTGAAAATATCAAAGAATGGACCATTCTCGTTTATGCTGTGACTGATTCAGTGCTTAATGAAACGGTCATGGCCGATATCGATGAGATGGAAACTCTCGGATCGAACGATCAGATCGAAATTTTGATGCAGGTCGACCGAAATGATTATAACCCGGTCAGATATCGTATCGTAAAGGACGATCGCCCTGGTTTTATTGCGTCAAACATTGTTGGTCATCCCGAAAATGCCGATTGTGGTTCCTGGAAAACTCTCGACGAATTTGTTGCCTGGGGTTTGCATCGAGCTCCATCACGCAGGGTGATGCTGGTTTTGCATGGTTGTCTGGGCAATCTCGGCTACGGCGCCCCAATCAAGGATCAATTACAGGAAGTCTTTTTCGATCGACAATTTTCTGATGTTAAATTCAAGCTTGATAGAAGCAAAATTGCCATTGAAAAGGATAAAGAGAACGGGGCCCGTTATATGGGTATCCGTCAGATGGGATTTGCCTTAAAGTCCATTCAGGTTCGCCTTGGTAGAAAAATTGATCTGGTTTGTCTCGATGACAGCTGTGAATGTTCGATTGAAAAGTTTTTCGAATATAGAGCGTATGTTGATTATTGGGTGGGTTCCGCCGGATTTTTGCCGAGCGATAACTGGCCCTACGAAAAGTTTTTCCGGCCTCTCAAAACTAACCCTCAGTCTGAGGCCAAAGACCTTGCCATTTATGCAGTAGAGGCGTTCAAGGAACATTATACCCCTTATTGCAATTTGCCCTACGGCTTTGGGGCAACCTTAACCGCATTTAAACTTGAGCATGGTCAGGAATTGATGGCCTGTCTGAAGCAGCTCTCTGCCGATCTTTATCCGTTGGCAAAGAATCGGGAAAACTGTGTCAAAATTTTGAATTTAAAAGAAAAGGTTTTGCACTATCTCAGCGGAGATGAAATAGATCTGAAACAATTCGCCGAAGGTCTTTTCAGATTGCGACTTTCAGACTCACCTGAGTTTCTGGCCAATTGTCAGAGGCTGGCTGAGATTTGTGAAGAAGTTCGCCTGGCACACTGGGCTGATGGCCGATATTACAAAAACGCCAATGGTGTTTCGATGAGTGTTTACAATTACCTCTTCGGTTACGATCTGCAAAAATATCGATTACTGGAATGGGATAAATTCAGTCGCTGGTCCAAATTTCTGGTCAGACTGGGCAAGTCCTGATTCGTTTTAAGTAAAAATTTAGATTTGCTTAACTAATTCTTTTGATCGGACTTAGTTGAAACTGTTCGCCGTTAAGGCTAAATGCCGTTTCTGCAGAATTTCTTGCCGGTAGAAGCTCGGAAAAAGGCAGAGCGGGCCCGATGACAAGGGTCAGACTATCAATCTTGTCCAGGAAACATTCATTTTTCTGTCCGTTGATTGTAATCTGCCAATGGTCCGGAGCTGGATTGGCGAGAACTTTGCGATCAAACAACGCCAGGCAGGGTTTGAAAGTAAGATCTTCGCAGAGCAGGTTGGCGGTAAAACCTTCTATGAAAATTTTGATGTCAGCAATGAAATAGTTTTTCAGGTATTTGACCTGTCGTCGGTCACAGGCCAGGATAATAGTTTGAATACGATCCGAGAATTGTCGGGCCGAAAGATTTCCAGCCTGTAAATGCTGAACCAGAGCCACTAGTGTGTCGTTGCCTGGTCGACAATTCATGTAGGTTCGTTCTTCGTTGATACGATAGGCTTGCAAAACCATTTTCTGCCAAAGCTCATGATCATTTTTTCTGAAATAATCCAAAATTCGGCAATAGCCTTCAATAAAGTCCCTGGCTTTGGTCTCAAGCTCTTGCAGTTGTTCGATCGAAGAAACGGTATGGTTTTTTCGCAGTGTTTTTTCAATGCTTTCGGTCATGCCATCCACTTTTGATTCGGCGAAGTTATTTGAATCATTGCGCAGTAAGCCCATGGCGGTTTCAAAATCCCCAAAGTTTTGTTCAAAACAAATCGGAAAAAATCTAAACAATCTGGAAAAATTGAAGACGGCTAAATTCTGGTTTTCCTCGTTCCATGGGGCGGTTGCCTTGAAATTGGGAAACATCTTCATTGCCAGTTCGCTGAAGTCGGCTACCATCTGCTCATACTCTTTTTGGCTTATAGGAAGACTTTTGGCTGATTGTTGTGCATTTAGCCCGATCAGGTCAAGAAAGCGAAGCTCCAGGTGCTCCTTTTTCGAACGGTCGAAGATTCTATAAACTTCCTGGCAGCGGATCTTTTCGCTATTGAAATGGTGGTTGACCATGGCTTTCAACAACTTTTTCTGTCCGCTGCCTTCGAGGCCGAAGAAATTGCTGAGCCAGTTTGGCCGATATGACCATTGTGGGGCCCTGCTACGCAGTGCAAAAACCGTATCATAGTCGATCATATGACCATGGATGGAGATATTCCCCGCAGACCAGCAGCCATGAAGAATTCTTTCAATGAATTTTTCCGCGTCCTGTTTCCCAAGATCGCGGGCAAATTGCCTGAAAAAATCAGCATTGACCGGTTCGTTGCGGAAAAAAAGATGTGTTGGCCGGTCGAGTTCGCCGTTTTGATCGAGTCTTACTATGAAACCGCCGGGATACTTGCCCGTGCGCCAGGGAACCTCGATCAATTCCCCGGTATCGATAACCGCCAGAACCGGTGCGCTGCCCGTCTTGAGATTGCTGCTGATAACATTGGCGCAGATAGCTTCCCATAAAGCACTGACCAGGTCGAGATGGCCATTGGAATGATTTTTATCGCTTGAAGTAGCGAGAACGGTTTTTCCGATTCCTTTCAGATTGAAGATTTTGCCGTAGTAAACGGCTCTGCCCGAACCTGAATTGCCATTGAGAGACATCTGCATCGGATCGGCCTGGCGATCGACAAAAACTTTTTTGCACGAACTTTCTTTATCTGGTTGGTTTTGATATTCGAGCTTTAACAAAAGGTGCTTTTCAACAAATTGCCTGGCTTCTTCAGTTGACATTGGTTTGCCGGCATTATTTTTCAACAGGCCCGGCTGGACGAAAACAATTCTTGCCTGACCCTCTTCTAATTTTCCCGCAAACATTTCGGCAAAGCAGTTGCTGCCAAGTCTTGCCAAGGCATCGGGAATTGTCTCGATCAAATGATGGCTCTGTTCGTTTGTCATGTCATTACCATCGCAGGAATGGATTAAAAGCCTCGGTGATGGTTGGCGTGCTCCGACCAAAGTTGATCTGATCGCTCTTTTTGCGGAAATGGGTCAAAAAAGCCCGATTGGCCAGGATTTTGTTTGGGCAGAAGCCAGAGATGCGCATTCTGCATGGTATTTCAGCTTCTATTTCCAGGAAATCCGCTGGTCATATTTTGATGATCACAGCCGCTATGGCCGTGTCGTTGCTGTTCGTCCCGCTAAATAAGTCTTTTCGATTTAAATTAGAGCAGGTTCAATGGGAAAAATGCTGTTGCTTTCGCCGCCGTTGTATTGCGAAAGGCATTTGCGGCGAAGTTTTCAACCCCCATTGAACCTGCTTTATCTTTATGCCTATTTAAGGGCTAAAAACCTTGAAGTTGAGCTGTTTGAAGCTGATTCAATCGAGGATGCGGTTGAAGAAATCCTTGAAAAAGGTGCCGATCTTGTCGGAATCCCCCTTTATTACGCCTCTTTGAATAATGTTTACTCGATTGTTGAGCAGGTTCGTAATAGGAATTCCACGATAAAATTCGTTGCCGGCGGGCCGTGCCTGACCATGGAGTCCGAACGGATGATGCAGGAGGGCAACTTTGACTTCGGCGTGATCGGTGAAGGCGAAGAAACTCTGTATGAGCTTTGCGAGGCCTTGACCAAAGGTGTTGCCCCGGATGATATCGACGGACTGGTGTGTCGCCAGAATGGCAGAATCGAAGCAAATACTCGTAGAAAGCCTATTTCTAATCTCGACGAACTGCCTTTTCTTGATTTTACGGTTGTTGACAATGATTACTATTTCGATTTTCAGGAAAAATCAGGAGTTCCCAAAACTCTTTTTTTGAACAGCTCACGGGGTTGTTCTTTTCGCTGCAGTTACTGCTGTACGCCGGTTCTGTGGCCGGGGCCGGTCCGTCGCTATTCACCACAACGAATGGTTGATGAAATACGCTATCAGCTCAAAATTTTTCCCGAAGTTGAATTTGGTTTTTGCGATGATTCTTTTTTTTCAGACCGAAGTTGGCTCGAAAAATTTCTTGAGCTGGTAAAGCCGTTAGAAATCAAGTTTCAGTGCATCGGGCGCGCCGATCATTTGCAGCCACAAACTATTGCCAAACTGGTCGCTGCGGGAATGACCTACATCGCCTTTGGAGTTGAGACCGGCAATTCCGACCGGCAAAAAAGGCTTCAGAAAAATCTGAATTTTAAGCGACTGTTTGCAACAATGCGGGAACTGGCCAAATATGAAGTTAAGACCAAGTGTTTTTTCATGCTTGGTTTTCCTGATGAAACGGTTGCCGAAATGGCTGAGACAATCAATATGGCGGTTGAACTTCGTCGTCTGGGAATGGACTATTTCAGTATTTTTCCAGTCAGCGTTTATCCTGGCACCGAGCTGGCGCGACAATTTCCGGTGGAATCATTTTCATCGGGTCTGGATGCGCACATGCCTGAAATTATTCGCGACGGTCTCGAGATCGATTTTCAGAATCAGGCCTTGTTGAAGCAAAGGTTTAATCGGCTTTTAAGTCAGCGGCAAATGATCGAAGCAGTTTCTTATGCCTGGGAAAAAGTCGATCGAGCCGAAAGTATATGTGTTGAAGAACTTGCGGCGGTTATCAGCGATGCTGCCGACGCAGACAACGGCTGAAACAGAGTTGCAAAAGGAGAAAAACATGGTTTCACCCTCGGTAGTGCAGAATATTGTCTTTAATAATGCTGATCCAAATGAACCGAGAAGTATAAATCTCTACTTCGATCATTATAAGGGAGAACCTATCTATCGGGTAGTGGCCTATCTCAACAATTCAGGCTGCGAATGGTCGGTTAAGACCGGTGGCTGTACCATGTGCGGCACGAAAAATTCCCGCCTCGGCCGAAAAATTTCCGATGCCGAATTTTCAAATCAATTCGCGCTGATCAGAAAGTATGTAACTCAGTTCAATGCCCAGCTCGATGTTCCGGTAAAATCTTTGCATGTTTATAATGACGGTTTTTTCTTCAACGACAACGAAATTTCGCCGGAATCGAGAGAGCAGATTTTTGCCATGGCTACCGATCTGAAAATGCAAAAGCTTGTTGTTGAAACCAACGGAATCGATATCGTTAAAGATGACCGGAACAACGACTACCTGGGTAAAGCGGTCAAGCGTCTGGGCGAGACTGAGTTCGAGATAACTCTGGGAATCGAATCGACCAATCCGCTGATTCGTGCTCTTTACAATAAGCCGGACAGTTTTGAGGATATGCAAAAAAGCCTTGATATCATTCGCAGCAAAGGCGCGACGCTAAAAGGTTATGTTCTGGTCAAGGGACCGATGTTAACCGAGGCCGAGGCTTATGCCGATTGTGTGGAGACGATCAGGAATCTTGAGTGCTGGAGTGCTGGAAAGCGTTTCAGAGTCGAGTTTCAACCCGTGTGTCATCTGCCCAATACTTTGCACGAATACCTGATGCAATTGGATCATGCCGATCCATATTTCTGGGAACCACCTTTGTTGAGTACGCTTTTTCGGATTCTCGCCAATTTTCCGGAAATGGGCGAAGATCTCTACACCGCTCTTTTCGCACGCATCGATCGGGATTCGCCCTGGGATTTCTGGGTAAATCGACCTCATGATGACCCGGAAACAACCTACAAACTCTATCTGAAACTTGTCGACCATTACCTTTATCGTCGCCACGAGTCGGTTACCTCGGCTCTGGAAATAGCCCATGAAGATTTGTGGTTGAAAAGGTGTGAAAGAAAAATAGAGCAATCCCTTGAGGAAAGAGTTGCCATGGTTAAAAAGCTTCTTGAACTGAGTCGAAAGAATCGGGTTCATTTAAGTGATTATTTAAAAAATAATCTTGCCAATGAAGGTAACTTCTGGGAACGGTGCAGCCGGCATCTCGACAGTCTTAAATGATTTCACAACCTGATATTTTGTTGATTGCTTTGCCGCTGCTTTGGAGCGAGAGCAATCTTCCCGACATGAAGCAGCCGCTCAATCTGCTTTATCTGGCCAGCTGGCTCAATGCGCGCGGGTTGCGGGCGCAGGTCCTTGACGCCGCTTGTGAAAAGCTTTCCTTGCAAAATGTTTTGCGGCATGTTCAGCAAAGAGGGCCCAGATTTGTCGGGGTTTCATTTTATCAGGCGACCCGCGATACGACCCTGGAACTATGCCGTGAAATTCGCAGAGTAATGCCGCATGTGTGGATAGTTGGCGGCGGTCCGCTGGCCACAACTTCAGCTGAGAGTTTGCTTGAAAATGGTCTGTTGGATTTCGTCGTCATCGGCGAGGGTGAGCTCAGCCTCGAGGAGCTTTTGCGCAGCGATTTACCGACCACCAGGCAGGCGAATGTCGATAGTTCTTTAGTGCATGACATTGCTGGTATCGCATTTCGCCAGGCTGATCGGCCAATTTTTACCGCTGAGCGTGAGCCGATCTCTGAGCTTGATAGCCTTCCCTATCTTGATTTTGAACTGATAAACATTCATCGCTATTTTGCTTATCATGCTTCCATCGAAATGTCCGACTGGCTTTTTTTGACCACTTCGCGTGGCTGTAATGCGCGTTGTGTTTTTTGTGCAACCCCAGTGCTCTGGCCGAAGGGCATGCGGCGTCAATCAGCTAAAAGAGTACTCGATGAAATTCTTTTTCAGCGCCAACGCTATCCGACTTCGCAGTTTGGTTTTATGGATGATTCTTTCTTTTCCGACAAAAAATGGTTACATGACTTTTGTGACGGTATAAGACCGATGCGGGTCAAATACTGCTGCATCGGTCGTGCCGACCATCTCAGCGAAAAGGATGTGGCGGCTCTGGCATCGAGTGGTTGCATATATGTGGCCATGGGCATTGAAACCGGGAATCAACTTCGGCAGCGTTCATTAAAAAAGAACTTAAACCTGTCGCGGGTTAAAAAATCGGTTAAATTGCTCCATGAGTATGGAATTTTCAGCAAGGGCTTTTTCATGCTTGGCTTTCCCGATGAAACCGCCCAGGATATGCTCGAAACTATCAATTTTGCCGTTGAGCTCAAGGCTTTGGGTATGGGAGAGTTCAGCTTTTTTCCGGTGTCGATTTACCCGGGTACCGAACTGGCCGAAAAGTTCTCGCAAAATTTTTACGTTTCGAAAATATATCGACATCATAGCGGATTCAACGATTATGCCGAAGAAAGAATGCGGCGTTATGCCAACATTCCTGGTGCCAACGTAAATTATATCTTTAACAGTGTTCAGATTGTTAACATTGTTAGATTTGCCTATCGGCAGGTTGAATCGGGCAGGCCCGCCAGCCTCGAAAACCTTGTTGCGGCAGCTGAAATAGTTGATTAAATCTATTCGACTGATTCAGATGCTTTTAAGATTTCATTGGTTCTGGCTATGGCAGCATTGAGATTTGGGTTGACGTTTTCTTTGCCAATTCGCTCGACAAACCCTGATTTGGTTAAAACCCGCATTGGTTGGGGCTGAACTCCTGAAAGCACCAGTTTCGGCCCACCGGAAAGCTGGTTGTTTAACAGGCTTTCAAGAACGCGCAGTCCGGTTGCATCGAGGGAACCGACGTTGCGCATTCGCAGAATCATAACTTTCGGTGTTGTAGTGAAGCCGGCCAGCATCGAGGTAAATTTGTGTGCCGCGCCAAAGAAGAACGGACCATTTACTTCATAAACCATAACCCCTTCAGGAAGTCCCGAAAGGGCAGCGGCATCGGCGGCGCAAATACGATCGGCAGTTGCTTCGTCGGGGGCCAGAGACTGAACTTCAGCCAGGTCGACCATTCTTTTCATGAACAAAACTGCGGCAAGAACTATTCCAAGCTGTATTGCCACCGTGAGATCGATCAGGACGGTAAAAGCGAATGTACAAAGAAGAACGCTGGCATCGCTTTTAGTCGTTCCCTGCAAAATTCTTTTGAAAAGGTGAATTTCGCTCATGTTGTAGGAAACGACCAGCAGTATTCCTGCCAGCACTGCCATCGGCACCAGACTGGCGAGGTTTCCTGCCGCCAGAAGAATGATCAACAAAGTGACGGCGTGAATCAATCCGGCAAAAGGTGACCTGCCACCGTTTTTAATGTTGGTTGCGGTTCTGGCAATGGCTCCAGTGGCCGGTATTCCCAGAAAGAGAGGCGAAACGATGTTTGCTACGCCCTGAGCTACAAGTTCAGCATTTGAACGATGATGGCGGCCGGTCATGCCGTCGGCAACAACCGCCGAAAGAAGGCTTTCAATGGCGGCCAGCAAAGCTATGGAGATTGCCGGAGAGATCAGGTCTGGTAGAACTTTCCAATCTATTGACGGAAGTTGGGGCATTGGCAGGGAACCGGGAATTGAACCAAATCGACTGCCGATAGTTTCAACCGGCAAATCAAATGCTTTTACGGCGGCAGTGACGAGAACCAAAGCGACAACTGAACCTGGAATTCGCGGGAAAAGCCTTGGAACAGCGAGGATGATGAAAATCGTCGCCAGAGTTATGCCAGTTGCCCAGGGATTGAAGGTTCCGATGGTCTCGGCATAGGCGGATATTTTGTGCAGGAATTCTGAGGGAACCGAAGTCATTTGCAGTCCGAGGGCGTCGCGAATCTGTCCAGACGCGATTACAACCGCAATGCCGCTGGTGAAGCCGACCGTAACCGGGTAGGGAATGAATTGAATGATCGAGCCAAGTCTGGCAAAGCCAAGAATTATCAAGATCAAACCAGCAATCATTGTGGCAACGGCCAGACCCTCGTAACCAAATTTACTGACGATTTCAAAGACCAGGACGATGAAAGCCCCGGTTGGGCCGCCGATTTGAACTCTGCTGCCACTAAGCAACGAAATTATAAAGCCGGCGATAATGGCGGTATAAAGTCCCTGTTCGGGTTTTACGCCTGAGGCAATGGCAAAGGCGATAGCCAGTGGCAAGGCGACAATGCCAACGACGATGCCGGCGAGAAGATCTTTGAAAAATTGGCTGCGGTCGTAGCCTTCACGTAAGACGGTGATCAACTTGGGTTCGAGCGAGTTCATAATTATTCCTGCAGATGAAAAACTTAAATAATTCGGTAAGGTATGGGCTGGGAATTCTATTCCCATAGCAGCTTTCTGTCAAAATCAGGGTTTTTTCGATAGAGGCGATATTACAAGAAAATACTACCCATAGCAGCGGCAAAGACCTTTTCTGTTTATTTGCTGAAAAACCCCTGTTTTTTTGCGGATTTTCGTGAAAATTGATTTGTTTTACGTTTCGACATTTCATATTGATTGGCAATTCTGGAAGGCGTAGAATCAAGATAATGTCAGAAGAATCGTCACTTTTTCCGCTTGGTTTACCTGATCGGGAGCAGCCTGAATTCTTTGCCCGGCTCCTCTGGTTCGGCCAATTCATCGAAGAGAATTGCCGGCGTAATTGCCAATTTGATTTGAATAATTGGCCCAACCCGGTTTGGCAAGCACTGGCCAGAAAACTATTCCTTGGCCTGGAGGACTTTTCAAAAACAAAACCCGAGCCTGGGCAGGTTGTCATCTTACAATGGTATAACTCCGGCATTCTCGTTAAAACTCCTGAGCAGGTGCTTGGCTTTGATTTGGTGCCAATTCCCCGTTATTACTGCTGGCCTGATGAAATGGGTTTGACCGGCCTTCTGGCTGAAGTTATCGATGTGCTTTTCGTTACCCATAATCATGCTGATCACTTCGATTCCGAACTGATCAAGGAATGTAATAGATTGAATCGGCCTGTATTCATGCATCCGCAAGCAGTGCCTGCCCATTTAAGCGAAATCGGCAAATTGCCAGATCAAACTTCGATCAGAATTGGTCAGACTCGGGTAAAAGCTCATCATGGGCGCCATGTCTGGCGAAGCCTTGCCGAAGAGGTCGCGACGAGTGGTTTTGAGGTTGAGCTTGCCGGCGGGTTTCGTTTTGTTTTCTGTGGAGATCTTGATTACACCGTGGGTTTGACAAATGTGACTGCAGAACCGGACGTTTTATTCATAACCTGGCGCAATCCTGGACCGGCATTTGAAGATGGTCACCCAGAACAAAGAGGTAACACCGTCGATGCAGTTAACATTGCCATAGAGCAGGTGAAGCCACGCATGATCGTCCTTGAACATTATGCTGAACTTGATCATGTCTATCATGGGTTTTCGGCGAGTTACGAATTGGCCTTGCAGCTTATTCGAAGCCTGCCGGTAAAAACCGAGATCCTGTTCTGGGGCGACAAATTAGCGCTTAGCTGATTTAGTTGATCTTTTTCAGTTCGTTCATCAGCTTGATGACTGCGATTTCTTTGGCTTTGGCTTCTATCTCGACGGTTATTTCAAGGTCTTTCCAGCAGTCGGGAAAATCGGCCGGATCGATAAAATCATGGTGTCGGTGTGGTTTCGCCCCTTGCCAGCCTTCAAGAGGGCTTGAAAGATGAAACATCGGTTCCCGGTTCCATGTTTTCAGCGCCTTTTTCGTTGCCTGTTCTATGCTCAAGCCGTCAGTGAGGCAGCGGTGGTGATGAACATCGTATACCAGGGGAATACTCAGCTGCCGACAAAGAGGCAAGAGTTCTTCGGGGCTGTAGACTTTATCGTCATTTTCAAGGGTAAGCCTGGTTTTCGCTCTTTTTGAAAGGAGCTGAAAATTTTCAGCAAATCTTTGCAGGGCGGTCTTTTTGTCACCGTATGCGCCGCCGCCATGAATGTTGATGACATCTGCGCCGGTGAGTTCGGCAATTTCAGCCTGATACTCAATTTCGGCAATCGAAGATTTTACGACATCAGGGTTCGGCGAGTTCAGCACGACAAACTGGTCTGGATGCAAAGATGCCCGCAAAGCATTTTCCTGCAAAAAATCCCCGCAGTTTTTAAAGATACTTACAATTTCGTCGCCATCGGGTAGGTCGTTGAAATCATAAGATATTTGCGGATGGGTTTTAAGCGGCAGAATCTGGCTGACGATGCGAAAGCAACCGATGTTGTTGGCGAGGCAGAATTCAAAAGCCCTAAGCAAGGCTCTGGCATTGGCCAGGCAAAGGGTTGAAAGCTTTTTCAGCTGCTCCTGTCTGCTAAGAGTCAGCAAATATTTGGCAGTCGTGGTCGCGAACTTAATTGGCTGATCTTTAAAGATGCAGCAAAGACCGAATTTGATCATTTTTCAGGTTTAATCTCGCTTTTCATGATCGAGCTGACCGACTGTTTGAAACTTTCGTCCATGGTTCTGATGTGAACGTCATTTTGCGGGAAAGGTATTTCGACGTTGTTTTCCCTGAATTTGCGATCAATTTCTAGATTGATTTCGTTGCGCACTTTAAGCATGTTGTCAAGGTCGGATACGTAGACTCTAAGCTCGAAATCAAGAGAACTGTTGCCGAAATTCATGAATAGAATCTGCGGTTCGGGATTTTTCATGACATACTGGTTTGCCTGGGCGATATCTTTCAGTATCGAGATCACCAGTGGCACATCGGAACCGTAAGCCACGCCTACCGGAAGAATGACTCTGGTCTGACGGTCGGAAAGGGTCCAGTTGGTTACTGTCGATGAAACCAGATCACTGTTGGGAACGATCATTTCTGATTTGTCGAAGGCTTGAACGACGGTTGCCCGCAAGCCAAGATTTTTTATGGTTCCCCAGGTGCCGTTGATCTGAACGACGTCACCAATTTTGATAGATCGCTCAAAAAGAAGTATCAGGCCACTGGCGAAATTGTTGACGATATTCTGCAAACCGAAACCGATACCGATACCAAAAGCACCCATGAGAACAGCAAGACTTGAAAGACCTATGCCGAGAGTGGAAAGAGCTATAACTGCGCCGATGATGACGAAGGCATAATTGATGAGCCGGTTGATGGATATGCCGACCCCGGCCTCGACATTTTTGCGCGGGTAAACTTCATCATCGAGAATGCGTTGAATCAGCCATGAACAGAACATGCTTGCATACCAGAGAAAAATGGCTGTGGCGATAATGCCGAGGGTGATTCTTTCACCCTGAAGATTTATTCCCAGATTTAAAACGCCGGCAATGCCGTCCTGAAAAGAATCTTTTATTCCCCAGACGGTTTGTAGTCCTGCCAGGGCCATGAAAGCCGACAAAATGTCGACGAGCATTTTCATGCGGTTGATTATCATGGCTGCATTATTTCTGACAATTTTGCTCTGGCTGACAAAGCGATTGTCGATTATTGCTTCGGCAAGTCCGCGCAAGATCAGGTTGGCTATCCAGATAATAAGCAGGAAAAACACGCTTTTGATAGCAACTTCAAGCAGATGATTGGCCAGACCGGCAAACCCGGCAGCCTGAGCCAGAAATACGATCAACATGGTTAAGCCGCCAGTTTTTACAGCAAGAATGAACCAGATCGATGAATTCTGCATTCGATTGATCCTTGCCCGCCAGAAGCAGATGATTGCCCCAAGCAGACCCACGCCGGCGACGTAAAGTCGGAAAATCGGCGAAGGCAGGTTTATCAGATAGCAAAGCTGTGAGGTCAAAAATAGTGCTGCTAACAGGTAGATCAGTCGTCGGCGCCATGGGGTTTCGATGACGCTGGCTACGAGACGCGATCCGGCAATAGCCAGCAATGCCCACATGAATACTCTGACAATATTGGGTAAATCTTCAAATAATGGATAAAATGCGGCAACTCCAGCCACTATTGCCGCAGAAAAGCGTCGTTCAATGAGAAAACCGAGGCCCAGCTTGCGAGCCTTTTCGATGGGAATGCTGCCAAATAGCCAGATGAAGAAAAGAACTCCGAGAAACTGCAAACCTAACACCCATCCCTGTGATGAGTAGAAATCAGTTTGCGGGAGTTTCAAGCTGGCGATTCCGACCCAGAATTCCTGCCACTGCGACTTGTCGAATTGTTTTAGAAACGATGGAGTAAACATCGCCGGTCGAGATCGGCGAAAAAGGTCTTTGCGCATTCCGGAAATGATCGAATCAATTTCGGCGATGAATTTTTGATGGTCTGAGTTAAGTTCAAGAGCTTTTTTCTGAATTCCCACCAATGGTGATTCGATGCCCTCAAGCAACTTCTGAGCTTTCTGGATTTTTTTGCCAGCATCTTTAAAAATCGTTTTAAGGGCGTCGTTGTCGGCTGCTTGTGCTTGCTGCAGATTGCTCCAGGAGCTCTTTTGTGCTTCCCAGGTTTGTCTGAGGGTTTCGATGGCTTTGATATTGCCGGTAATTTTTTCCTGAAGCTTATTGATCCCCTGGTGGCTTTCTCTGGCTGCAGCCCTGATTTCAGATATTTTGTCAAAACTGTAAACGCCTGAGGTTTTCAATTCGTTGAGATTGCTTCGGTGGGAGTTGAACCGGTTTCTGGCGTTTGTCACTTCGGTGTCGAGGGTGGTAGAAGCGACCAGTAGCCTGATTTTCTCTGGGAGGTTGCTGTATTCTTCTTCGAGGGCAGCAGCTTTGGGAGCAACCGAAGAAACCGAACTGTCTTCGACAACGGTTGAACTGGCCAGTAGGGCTCCGGCAGAGGCATTGGCCGGTTCCTGGGCATAAAGGCAAACATTAACCAACAAGGAAAGACAAATAACTGCCAGAAAATTTTTGAAATTTCTCATAATCACCAATTCTCTTTTATTTTTTTTCTATGCTAACATCTGTTCTATTTTACTTCAAATCAAGACCAAAGTTTGGGCATTGGCCTCATTTAGTTCTTGAACAAGAATAATTAAGTCGAGAAACTTCAATTTGGAACCGATTTTGACAAATGCTGTCGTTTTAAAGAACCCTTGGACTGCAGGAATAATATTTGTTTTTGTCTTCGTTCTGATTTCTTTTCGCAAAATGCATTTGTTGCCGATCGGTCGCCCATCGGCAGCGATGCTCGGTGCCGTTTTAATGGTCGTTGCGGGCGTAGTGACTCCAGAAGAAGCTTATCGACTGGTTAACTGGGATACGATCTGCCTGTTGCTCGGGATGATGATAATTGCGCAGCATTTGCGTGCTGCCGGACTCTTTGCCATATTTATCAGGCTGATTTCGAAAATAGAATCGCCATTTGTATTGTTGATGGCGATTTCAGCGATTTCTGCCCTGGCATCGGCGGTTCTGGTAAATGATCCGGTTTGTGTCGTCATGACACCACTGGTGCTTGAAATTTGTCGCCATCGTCGATTGAATCCTTTGCCCTATCTTATCGTTCTGGCAACTTCGGCTAATGCCGGATCAGCCCTGACCTTGACCGGCAACCCACAAAACATGATCATCGGAAGTTTTTCCGGATTCAACTATCTCGGTTTTATTGCCTTAATGGTTGTTCCTGTTTGTGTGGCGATGTTGGTTAATGCCTCTCTTGCCTGGCTATTTTACCGAAATAGACTCGAATTGGAAAATGCGCCGGAGATTTTAAGCGAGCCTATGCCTGATTCAGAGGAAGGCGGGAAAACCAGAAGCCTGCGCATTGGCTTGCTGGGGCTTGGTGTGGCCTGCGCTGGATTTGTCAGTGGTTTTTCCATGGCATTCTCGGCCATGGGTGGTGCGGCCGTCGTAATTACATTTCACCGCAAAGATCCAACCGAGTTGCTTAATCAGATCGAGTGGTCTCTTTTATTATTCTTTGCCTCTCTTTTTGTGGTTATTGGTGGCTTGCAAACCAGCGGCCTGGCAAAACTCATGACCGATTATTCTTTGCAGTTGATTTCGGGTGATCTGGTTAGCCAAGTCTGGATTTTTTCAGGGGTGACTTTGGCGGGATCGAATCTTTTATCCAACGTCCCCTTCGTTCTGCTCGCCTCGCCAAGTGTTCCGGCTCTGGGAAATCCTGAATTATTCTGGGGGTTGCTTGCCTATGTCAGTACGATTGCCGGTAACATGACATTGTTCAGTTCGGTTGCCAACCTTATTGTTGCCGAAACCGCAAAGGACAGATGCAGTATTTCATTTTGGGAATTTGCCCGGTTCGGTATTCCTGCAACGCTGCTATCGGCATCTCTGGGAATTCTGATTCTATTGCAAATTTTCAGATAAATTCCGGCCTTTGCAAAGGTTTTCCAATCAAGCTATTAAAAATAGTTTTCGCAAGTGCAAAAAAAATAATCATGTACCTTGGAAAATTGAAGTTTTTTCAGTAAAATTAGAACACAGGGTTGAGGTTTGCTGCATTTTGCCAAATGACAAGGTAAAGATTAACGAATAGCCGGCAAAGAGCCAGACCTTACCGAAGGAATAAGAAACGACCTTCAGCCAGGAAAGGTGTAGTGAGTAGTGAATAAGAGTCGGCTAACCCGTTTTTTTCATAGATGTTTGTCTGCATTCGTTTTTGTCGGCCTTTGTTTGTTTTTGTGCGCCGGCGTTGCCAATGCCGAGCTGTTATTGCAGAAAGAAATCGAAGGAAGAGATTCCTCCCCCTGGGAACGAATCGAGTTGCTGAAAGACAGCAGCCGCAACTTCGTTTACGAAGAATTTCATTACAAGAGCCGTCGGGTTCACAGCATAACTCAGAAAGCTTTTGGCACAAATACTCCGCATTCAAGCCAGTTTTTGCTCCATTTTGCGCCGAACTGGAAAAGCGCCACCCGCCCTGTGCCGATTTTGCTGGTGCATGGTGCTGGCGACAACGCCACGCGTGGTTTTGCCCATCCCTGGGTTTTTGATATTCCTGCCGATGGCAAGATTGAAAAGCCTGGTATAATGCAGTATCTTGCCAAAAAAGGCTTTGCCGTTTTCGCCATTACCTTTTCCCATCCGCATGGCGATAATTTTCTTCAGGCACAGCAGATTGCCAATGCCATCAGCCGTATTCGTCAGGTTACCGGTGCAGAAAAGGTAGACGTTCTCTGCCACAGCAAAGGGGCGATGTCGGTAAGAATTTATGCCTCAGATCTTGGCTCCGAATATGCAAAATACAAATGGATCACTTCTTTTCAGAAGGATATCAGGAAAATTCTTTTCGTTGCTTCGCCTTTAAAAGGCATTGATACCGCTTTTAGATATTATGCCTACAACTTTACCGTGATGTATCAGGATCTCGCCGCACCCTTGGGCCCAAAAGGCATGACCTGGCAGGGAAAATGGTTCAAGACCACCGAACATAATGACTGTTTCCCGGGTCAGTTTCAGATGCTCAATAACTGGGCAAAAGACGGTATTCCCCTTAAGCCCCAAAGCAACACGCCAGATATGAACCTGAGTATGGTCGCTCTGTATTATGGCGGGGTTTCGACTCTGCTTACCTCTGACGGCATCGACAAAACTATACAGAAAGCCGGAGATGTGATAAACTCACTCTGCCGAAAAGGAATAGATCCGTCGGTGACTTGTCATATTCTTGCCGGAAGCAAGCAGGAAATCGACAAAGTCAAATTCTTCTGGCTGGAAGTACCCGTAGGAGAATTTGCCGATGCGAGTGACGGAGTTCTGTTTCTGAAGAGTGCCACTTATGAAAAGGGCTTAACGGCCAGGGGCGCAAAAGTTAAGAGCAAAAAGGTTCTTAAATTGCATCATGTTGGCGTAACCGTATGGCCAGAAGCTCTTGATTACATTTCCGAGGTTTTCAGTGAAAGAAATTCTGATTAAGAAATATGATAATCGGCGACTTTACTGTGTGGAAGAAGCCAGATACGTTTCTCTCGCCGAGATTCGCGATTTTTTGCAGCGCGGCGACAAGGTGAAGGTTATCGAGAAAAGTACCGGTAAAGACATCACCAAGTACATTCTCATGCAGGTTCTTCTTGAAGAACGTTACGAATTGTTGCCGACCTACTTTTATCAAATGGTTCTGCAGTCACCAAAAGAGGTTGTCGATAATTTTTTCAAGCAATTCTTTCCCTGGATGATGGATATGTATAACAAGCAGCAGGCAGGGCAAAGCGGCTTTCCTGGAATGGGCTTTCAGAATCCATGGATGAACGCCAATCCGTTCCAGTTTCCCAATCCTTTCATGCCTTCATCAATGGGTCGGTCAGCCGAAGAAAAAGAAAAACCAGCCAAAAAGAAAGACGCAGATGAAGATCCTGACAAGATGGCAGAGATTCTGAAGCGTTTGCGTGAGCTTGAAGAAAAGCTGCAATCCGAATAGTTCGCTTTTAATGTTGAAAAAAGCCGGGGCTTAAATTGTTGAGCCCCGGCTTTTTCATGAAAGGTCACTTTATTAAAGATTCGATTTCTTCCTGAAGTTTAAGCTGTTTATCGTATACTTTTGTGAAACTGACTCCGATGGTTTTGATCAGAATATTGTCTTTGCTTTCGTATTCATCCTGAATTCTTTGGATTTCTGCAGGGGCTCCCTCCCCGAACTGGTCCAAATTTATCATTTTGTCATAGTATTCGAGGATTTCCTTTTGGTCACTGGCAAATTTTCCTGAGTTTCTATATTCTTCGGCTTTTGCCGCAAGCTTGCTATTTTTGCCCTCATCGTCCGGTTTTGGCGACACTTCTTCCTGGGATAGAGGTTTCTCCGGGTCTGCACCACATGAGCAGCTTACTTCAGTATAATCATCATTTTCGTGAAATTTGATCTTGTATTCACCTTTTCGTGGGCACTCAACGGGCTTGCGAAGGTATTGTTCCTTTACCAGCTTGGCAAGTATTTGATCGAAACTGGCATTCTCGGGAAACTTAAGTCCATCCATAGCTGCCATTTCCAGTGCGCCCATGAGAACTCGCTGATTGGCGCAGCAGGCTTTTTCAGGACTTGACGGGGTTGTTGTCTTAATTTCTTCGGAGAGATTTTCGACGTTTTTAAGAATCTCAATCATTCCTTCATTGGAATCGAGGGTTTTCAAAATGTTCTCGGTAAATTTTCTTTCCCAAACCAGACCTTCTTTAACTCTGAATGCAGGCTTTGGCAGGGACTTGAGATAATCGACGACAATTTTTTTTGCTTCCGGTTTGAATTCCCCGGCCAGAAAAGTTTTCATTGATTCCAGGGCAATTTCTCGAATGGCGTGACCAATCATGTAGCTGATCAAGGGGCCGTAGTTTTCAGCGTCATCGCCAAATCGGAAGACAGCAACAAATAGTTTGGCGGCCTTTTCATGATCTCCGAGTTTTGCCTGGTGCCAGGCTCCGGCATTGAGATAACGAGCCAGGGTTCTAAGTGTTCTATATGGCGGAACATAGTCTTCAGCCTTGTAAGACTGGTCGGGCATGAAGTTGCAGTCTTTGCATTTGGCAGCAAATTCAAGCAGATTCATGGTGCGATATGAGTGGGCTTCATGCAGCTTGTTGCGAACTTTTTTCGGAATTTTTTCGAAACTTTCAAGGCTATTGATATCTCTTAATTGATCAGCATCTTCTCTGGAGAGGTCTGGCATGAAGCCAATCACCATCATATAGCGCAGAGCGGCATTATCGTCCTTGAAGATTCTCTCTTCCGGGACTGGTTCGGTGATTTTACCGGCAGCCAATATGCCTGTTGGCACAGTAAGAATCGCGATGCCAAGCAGAACGAAAACAAGTAATGAGCTCTTCATGGAATTGTTCCTTTCGACGGATAAAATTTGGCGAGAGTTAAATGTTGTTCAGTTCGCGCGCAAAGCCCAACATTGTTGTACAGGAATTGTCTTGTGCAAATGAGAGATTGAAGTCTTCATTTTTAAATTTGATCAGCTTATAAGCTCCCATTTCGAAAATGTCTTCATTTTGGGCAATAATTTCTGCTGGTTGAAGTTCAGGGAGGGTAGGCAATTCTTCATATGTTGCTTCTGATACAGGCTCTTTCGGTAGGGGATTGGCAGAATAGGCATAGAAAGCAATTGCTGAAGCTATAATGATGATAGTGATTGCGGCAATCATCGAAATCGACAATCGGGAAGTCGGGGCAGGCTGATTCCATATCGCCTGCTTTTGCAGTGCGTTGAAAACATCGACTGAAGGTTCTTCAGTCGGAGCGTTCTCTTCAAGATATTTTTCAAATTGATCCTTATTCATCTTGTCCATGGGATCAACTCCTTCAATTTTGCAATTGCGTAACGGTACCTTGATGCAACCGTGGGCAAACTGCATTTTTGCAGTTCGGCAATTTCTTCAAAAGTCATATCGGTCCAAATCTTGAGGACGACGGTTTCTTTTTGCTCATCAGGTAAACTTTCCAGAGCTTTCTTGATCATCAGCTCATTTTCTATTTTATGGTCAATTCTATTTTGCTGAGTATTCGAGCGATTGGTTTCGTTACGGTCCGGTCCGGTTTCTTTTTTGAATTTCAGGGCGGCATTTCTGGCACTGGTAAAGAGATAACCGGCGGGATTCTCGACATTGAAGAACTTGGCAGGTTCTTTGACCCAGGGCATGAATACTGTTTGCAGGATATCTTCCGCCTCTTCCCGGGAAAGGTCGAACGAGTTTCTCAGATAACGAAACACTGGCCCGGCAAAGCTTTTATAGATTTGCTCAAACCCTTTTTGCGGGTTTTGGGCAAACAATGCCATCATTTCTTTTGTTTCGTTGCTATTTTTCATAATCTACAAATCAAGAGTTCAATTTTGCCGGGATTTATTTAACAAAATTTAAAAATCTTTTTTTTTGCAGTCTATGCCAGTTCGGACTTCGATGCAAGCGAATGAATGCCCGGCTGATAAAGAGTTTTGATTAGACAATAAGCTTTTGCTGAACCGCAGCATCGCGGTTGGCAAAACCAAAAGACCTAAACGCTTGATTTCTGGTTGAAGAGGGCTGTTCTAACTCTTGTTTTTAAAAGCCATTTAGCTTTTTCGGTTTGTACGTCAGGCAAGAGAAAAAAATATGAAAAACAAACTGCTTTTTTTGCGGCTCAGCAATTTGAATTTCTTTGCTGTGGCTGATTGGGAGGTAAAAAAATATTTTTATTTTTTTTGTTGACGCAACGCAGCAAAAGTGGTAATATTATTTTTGTAGCGAAGCAATCTTAGCCAAAGCAAAATTTTGAAATCAAATCTTTTAACAGGAGAAAATAAAATGACTAACGAAATGAACAAATGGATGGAATTCTCAAACGAATACGCTCAGCTTATCAACGAAAATTTCCAGGTAATGAACAAATTCTGGAATGCAACTCTTGAGCAGAACAACGGTTACACCAAAAAGAACATGGAACTTTTCTTCGACCACATGAACCGCAATGTTGAACTGATGTATGACATTTACAACAACATCACTGGTTCAAATGAAGAACTGCAGAAAATCTACCGCGAAAACATCGAAAAATTCAACACCAGATATCAGAAGATCTATGAAGAAACCATCAAAGCTGTAACTCCGAAAACCGCTAAAGCCGGCAAATAATAAAATTTAAAGAGTCCGGGGAGCTGTCGCAAAGACGATAGTTCCCCGGATCTTTTTTTAGTTCTGTTTGAACTACGGATTTTTTAAGAGTATGCTAAGTAGTGATTCCAAGGGAAAATGATCTTTGAGGAGATAACAGAATGAAATACAATTCAGGTCTGACAAAAATACTCGCGGGTTCATTATTGCTCTTGCTGGTATTTTTCCTGGTAATAATTGTCTGCGAAGAAGCCGATGCACGAGCCGGGGGTGGCCATCGCTACTCGGGCGGCAGCAGGTCAAGTTCGAGTTCAAGCTCGGGTTATCGAAGTAGTGGTAGCAGCAGCTGGGGCAGTTCTTCCCGAAGTAGAGGCAGTAGTGGCGGAGGAGCCCCTGCTGACCCAGTTGTTATTCTTTTTTTTGTCGTCATTTTCATTGTAATTGCTGCGCTTAAGCTTTGGATTGCCAACTCTGACAATGTGCCGAGCATACTCAAGATGTTTTTGTCCGTTGATCGTGAGATGGTTTCAACTATTCGTGAGGCCAGTCAGATTCAGCCCTCGCGGATGAAATCCGTTTCTCTCGATGCTTTGAAAGCCAGAGATCCCAACTTCAATGAAAGGGTTTTTGCTGAACGGGCGAAAAAAGCTTTTGCGGTTATTCAGCAGGCATGGTCTGCCCGTGATTTGGTAAAGGCTGAGGCGTTTTTGTCAGATGGCATTTATGAGCAGTTCAATATACAGCTTTCGGAATTGCGCGAAGCTGGCCTGATCGATCATATGGAAGGTCTTAATGTCCGCAATGCTTATGCGGTAGGATTTCAAACAGATAAAAACTTCGATGTCATCCATCTGCGAATCGATGCCAGCGCAATAAACTATCGCAAAGATGAGAAAACCGGCAAAGTTGTCGAAGGCAGTCGCTCACCCGAACCATTTTCCGAAGTCTGGTCATTTATGAGAAAACCAGGTGCCAAGACCGGTAATAAGGGTGGTTTGCTCGAAGGGCAATGCCCTAATTGCGGCAATCCCATTAAAATTGGGCGATTGTCAAAATGTGATGTCTGTAATGCCCTGTTACGCTCTGGTGAATATGACTGGGTTCTTGTCAGTATCACCCAGGCCTGTGAATGGGGCGTTCGCCCGCAGCCAGCGGTGCCGGGCATGGATGAATTGGTGAAAAGTGACCCCGGCTTCAACATGCAGCACCTTAAAGAGCGTGCTTCAGTTATTTTCTGGCGAAAAATCGAGACTGAAAGAACCGGTAAAATTGATTTTCTGCGTAAAGTTGCTCTAGATGAATTCTCGGAAAATGAAAGCAACTGGTTAAAAGCAGACAAATCAGGCGCCCGTCGTTTTTACACTTCCTGTGCCGTTGGGATTATTAATCTTCTGGGAATAGAAGCCGGCGAGGACAAGGACAGGGCAATGGTCGAGGTTGTCTGGAGCGGAATTCCTTCGACTCAGACAGCCGGAAAAATTCAGCCCTCCTCGGGTGGGCCAATCAATCAAAAGAATGTTTTCATTCTTGTCCGAAAACATGGCGCTCAGACGAAACTTGAATCGACTCTGGCAAGTGCGCATTGTCCGTCATGTGGTGCTCCCGAACAAACTGGTACCGAAAACGAATGTCAGTATTGTGGCGCGGTCATGAATGATGGCAAGGTTGAATGGGTTCTTGAGGCTGTTTGTGATAGAACTGACGATCGGGTAGCCGGAATGCTTATCAGAGCAAAAAACGCACGCAAAGAAAGCCCTGCTCCTGTTGGGGCAACTTCACCTGCTTCGGCAAAAGTTGAAGCAAAAGAAATCGAAACGGTTATTTCCGGGGTCGAACTTATGCGTTACACTATTGCGATGATGATGGCTGACGGCAAGATCGACGCCCAAGAACTGGAAATGATAAAGAGTCTGGCTCAGCGGGCAGATCTTAACAACAGCAAACTGCAGCCGATCGTCGACGAATTGAAGCGGGCACCGGATCCTGTGCAATATGCGATCGATATGAGCCTTAACGAGCCCGATCAGGGGCTGTTGCGACAATTGGCGCGGATTGCCCTGGCGGATGGAAATGTCAGTCCTCAGGAATCGCAGATGCTCAAGAATATCGGTATCAAGATCGGGTTTGCCGCCTATGATATCGATCAGCTTATCAAACAGGAAAAGAAGCAGATGTTCCAGGAAGCACAGGAGCTATTGCGTCGTCAGAAAAATCCGAGTTGATAATAATGTCGAGCAGAGAACTGAATCAATTCTCTGTTTGAACAACTGATTCGTAAAAAAAAGAAACGCTTAAGGCATTTATTTATGCTTTAAGCGTTTTTTTGAATGCGACCTTTTGTCCGGTAGAAAAAATTTTGCCGTTTTCGCTGCCTTTGATTATACGCAATGCTCTTTTACAGTCTTTGACGACGAAACCGGAAAGATCATCGACGCCGTAATCAAAAAGAGCAGGCGCAAGAGTGGTTGAGGGTCCGACGATCGTTCGTTTCAAAGCTTTTTTGGATAATTGCAAGTATCTGGGTAAGGTTTTGTCGATCAGACTTGAACTGCCGATGTAGACGAGGTCACTTTCCGGCAAGAGATAATCGGTTGCAGAAACAGGGAAATCACCTTCCTGAGGAATTTCACCGCTGATGATACTCATTTCGCAGATCGGTTCAAGCAGGGTTTGAATATAAGGAAAATGGCCAATAACAGTGACTTTTTTCCCGCGGACTTCGTGCTGACCCATGATAAAGGGATCGTAAACCCGGTCTTCTACGTGAAGTGAGTCATGAATCTGAACCCCGTTTTCGCTGGCAATTTTAATGTTATTGAAGTAAGCATTAATGGCGGCTAGACCAATGGACGCCTCGTAAAAGTTCCAGGCTTTTACGCATTTGGCAAGTTCTTTGAGCTTCATGCCGACCGGGTATTCGGCCAATACCGGTTTACGATAATCATAAATGCGATGCTCGGCAATGCCAAGACCATTATTACTACGCACACATGAATAATGAGTTCCTTTGATTACTTCTTCAACTGTCCAGTCTTCAGGAATTTCATCGATAAGTCGGTCGTAAATTTCCCACATGCTCAAAGTTTTCCTTTGTCTTGAAAGATGTTCATGTCGATTTGCCCGCCTTGCCTTAAAGCTTTTCTCAGGCGTGAAAAGGTTGAATCCAGTTGTTGTATCGTGTCGAGACAATTTTTTTCATTTGCCGAGGTAACGATAATCTGGCTGACTCCGCCATTCTTGATGACGATGCGTTTATCGGCGCTCAGGGCTAGAAGTGGATCATGAGTGGAAATGAAAACTATTTTTTCTTTTCGGGCAAGAATTTCAATCGCTTGCCGACGATCTATTCCTGCATTTTCAATCTCATCGATCAATACGATTGGTGATGCGCTCATGAACGCGGTGTCGGCAATCATCAAAGCTCTTGATTGACCACCGCTGAGTTGGGTTAACTTGGTGCTGAGCTCAAACTTCTCACCTGCCATGCTGTTGGCACAACTAAAGCATCTGTCGATAGCGTCTTCGATGTCATCGATGAAGCGGCTTCCTGCATGCATTTCAAGAAATTCTTTTACGGTGAGATCCATTACAAAATTCATGTTCTGGGAAAGTTGGGCAACCAGTTTTCCTTCCATGTCAAAGCGTTGCTGCTCTGAGATGCTCTCGCCATCAATAAGTATTTTTCTTCCTGTCGGCGTATCGATGTCAGCCAGGCATTCAATATCGGCCAATAATCTGCTTTTACCTGAACCGGTCGGTCCAACGATGCTGATCGTTTCGCCAATAGAAGCCGACCATTCGGCTATTTCCGGCTCACCATTCTTGTTTTTTCCGCCAATAACAGTAAGTGATGCAATTGTAGATGCGGCTGTTCCGCCCCGGGCGAAGGTTTCAAGAAAAAGGCAGAATTCCCGAAAAATCATATCCTTATCGAGGCCAAAATCTTCGAGAGTTTCCCTGCTTGTTTTTTCAAGAGCACGGCTAAGGGTTAAATTGATGTCGATGTCGTTGATGCGAAGATTGTGGAAAAAACCACGACAAAATGGATGTTCATCAAATATCTGTTTTAAAGGTTGTGAAATTGCCATTTCCAAAAAATTGGGCTGACTCATTTATTCTTGAACTCCATTTTTTTCATGGTGCCCATCTGGTATTCTGACCCAATTCGCATTTCTCCGGTGCAATATGAGCAGACCGCCGCCGGGGTGGTAAATCGCAGCTTCATTTCATGAAGACTGGAGATATCTTTGGCGGTCATCAGATAACGTGCGAGCAATGAGGCTCCTTGTCCGGTAATTCCATTCACGAAGAAAATTCTGGCCTGGGTGTTGACCTGCTTGATATTGAAGGCAAAAACCTCCCTTTCTGCCTGAGATACAATGTCTCCCTTGGTGACAACGACAATGTCAGCCATTTTCAGCATTGGTCCTATTTTTCGGGGGGTATTTATTCCGGCAAGATTATCGATGACGCAAACCGAGAGGATCCCCTTAATATAGGGTGAACAGCGGTTGCATAAACCGGCACTTTCTGAAATAAGCATTTTGAAACCAGATTGAACGCCCCATTTAACTGCCTCCTCAATGTTGCTGACGAAAAAATGATCGGGGCATAATTTGCCGGAGAATCCGGTAACATTTGCAATTCCCTTTTCATCGTATCTAATGTTGTCAAAAGAAGTCAGACAGTCGAATTTGACGACGCCGATGTCGGTAATCGCGATATTCATGGCGGCAATCGCCTGTAAAATCACCGAGGTCTTGCCAGATGATGGTGGGCCTGCAAAAGTAATCAGTTGCATTTCAATTAATCCTTATCATTAAGCGGAAAATTAACAGTTACAAATTTTAAAGTCAATCTGGCCGCAAGATTTTGCCGGAATTTTGTGAAAATTTCCCTTATTGAAAGTCGAAGGAAAATTTAACTGTTTTCGTGTTTGTTAAGCAGTTGTATAATTGTATTAAAGGTTTTCGACAAGGAAAAAGTATGCAGATCAATGAAAGTGCCGGGCGCGAGGAAAAGGACGTTACCTCAAGAATAAAGCTGGAACTTAAGACGCCTCTTGAGACTGTTTTCATGTGGCTGGGTTTTTGCAGTTTATTTTTGTTGCTGATCGGTTTTATTGGATATATGGAAGATGGCTGGACTTCCAAGGTTATGGTAATGGTCTATCTTGGCGTTATATCAGTGGTATTTTTCGGCAGTCTTTATTTCAATACCGACAATTTTTACATTCTCGACATGGATCGTCGTGAACTTCTGTACCATTTTAAATTCTTTTTTTTGCGAAAGATAACCGTGGCCGCCAGATTCGATGATATCAATGCCGTTACGGTCAGCGGCAGTTACCATAAAAACAAGCATGATCAATGGTATTCTTATCAGACGGTTTATGTAAATGGTGATGGCAAGGTTTTTCCGTTGAGCGATCCCGAAAGAGAAGCAATTGAGAAGCAAAGGGAGCTAGCCAATCAAATTGCTGAGTTAACAGGCGCCCAATATGTTGAAAACCCCCCACAAGCCTTTGCTTCAGAATGTCGATCGGGTTCGAAATACAGCTTTAGACATCACCAGTGTTCATGGCTTGATTCATTGAAAGAAACGGCATTTGTAATAGTCGGAGTTTTTGGTTTTATTGCTTTGGTTGCGACAATAAGTCTGAATAGCGAGCAGATTCTTGATGTAATTAAATCTATATTTAAATAAAAGCAGCTTTTTGCGGCGGCAATTAGTGGAAAAGTTTTATCAGCACTTTCTTTACGCCTTTGCCACCGCGATAGGTTCCCGCCACTACCTGATTCAGACCGATGAAAATGTCGTAATTCACTTTACCTTCTTTATCTTCCTGTCCGGAAAGACAAAACAGATGTTCTGAGGTTATCGAGCCGTTCGCACCGTCGTTATTGTGCCATGAAAAGAAGTTGTCAGCTATTTCAAGGGTGATTTGCGAGCCAGGCCGGACAAATTCTTTAACTGAAGCAAGGACCTTCTCTTTTTCAGGAGGTACCGTATCATCACCGAATACGGTTAAATCGCCGTTAACAATCTGTGCTTCACTATCGCGACTCTGGGTTGCACCATCACCGCCGAAACCGTTATTGGTTATTGAGTCGCCAATGTTGAGCATGTGCCCTTCGGTTTTTTCAGCGAAGTGTATCTCGATGCGGGCCTTGGTGAATTCAGTGGTTTTGGGATTCAAAACAAGTTTCAGCAAAGCCTGCCCATTACCGGAAAAATTTACCAGTGATATTGCTTCTGGTTGGCGGGTGCCGAAGCAATTGTCGACAAGATCGAGAAGAGAATCATATTCCTGGGGAATTTGCTCGAGGCTAAGTTCTGACATACCGGCAGGGTCTGGCTCGATGGGCTTTCTGTCCCAGCAATTGTAACCCTCAGGACGAATCGAAGAATTTGATCTCGGAACCGCATCTTCAAAATTGTCGCAGTCTTCGCATGGCGCAATTTGGGTTTGAGAATTTGCCTTTTCACAAGGCAGTGAAATCATAGCTAAAAGGCAAAGCAAAACCAGCAAGAATTTTTTCTGCATTTTTTCCTCCATAAGCAAAAAAGCCGCATTCTCAATCGTTTTAAAAGAAACCCCGACTTTATTTTATCAGAAATTCTACAGACGTATTCGGTTAAAAATGTTAGAGTTTCTGAAAAATTCTATCAGCAGGGATAATATGGAAAATAGACTGTCGCTCACTAAAAGAATACTCGTTGGCCTGATCCTGGGAGCTATTTTCGGGCTAGGACTTACCCTGCTCGGCAAGGGCAGCATAAAAGATGTATGGATAGCAGGAATACTTGATCTTGTCGGCGGAATTTTCATAAATTCGATTCGTATGCTTGTCGTACCCATGGTTTTTGTTTCTCTGGTCTGTGGTGTAACCAATCTTGGCGATGTTACCCGCCTTGGACGAATCGGGGTAAAGACAATGGCTTTTTATCTTATTACTACTGCAATTGCCATAAGCCTCGCTCTTTCGGTTTCAAGTCTTGTTCAGCCAGGATCTGGACTCAGCTTGGCTGAATTGAGCAAGCATGAGGCGAGCATTGGGGCCCGCCAGCCGCTGGTTAAAATTTTGAAAAACATTATTCCAACTAATCCAATTGCCGCGATGGCTGAAGGGAATATGTTGCAGATTATCTTTCTGGCTTTGCTGACTGGAATCAGCGCAACCCTGGTTGGCAATAGTGCCCGGCCGGTCGTCGAGCTTTTTCATTCTGCCAATTCGGTCATTATGAAGATGATAATGCTTCTTATGCATCTTGCCCCCTATGGCGTTTTTGCCTTGATTGCGCAGACATTTGCTTCTGTAGGCATGGATGCGATGTTGCCACTTTTGAAATATACCTTTACCGTTCTTATTGCTCTGTTGCTGCACATGGTTTTTGTATATCTTGGTGCATTGCGGGTTTTGGGCAAACTCAGTCCGTGGCAATTCATCCGTAACTTCGTGCCGGCCATGAGTGTGGCTTTCTCTACGGCCAGCAGTAATGGAACTTTGCCGGTAACAATCGAGACGGTTGAAGATCGCTGTGGAGTTTCTGAAAGTGTAGCTTCTTTCACTCTGCCACTTGGTGCGACGATCAATATGGATGGTACGGCAATAATGCAGGGGGTTGCTGTGGTTTTCATCGCCAACGTTTACGGAATTCCTTTGCCTTTGGGATCATTTTTGACCGTTATTTTGACTGCGACCATGGCTTCGATTGGTACGGCCGGTGTTCCTGGTGTCGGAATGATCACCCTGTCAATGGTCCTTGAATCGGTTAACCTTCCCGTCGAAGGTATTGCCCTGATAATCGGAGTCGATCGTATTCTCGATATGGCAAGAACTGTAGTGAACATCACCGGCGATGCCGTATGCACTTTGCTGATTGCCAAATCGGAAGGGGAGTTCGATCAGGAGGCTTACAATGTGCATAGTCCGGTAAAAACCGGCTAAAATTCGGTTTTACTAGGCTAAACGGCTTTTACGACAACAACGGTGAGATCGTCGACAAGCTCTTTGTTCTCGGTGAAATTTCGATAATCCTGGTCGAGGGTCTGCAAAAATTCTTTGGCAGAAAGATTTTCCAGGCGTTCAATACAATCCATCAATGAATGGTCGCCAAAATATTCGCCCCTGGAGTTCCGTCCATCCATCAAACCGTCAGAATAAAAGACAAAGATATCGTTTGTCGCAAAACGAACTTCAATCTGTTTGCAGCTCAAAGAATCCGGTATTCCTACCGGCGTATTTTCGCCCTTTAATGAAAGCCATTTATTTTGTTGTGTGGAAAACCACAAAATGGGTGTGTGTCCGGCATCGACGAAGTTCATACTGTTCTTGCTGCGGTCGATGCGGGCATAAACCATGGTGATGAATTTCTGAACCTGTTCCAGGCCTGGGGTAATTATGGTTCTGAAAGACTCCATTATCGCTTGTGGCTGTTTTTCAGAAGAATCAGTTGCTAAGGCTTTTTGCCAGAGCACTCTTGTTAACTGATTTTTGGCCCCGGCCCCTACCAGAGCAGCATGCAGGCCCTTGCCCATGACGTCACCAACGACAAGATCGAAGCATTCGTTTGAAAGACTGAAAAAGTCGATAAAATCACCGTCAACATATTTTGAAGGAACTGTCAGCGCCGCGGTTTCCAGGCCCGGTAAATTTTCCGGTAAGACACCAATCAACAGGCTTTGCTGAATTTCTCCGGCAATTGCCAGCTCCTGATTTCTGGCTTCTTTTTCGATCTGGGTCAGTTTATATTGTCGATGAGCGTCAGCCAGGACTTTTTCAAGCTGCTCAAGAGAGCACGGTTTGGTAATGAAGCGGAAAATGTTGCCCTCGTTTACGGCTTTGGTTGCGATTTGAAAATCGCCCTCCCCAGTAAGCATGATGCGAATGCTTTCGGGGCTCTTGGCCAATGAACGATTGAGGAAGGTTACTCCGTCCATGCGTGGCATGTTGAAATCTGAAACAATGATTTGAAAATCATTTTGTTTTTCGATGGCTTCCAGTGCCTCATCTCCACTCATTGCTGTGGTAAGATCCCAATTTTTTCGCAGACCCCGGCTATAAGAAAAAATAATGTTGGGTTCGTCGTCAACCAGAAGGATTTTTGGTTTCATTTTTTTGCTTCCTGCAGCAGGTTTTCAGCCTTTTTTTGCCAGCCGGCAAAATTCTTTTTGACCTGAACGTCGCGACAGATCTTTTCGTTCAAAGCTACCGGTTCATGGTTGGCCATGCACAGAAACAAGTTTGCAAGGTAGGTACTTATCAGAACTTTTCCATTGGTGAATTCGAGCTGTTCAGGACGATGGTGGCAGGCAACAGCTTCAACCACTGAATCGGGCAGACCCCACAAGCCAAGCAAGTAGGCTCCGACTTCGGCGTGAGAAGTGGAAAAACATTGATACTCTGCTTCAGAAAAGGCTTTTTCACTATTGTTGTCGATTTTGTTCAGAACTTTGTAGAAATATCCCGGATGTTCGAGAAGCAGCAATTTTCCGATATCGTGAAGCATTCCGGCGAGAAATGCCTCCTCCTGTTCCCGGCCTGATGAATTCAGATCACTTGCAATTTCACGACTCAATTTTGCCGTCATCGAGCTGTGAACCCAAAGCTGGTCGAGGGAAAGTCCAGGGTAAATGTTGTCTGGAGCTGCGAAAAACAGTTTTACATAACAGACTAAAGATTTGATAACGTTTATACCAAGTAATACGACCGCTGTTTGTGGGCTGGTGACCTCTCTTGGCAGGCCGAAAAAGGCGGAGTTTACCAGATGCAATACCCGTGAAGTCATCGATACATCGCGGGCGATGATTTCGCCAATCTCTTCAAGAGATATGAGCGGAGATTCTATTGCCGCAACCAGTTCGTGATAAAGACTGGGAAGGCTGGGTAAATAAGGTATTCCGCCGATTATTTCCTTCAATTCATGGTTCTTCAGCAATTTGCGTAATCTTGCCGCCTTTTCAATCTGTTCAATCAGTAATTCGCCGCGGAAGGGTTTGGCGAGAAAACGGTGAGCCGACTGTGTGGCTTTTAGAACCGCCTCTGAATGGCCGTCAGGCTCAGCAGATAAAACAATTCTGATGACTTCCGGATAGATCTGCTGAACGGATCTGATCAGGTCGCTGCCATCTTCAAGCTGCATGTCGAGTTCGGCAATAATTACATCCGGATGCAGTTGTCGGAGCTTGGTCATGGCTTCCCTGGCGGTAAGGGCAAATGCAATGCTCCAATTCGGTTTCAAAGCTTTGAGCATTCGGCGGTGCCCATCCTGGATATTCTTGTCAGGGTCTGCTAGTAACAGGCTGAAGTTTTGCAATGCTTACCTCGCTTCATTTTCTGGCCGATTCTGCGGCAGCACCATTATGAATGAGGTGCCTTGCGTTGTCGAAGAAACGCTTATTTTTCCGCCATGCTCATCTTCGATAATTCGCCTTACCAGACTCAGGCCAAGACCGGTGCCTTTGCCCGGCTCTTTGGTGGTGAAATACGGTTCAAAAATGCGATCGAGGTTGGCACGAGAAATTTCCGGCCCGTCATTGGCAATTTCTATTTCGATGTTTTCAGCGACAATTCTTGTAACAACCTTGATCTTGCCTCGATCGTATTGCCCGGCCTGGATTTTTTCGTCGATGGCGTGGGCGGCATTGACGACAATGTTTAGAAGAACCTGATGCAATTCATCTCTGGAAGCATATAGATAAGGAAGATCCCGTGATAGCTTGAGTTCGAAGTCGGCGATACGTTTCCATTCGTGGCGCGAGATTGTATAGACCGTGTCGATGCATTTGTTAACATCTACAAGGGAAAAGTTGTGTGGCGACTGATGGGAAAAGTCTTTCATGGCTAAAACAAGCCGCGAAACCAACGAAATTCCCTCGCCAGATTGTTCGAGTGCCAGTCCGATTTCTTTCTGAAGGTATTCCGAGTCGGCTTCTTTTTCCAGGTTATGCAGAGCTTGCCACTCGTCAGGCAGAATACTTCTGCCCGTCTCGACACGTTTGAGTATTTCATGATAGGCGTCAAGCAGCCTGGAAAGGTCTTTGAAGGCGTATTTCAGAAAAGTCAAATTGGTGTCGAGATAATGCATCGGAGTGTTTATCTCGTGGGTGATGCCTGAGATCAAGCCGCCAAGCAGCTTGAGCTTCTCATGCTTCGATGGGTTTGCAGCTGCCGGCTTTTTGTCATTGTCCAGATGGTTCAAATGAATTGTCCTCTTTTGTTTTTTAGCATAATCAGTATATCATCACCAGATAGATGGCACAAAGAACTCGGCAAAAGAGTGGCTTCTGAAGATCAAAAGCACTTCTTGATCAACATACCGGTTGGGCTGCCGATATTTTAACGCAGGTTGGAAATTGAAAAGTCACGTCGATCTCACTCAGGGTTCTGAACTCAGGGCCATCGTTGGCATGACCATGCCGATGATGGTCGGAATGGTTGGCATGGTTGCTTTCAATCTTGTCGACACTTATTTTGTCGGCCAACTTGGTACAGAAGCCTTGGCGGCGATGAGTTTCACTCTGCCAGTGGTTTTGATGCAGGGTGCCATTTCGATGGGACTTGGTGTGGGGGCATCTGCAGTAATTGCTCGAGCTATTGGTGAAAAGAATCCGCAACGGGTAAAACGTTTGACGACTGATGCTCTGATTCTGTCTTTGTTGATCGTAATCATTTTCGTCCTGGTCGGCATGCTCACCATCGATCCGCTTTTTTCAATGCTTGGTGCCGATGCAGATTCAATCATTCTTATCAGGAGATATATGCGAATCTGGTATCCGGGTCTTGTTTTTGTCGTGATACCCATGGTTGGCAATAATGCGATAAGGGCTGCCGGCAATACAATTATTCCCAGCGCGGTCATGCTGGTTGCCATTTTTATAAATCTGGTTCTGGACCCGATTCTGATATTCGGCTGGGGGCCCTTTCCGAGACTGGAGCTTGAGGGTGCGGCGATCGCAACGGTCGTTGCCCGTTCAGTAACCCTGGTCGTTTCGTTATTATTTCTGCATTTTAAATTTTCCATGCTGACGAAAAATTTCTCCGGTTTCAAAAACACTCTCGCTTCATGGGCAGAAATTCTTCACATTGGCATTCCGGCTGCTTTTACGCAAATTTTGATTCCACTGGCAATGGGGTTGTTGACTCGCATGATTTCAGGGCAGGGAAACGCTGCAGTTGCAGCTTTTGGTGTGTGCTGCAGAATTGAAATGTTTGTAATGTCGCCAATCACAGCTTTGGCGGCGATAATGACCCCCTATACCGGGCAGAATCTTGGAGCTGGAAAGATCGGGCGGATTCAAAATGGATTCAAGTTAAGCACGTACATTTCTATGACGGTTGGTCTGGTTGCCTGGCTGTTTTTTCTGCCTTTGGGAGATTTTTCAGGAAAGCTGTTCAATCAATCAGCTGAAGTATACCTGATCGTAGGTAAGTATCTAAGGCTCGTTGCCTTCAGTTACGGCCTTCATGGAATTGCAATGATCGTGGCTTCGATATTGAATGCTTTGCATAAGCCGGTGTTGGCATTATTGGTAAATTTTTGCAAACTTATAGTCATGCTTGTACCATTTTGTTATATCGGGTTGGGCGTAAAGGGTCTTTTGGGAGGCTTTACCGGGATTTCTGCGGCTTATTTTTTATCTGGAGCTCTGGCTTGGTTATATCTGTGGTATTTTTTAAAAAAACAGGAGTGAAATGCAATGCGATTATTAAAAACCATTGTTCCGATTTTACTGGTTCTAGCCTTGTCTTTTCCTGTCTCATCCTTTGCTGAAGATAAGGTCGACCAGTTAATCGAACAGTTACAAGGTAAGTCTCAATATTTCGATGGTAATGGCGAGTCTTTGGGCTTTTTCGCCTCATGGACGACCAGAAATTATGAAGAAAACGTTCGAATCTATGCGGCCCGACTTTTGGTAAAGGAGCTTAACGCGGGTAATCGGGACAAAATAGTCATGGCCTTGATTGAAGCCTTGAAAAAGGGGGCCGATGATCGCGATACTGGCGACGGAATCATTTATAATCGCAGCGAGATAGCACTTTCACTCGCAAAAATTGGCGATGAAAGAGCGATTGAGCCTTTACTGCAAACTCTAATTGGTCGTGATAAATTGCCGATGATAAATTCGAAAGCTGGTCCAGAAAAGATAATTATCAAAAAAAACTCGACGAATCTTAATATCATCAAGGCTTTGGGGGCCTTTCGTGGTCTCAAGGCTGGCAACGCCGCCGCTCTTATGGAGCAGTTCCTTATTTTTGAACAGGATGCTCTGATAGCGAAGCATCTTCAGGAAAGCATAGATTTGATCGTTAATCAAACCGATCTTTCTCTGGAATTGGAACTTTATCTTCGACCGGAAAGGCCTTGATGAAAAGATTTTCTACTCTAAGGCTGTTGAACACGAAGTTTCTGATATGCTAATCTTTATTCAGGATTCATTTGAACGATCATTGTGCTAATTGCAGGGTAAACTAAGATGAAAATGCTATTACAGGTAAAAGAATTAACAAAGAATTTTGGTGAAGTCTGTATTTTAGACAAGCTATCATTGGAAGTGGCACAGGGTGAAATTTTTGGCATTCTCGGTCTCAACGGAATTGGTAAAACGACTCTTTTCAAATGCGTTCTTGGTCTAATTTCACGCAATCATGGCGAGATCTTTTATGGCGATCGACCGCTTGATCGCAAGATAATTCACGAAAAGATCGGTTATCTTCCTGAGTTTTACCTGCCGCCGGGAGAATTGACCGGTTTCGAATACCTTCGTTTGTTGAGTCTGGCCGTATCTGGTCCAAAGCCAGACATAGAGGAATTGTTTCGCAAAACCGATCTGGATTCGGCCAAACCGATTCGAGATTATTCAAGAGGTATGATTCAACGGCTTGGGCTAGCCATTTCACTGTTGAAGTCCCCCGAATTCATCATCCTCGATGAGCCCACTCTTGGCCTTGATCCTCTGGCACGGCAGAACCTTCTGGAATGGTTGAAAGAGCTGAATCAGCAGGGTCAGACAATTTTGCTTTCATCCCACGACTTTTCTCAAGTTGAAAAGCTTTGCCGAAGAATAGCCGTTCTTCATGACAAAGAAATTCGCTACAGTGGCCGTCTGAATGATTTTTTGCAGAAGCATTCGGCCAGAAACCTTGAAGAGGCATTTTTGAAAGAAATAGGAGTCAAATATGCGTAAAACGATGGCTATGGCTGCTATAACTTTTATGCAGGGCTTCAGAACCCAGACGTTTAGAATTGTGGCTCTGGTGTTCGCGGCCCTTTTGACCGTCAGCTATTTTCTTAAGGTCCTTTCGGTGGGCCACAAGGACATAATGTTGCGTAGCTTCAGTTTGACGGCAATGGAGGTCAGTGGCCTGCTTCTGATTATTTTTGGCTGTATCAATGGTTACTATCGGGAAAAGGAAACGCGCCTGCAGGCTATTCATTTAACTTTTATGTCTTATTTTGACCATGTTCTCGGTCGATTGATTGGTAATTGCCTGCTGATAGGTGCCTATGTCGGACTCTCAGCAATTGCCTGTTCAGGTATCCTTCTGATGGAAGAGGCCTGGCATTTATCATTTTTATTCGGCGCCTGGTCGATAATGCTCAAACTTTTTATCGTTTGCGCTTTCAGTTCACTGTTTTCCAACCTTTTTTCATCTCCTGTTTTTGCTTCGCTGATGACTGTTTTTATTGATTTCGCGGCTGAATACGCTTATTTTCCGCTTACCATGATGAGTCACATTCCGACAATGGTTCCTAACGCCCTTTCCAGGTTTTTTTATCATCTTTTGCCTAACTACGATAAGATAGATTTAAAATACATCGCAGCTCACGGAACCCTGCCAAAAGCGTCTTATCTTGCTGAAACGGGAATCTACACGTTGCTTTATTTTGCGATAATCTTTTTGATTTCATGGAAAGCGTTTGAACGTCATGAACATTGAGATTTTCATTAACCGATATTACTGGCTGGTTTTTCTCTCTCTGTTGCTGATCAATGTTTCCCTGTCTGTGCACCTTGGCAAGATCGCTCCCTTTGAAGAGAGAAAACTGTTGTTCGTTCCAGAGCCTGAATATGTCGAACGAATCAGCGGTACTTTTCGAAATCCGGTTGCTTTGATGTTTTATATGAAAGGCGCCCAGGAGCTGGCTTACAATTCAGCCAAAAAATTCGATCTTCTGATTGCGCTGTTCCGGCTTACTTTGCATTTAGATCCCAAAATTCTGCAGGCCGCCTTTTTGGGCGGTATGGTCGCACCGGCCCGTTATCGCAATATTCCCAGGGCAATCGAGTTGCTCAAGGAAGCGGAAGCAATGCTGCCCGAAGAATGGCGCCTGCCCTACTGGATCGGTTTCAATTATCTGCAGATCAATGAATACGAAAAGGCGGCGGAATACTATAAAAAGGCGGCAAAGCTTCCAGGAGCCCTGCCTTTTCTGGAAACCTCTTCGGTTCATATCTTGAGCCGGGGAAAGAATCTGGCGATGGCCGTGGCAGAGGCTGAGCGTCTTTTAGCCGCCAGCAAAGACCAGGAAACCAAAGATCTGATGAAGTTGCGACTTGATTGGTTAAGAACGATGCAGTTTCTCGAAGATCGAAACCGCGATTTCAAAAAAAAGGTCGGCAGGTATCCGCAGCGCCTTCAGGAGCTGGTTGAGCACGGAATTTTAACTGCTCTGCCGCCGGATGAATTTGGCGAAGGATTCTACCTTGTCAATCCAGGCGATTTTGACGAGGGTTATATGGTCAGAAGTAATTTCTGAACCTCAGTCTTTGCTGATTCCCAATTTCCTTGCCAGCTCGCGCGGGTCGGTGGTATTGCTCAGGGCCTCTTCCTTGGTTATTTTGCCCGACTGCACAAGTTTGAAGAGATCGTCATTCAGCAGTCGATTGCCCCGATTCTGCCCGGTAGTCATGGCGGTTAGAAGCATGTGGGTGCGACCTTCGCGAATCATGTTACCCATGGCGTAGTCCATTACCAGGATTTCGAGGGCGGGAACCCGTCCTCCGCCGATTTTGCGGCAAAGGGTCTGGCAGCAGACTCCGAGCAGGTTGTCGGCGAGTCCGGCGCGAATCTGTTCCTGCGCTTCTGCGGGAAACTGATCGACAATTCTGTTGACCGTACTGATGGCAGTTGAAGTATGAAGTGTGGCGAGCACCAGATGCCCGGTATTTGCGGTTTCCAGGGCCATAGCAATGGTTTCAAGGTCACGCATTTCACCGACGAGCACTACGTCTGGGTCTTCACGCAAGGCGGCCTTAAGGGCTCTGGCGAAAGAAGAGGTGTGAACGCCGACTTCCCTTTGGTTCACCAGAGCTTTGCGACTCTGGTGCACAAATTCGATCGGGTCTTCAATGGTCAGAATGTGGCATTCGCGGGTTCTGTTGATGTGGTCAAGCATGGCGGCCAGGGTTGTACTTTTACCGCTGCCTGTCGGGCCGGTTACCAGAATCAGCCCTTTGGGAGATTCGGCCCATGATCGCAAAACCGCAGGCATACCCAGGTCTTCGAGGGTAAAAATCGTATTGGGTATGTGCCTGAAAACGGCGCTGACACCGTTTTGGTCGCGTAACAGATTGATGCGAAAGCGTGAGTGCTTATCCATAGCGTAGGCAAAATCTTCATCGCCAGTGGTTTTAAATTCTTCGATTGCTTCATTGCGCATAATCGGCTGAAGAAGCTCGAATACTTCTTCGGAGCCCAGCTTGTTAAAACCGGCAATTGACATGATCCGTCCATCGATGCGCCAACGCGGTATCTGACCGGCCGATAGGTGTAGGTCAGATCCGCCTTCTTCGACGAGCCTTTTAAGAAGTTCATCGACATGTTTCGCACCTGAGCGGCCTTCAGCCCTGGTGGCCAGAACTTTTTCTCCGGCGTAGCCCTGCATGATCTTTTGAAAGTAGTCGGTTTCTATGGAAACCGGTTCGATTTTCATACTTGGAAGAAGATGGGAAACCGAGGCGAGCAAACTGTCATCCATTCTTTCACAGTAGCCGAGTAAAAGACGGTTTTCTTCTTTCTTCACCGGGACAACCCGGTGTCTTTGCATAAACGCTATTGGTATCAGGCCAAGTATTTCAACCGGAGGAACGGGGGCATCGCCACGAAATTCACGATGTGCAGGTGGGCGCGAGGTCTTTTTTAATCTCTCTGCCAGCATGCGCATCATCGACATGCCTGCTTCAGGAATGGATACGACCACTTTTCTGAAAACTTCCCGGGCAAGTTTGAGAATCATGGTTTGCCCTTTGGCTACACATGAGGCGGTGCGTTTCTCGTTGAGAATTACGGCCATTTCGCCGACCATTTGCGACGGCTCGAGTCTGGTAATTTCAATCTGCTCTTCATCTTCTCCGACTACGACTGCAACCTGACCGGTGATTATGACAAAAAGAAAATCGGCTGGGTCACCGGTCTTGAGAATGAACTCTCCATCCTCGTATGCTTCGATAGTTCCTGCCTTGCTGATAACCTGGTCCCGTTGTGCGTCACTCAAAGGTTCAAAAAAAGGGTTGGTGTCGAAGGCTTTGTTTGCCTTGTCGAGAATTTCGGTTGTCCTCTCAAGAATTTTCATTGAAATTTTTCCTCCAGCCTACATTCCGCCGGTAGAGGCGAATTCAACGTGATCTGAAAGGAAAATCATCAAAAGAACCATGGCGACAAAGAGCCCGATCATCACCATTACTGCCTTTTTATGGGCGGCTTTAAGGTCGTATTTGGGTTTTTCCTGGTCTTTGATCTGGTCTTTACTCATTCTTGGTCTCCCGGTAGAAATCTTGAAATTTGCCTCATAGAGAATAATGCTTTTGCTAAAAGCATGCAAGCAGGTGAGATGGTAAAACACAAAATCGGTTAGAACCTTAAAAAAATAGTTTTTTCGAAAGAAACTGTGTAAAATTCATTTAATAAAGTTCGGGCTTGCCTGTTTATCAATGGAGGGAATGAACCATGCGCAAAATAATAGCAATAATTGCACTCCTGCTGACATTCACCAGTTGTTTAAATGCTCAGACAAACGATGTAATGCAGACAATTTCTGATTATGTCAAAATCTATCATGACGAAACCAATATGCCGCATGTGGTTGCCAGCTCTACCTCTGGTGCGTTTTTTGGCTATGGTTACTGTGTCGGTCGCGATCGCATGTTTCAGCTTGAAATATTGAGGCGTTCAACCGAAGGTACTTTGGCGGAAGTTTTTGGCGAAGACTTTGTCGAGGCCGATTTTATGGCACGTCGCGATGCCGTTTCCTTTTCAGAAATGGAACAGGAACTCGAAAGGTGCAGTGTAAGGTTTAAAACCGCTTTAACGGCATTTACCCGGGGGTTGAATCGCGCTATCGACGAGGTCAGAAAAGAAAAATTCCGGCTTGATCCGGCTTTTAAACGGACGGGCATCTCCCCGGTCAATTTCAATGAAATCCAGGTTTTGAACATTTTTGCCGGAACCATGGCTGCGCGATATAATGATTTTTCGCAGGAATTGGATAACCAGCATCTACTGACCACACTGGTCAGGAAATATGGAGCCAGAACCGCTTCGAACATTTTTGAAGACGTTGTTTTTTATGAAGACGAAAAGGTTTATACAACCCTTGGCGAAATGCCATATTTCAAACCCGGTTATCGTTATCCATCTGGTTTTACGCCCCATGGACAGTCTGAACAGCCGCTTCATTCGCCGACCTTGCGCAATCGCAAACGAAATGCAATTTTGAAAAGTGCGGGGATTCCAGATAAATCCGGCAGCTATGCGGTGGTGATGTCGAAATTGTATCGCGGCGAAAAGAAAGCCTGGTTGCTTGGCGGCCCGCAAATGGGTTATTTCAAACCTTCGGCAGTTTACAGCATTGGTATGCATACGCCCGAATTCGATATTGTCGGTAGTACTCCGGTGGGTTACATTTTCGTCATGTTTGCCGCCAACCGCAACCTTGGTTTTACAGCAACCGCCGGAGTCGGCAATTTGGTCGATATTGTCGCGGCGACCCAGAATCCGCGCCTCGAAAATTTCCTTATCGTTGGCGATATGTCGATTGAAAAGAAAAAGCGGCTTGAGCAGATAATGGTAAAGGGCCGAAAAGAATCGATTATGCGGGAAGTCATCGATACGGAAATGGGCCCAATCGTTGCCGTTGATGGCGATGTCTGGTATATCAAAAATCGTGCCTGGCGAGGCCATGTAATCGAATCTTATCAGGGTTGGTTCGACTCTACTTTTGCCGAAGATATCGGGCAATGGCTTGAATGTTCCGATCGGAATGCGTTGTCAATAAACTGGCTGGCCGCCGATCGCAATGGCAATATTGCTTACGTGCACTGCGGCTTGGGAAAGAGCCGGCGAAGCTTTGGTGATGACCGCATGCCGGTTTCGCGCCCGAGCGTTTTTCCTGCCCCTGATGCAAGACTTGCCGGAATGAACCCGGCCACCGGATTTTATGTGAACTGGAATTGCCCGCCGGTAAAAGGCTATCGTGATGGTGACCTGCAATCAGGTTGGGCAGCCGATCAACGCAGCAAGTATCTGGCGGATCATGTGTTGATCAACAACCATGCCTGGTCGATCGATTACCTCAAAAAACTCGACCAGGACATTGCCTTTACCGATTTGCGGGCGTACATGTTCAAAGATCTTCTGGTAAGTTTCATCGATGTCAGCCTGTTTTCACCGGTTCAGCAGAAAGCCTATCAGGCCATGATCGACTGGAATAATCTGCGTTGTGATGACGACGAAGACGGCTTTTTCGATGATGCCGGCGCTGGCGTTTTTGATGCATATTTCAATAATCTTTTCAGTGCCATATTTGCCGAGCCTTTGGGCGAATTTGCCTGGATGGTGAGTTCTGACCCGACCTGGACCCAGTCAGCCTTGATGGCCAGAGCTATTCTTGGGCAAAGCAACCATGATTATTTTGGTCAAGACAGTTCAAGAGACCTTTTGACCAGGGTTTTTGTCGAAACCGTAAATAAAATTACCCCTGATGGCTACAATTTGCAGAAATTTCCGTGCCCACCGATGCAGTTTGCCGGGATTAATCATGTTGGTGCACCGACAATGGTTGCCGAGGCCAGCTTCAGCCCATTTATGAATCGTGGCAGTGATGTGCAGATCATGGAACTTAGCCCCGAAGGAATAAAGATTCTTGGCTGCATGCCTCCGGGAAACACTTCCCAGGGTGAATTCGCTGAAGACCAGATGCGCGACTTTCGCGATTTCGTTTTTCACCCGCGGGCATTGACCATGAAGGAAGTTCGCCGTCTAACCGGTAGATTCAGTGTGTTGCGACCTTGACTTGAAAAGCCGGCAGTTTTCGGCTATTACTCTTGAAAACTAAGTTAAAGCTGGAATTATGGAAAAAAATGCAAAGATCTATGTGGCCGGCCACCGCGGCCTGGTTGGCAGTGCTTTGGTCAGAAATCTTCGGGCTGCCGGCTATGAAAACCTGATTTATCGAACTTCGACTGAACTGGATTTGAGGGATTCACACCTTGTAAAAGAGTATTTGTTGAAAGAGAGGCCTGAATACGTATTTCTTGCCGCTGGAAAAGTCGGTGGAATTATGGCTAACAATGATTTTCCCGCCGACTTCATCTATGATAACCTGGCAATTCAGAATTCGGTGATCCACGGTTGTTATCTTGCGGGAGTGAAACGCTTGATGTTTCTTGGCTCTTCTTGTGTTTATCCGCGTGAATGTCCGCAGCCAATCAAAGAAGAGTATCTTCTGACCGGCCCGCTTGAGAAAACCAACGACGCTTACGCAATTGCCAAAATTGCCGGCATCAAAATGTGTGAGAGCTTCAATCGTCAGCACCAGACCAGGTATCTGGCGGTTATGCCGACAAATCTGTATGGTCCATGGGACAATTATGACCTTGAGAGCTCGCATGTTTTGCCGGCGATGTTACGCAAGTTTCATGAAGCCAGGCAGGATGGCAATCGCCCGGTAAAACTCTGGGGTAGCGGTAGCCCGCGGCGTGAATTCCTTCATGCCGACGATATGGCCGATGCCTGTATTTTTCTGATGAATTTGCCTGATGAAAAGCTGTTTGAACAAGGTTTCCCGTTGATCAATATCGGTTGTGGCGAAGACGTCAGTATTAAAGAACTGGCCGAACTAATCGCCAAAACCACTGAATTCACCGGACACATTGAATGGGACTCAGAAAAGCCCGATGGCACCCCGAGAAAACTGCTCAATGTCGAACGTCTTACCAGACTTGGCTGGCAGGCAAAAACAAGCCTTGAAGAGGGCCTTGCCAAGG
>CAZTHA010000002.1:0-41761 GCA_964613435.1 uncultured bacterium
GCAAACCGGATGCTTGGACGAGCAGATGATGATTTCTGAGCCTTTTACGGCGGTTCCGCAGTTGGCGCAGTTCATGATGCTGTTTTCATCTATTTTCTCTGCCTGGGTTTCGGACAATACTTTGTCGCTGGCGCTGTAATAAGATGAAAAGTCGAATGTATCTATGGGAAACCTGCTGCCATTTTGACTGGCCCACTTGGCCGCCTCGCCATTGAGGGGGCTTTTCAGGTTATAACTCTGGTAGGAAAGCATTTCGCCGATGCGCACGATGAGATTGGGAAGAGATTCCCCAGCTGCCCAGTGGTCACCGATGCAGATGGCATGGGGAGCAATGTTGGGATGAAATACCGGCGTAAGCATTCGGCACTGGGGTGGTTGACGGGGATAAGAAGCCGAAAGATAGATTTCGGCAATATGGTTGTTTTTTACCTTAACGGAGCCGTCAGGGTTCATTACCAGGCTGTTGACCAGAAATTCGATCTGATACTTTTCAGGCGGATGACCGGTGGCAGCTTTGATGTGAATGCGACTTTCCTCATTGAAGGTAGCAACAATTTTTTCGTAGTCTGACTGTAGACGTCGGTGTCTTATACTCATCGGTTAGGTTCCTTTTCAGCCAGCTGGCCGGCTCCTGAAAGGGCAAGCAGTTCAAGCCATTCTGGTTCGAGCAGCTGGAAAAATTCATCAATTGCAATTGAAAAGTTTAGGCCTTCAGTGGCGGTTTTGGCATATATCCAGGTGTTTACTCCGATCAGGTACCCTTCGAGGTCATAGAGCCCGCCACCGGAATTGCCGTGATTGAGCGGAGTCTGCATCTGAACGACGGTTATTTCTCTTGAACCATGTCGATTTTTGCGCAGGGCAGAAATCACGCCATCGGTGTATGTCCAGTTCAGGCCGATAGGATTACCGATGGCAAATACTCTTTGTCCCATTGTAAGCGCGCGGCCTTGCTGGTATTTCAGCTGAGGAACGAACCCGTTGGGGGTGCTCACTCTGATCAAGGCCAGATCAATTTCATCTGGTGCCAGCCAAACCGGGGTTGCCCCCGTGGTTTCGCCGGAGTAAAAGGTCACTTCGACGTTGCCGGCCTTTGCTTTCAGCTCTTCAAGAGATTTTACCCGGGTTCCGAGGGTGAGCACATGGGCGTTGGTCAAAATGTAAGTGAAGGCGTCGCGGTTACAAAGGGCTATTCCTGAACCCATGCCCATTCTAAAGCCACTGCCGGCTTTGATGTGAACATTTGCCATCAGCGGGCCTTTGATGGCAGGGGCCGCTGTGCGAATTGCTTCGCCAATTTGTTTCATATCCGGTTTGAATTGTTCGCCCTGTTCGGTTTCGGGGTTCATCAGGGGATAAAGGGTGAGCAACAGAGCGATAATGGCGCTGCCCATTCCGGCAAAAGACAGAGGCAGGCCTTTACTGGTGCTGTTATTTTGAAAGGTTGCGATTGAAATCGCGCCGACCAGGACTGAAACCAGACAACCGCCAAGAGAAAGCAGAAAGACTGCCGTCTGGTATTCGGAGACCTTTTCGGTCGAAAAATTGACGAGGCTTACTGCAAGGGTACCCAGGCCGATAACCAGGGCAAAAATCGCCAGGGGTGACCAGGTCAGCTTTTGTTGCTGCTGAATCTCATCAGCAATGGCCGCGGTACCATATCTGCTGTTGGCCGGAACCTCTTTAAGATTTTCAAGGTCAGCTTTGGTAATAACGATATCAGCGGAGCCACCGGTAATTGGGGCGGAACTGCCGGCCCGGCAATGATAGCTGCCGCAACCGCATCTTTGCCAGCAGATTTCGTGGTTCATCGCCCCGCATTTGTGACAAATGTAAGCTGCTTCGCCCTCTTTAAGGGGTTGCAGGCACGATGGGCATGCTGTTCCAGCTCTAAGGCCGTCTACGATAATTCTGTCTCCGTTTGTGTTCATTTGAATACCATCGAATAAAGGATGAAAATTACGGCTATCGCTGCCCAGAGAACCGAAATAGCCATTGCCGCATAAAAAAGAACTTTCAGGGATGGCGGCAGGCGCTTGGCTCTGAAACTCCAGCTATCGGTAAAAGCTGCGATAAGGTTCAACGGCAGCATGATGAAAACGAGGCAGCCGATGGTGCTAAAGACAAATTGGGCAATGACCGCTGTTTTTATTCTTCCGAGTTCTTTTTCGTCATAGATTCGGTCTTGCCACTCGACCTTGGTCATCGGTCGTTCGGTTGGAAAAGTCGCTTTACATACCTTGCAGACAAGGGCATTTGCGATGATGCTCGAACCGCATTCTGGGCATTTTTTTTCGGCAGTCCAACCTGGGGTGAAAATATCCTCCGGAACTGCTTCCTTGGCGACAGTGACCGGTGCGGCCGCACAACCGTAGGTGCCGCAACCGCCGATTTCCTGCCAGCAGTCATGGTGGTAGGGCAAAGAACACTCTGGACAGACGACAATGGTGTCGCTCTGCATTATTCCGGTGCCACAGGTCGAGCAGATTTTGCCGATGTGTTCAGCAGATGGAGAAACTGGACTAACCTGTACTCTTTTGCCAACGTTTACTGGCCGCTGCATTTTTCCGGTTTTACTGCCAGGTTTGAGGGTGTTCATGATCTTTCCTTTTGCTGAAACTCAAGCAGACTTTCGCCAATAATGATGACATCGCCTTTTTCAAGAACTTTTCTGGCGACTCTCTGTGAGTTGACAAAAACGCCCTGAGGGCTGTTCTTGTCGATAACCTCAAATTTGCTGCCAACCTGTTTGATTTCAGCGTGATGCGGCTCAACGGCGGGATCTTTGAAAATGTAGACATCGCATTTTGGTGAGCTGCCGATTATAGTCGGATTGTGGTAGATTACGAATTGTTTGCCTCTGAGTGGGCCAGTTTTCATGATCAACCAGGCGTCTTTGGTCAGATTCTCGACCAGTCCGGTAAATACTCCGACCATCAAGCCAATGATACAGAATCCGATCATACGGCTGGTACCGCCAGAGTCAGCAAAGCCGAGCTTCGTAAGTGAAAAGCCAATTGGGTCAAAAAGCAGTCCGCCGAGGAAACCGCCAAGAAGCCCACCGACCATGCCGTTAAGAAGGAGTTTTTTCGATTTCAGGGCAATGCCGGGTCCAACCCCCATGCCGGCGCCGACTATTGTCCAGGCCATGGCTCTGGCACTGATCAGAACAAAAAGAATGCCAGGGGTAAGGAAGGCCAGCGGGTCAGCCGGATTCGGTTGCTCTGAGGGCATATTTCTTAGAAAGAACGGCAGACCAAAAGCCTTGACCAGGTTCATCGCAAAACCGCCAATCATGGTACCGACAATCCCCCAGACCAAACCAATGCCGACGCCAATTCCGCCACATCGCATGGCCTTGAGAAAGTTTCGCGACATTATGCCTTCGATCAGGCCAACGAACAGACCTATCATTGCTGGTACCGCGACGAGCATCATTAAAATGCCGGAGCCCCGTTCTTCAGAAGAACCGGGGGAAGTAATGAAGGGCTCGAACAGTGCCCAGGCAAGAAAAGCCCCGGCTAGTCCAGCTGCTGCCGTATAAAAAACCGGATTCAACCAGAACGCGGTTTCTACCGGGGCTCTTTCGGCGGGGGTAAGCTGGCGTCGAGCCGCCTGGTGAGCCATAAGCATGTCTTCCACTTTGGGGTCACGCAGATCTCGTTTGGTTATGACAATGGTTTCTTCTTCTGCCATTTTTTTCCTCTCTGCCGGTGGGGCCGTCAAAACAGCCAGGGCAACTTCTCTTTCAATCCGGGTTCAAGACGCGGGTCGAGTTCGATTATGTGGCGAATTAAAGCTTTGGCTTCGCCAAGCCGGTTGATGTCAGGTGGCGATGCCGATAGAGCAACCAGATAGGGGGTAAGTTGCACCAGCAGACTTTGCGCAATCGTTTGCCTGAGCTGTTTCATCAGTTCTTCAGATTTTTCGGTCGTGCGCAGGGGCTGGTTGGTTACTGATTCAAGGGCACTCTGGACTCTTGTGCGGCGCTCAACAGAAGAAGAGGCGATTTCGTCGAGACGAATCTGCAGGGCGCTGATTTCAGAACTAAGTTCGGCTGTCGCCGAGGCAAACTCACTTGAATTGGTCATCTGCTGATGAAAGCCGTCGGAAAAAGCCTGCAATTTCCCCTGCAGTTGTCGAAGCTCTTCGGCGGCGGCGGTGTCTGCGGCCCAGGCGCCCAGCAATTCTCGGGTTTCGGCTCTGGCGGTTTTGATTATTTGATCGGTCAAAGCTCTTTGCAGCAATGTCGTTGCCAGAGAAAAACCGATTAGAAAGGCCAGTGCCAGAGTAAGGTAACGATATGTAGATCCTTCTTCACTGGGCGATTCGAGCTTTTCTGACGTTGGCTGGGCCGGAATCGGTTGTTGTGAATAATTGGCCTGAGCCGGGAATTTTTCGCGAATCTCTTCGCTGCCAACCGCGCCCTGGGTAAGACGGTGCATTTCTTCGCCGACCCAGCAGCGTGACAAAGCCCGGGTTTTGCCTTCGATCCAGGCGAACAGGCCTTCTTTGGAATTGATTGGATCGATTACCAGCGCTACTTGAAACGGTTGATTGAAAAAATAGTCCTGGATGAATTTGTCCATGTCGGAGAGGAAAATTCCGAAACCAGGGTGGGTGTGATACCAGCCGACAATTGCCTTGTTTTTAAACTTGGCTTCCATTTCGGCATGAATGTAATCCCAGGTTTCATGAGTGAATGCAACCTGTGCGCCTTCGTTTCTGGCATGTTTGCCTCGAATGCTACCGCTGATGACCAGATATTTTCCTGAGTCGTCCTGGCAGGTTGTGCCGACGAGAATGCCGCAAAGCTCTACTGCCACGGTTTCTTTGGCGTGCTCCTGAAGCTCCTGATAAACTGATTTTTCAATTAAAACTCTTGGTTCATCATTGTTCTGGCCGGGAAAAGGTTTATTCTTTTTCTCGTGGGCATCGTAGCCTTTTTGAAAATCAAGGCCTTCAACTGCGGGCTGGATGTTTTTCTGAGTCATTGTTTCAGCCTTTCCTCGAGAGGGTACCCAGCAGCTTTTCGCGATCGCCATTGAGCAGCCAGGTTTTCTGGTTTTCGCCGTCTCTGCCTAAAAACACGTCGAATGCCGGAACTCCCAGTTCGGCGAGAGTCATCTGTTGCCAGGGCTCACTGCCATCGAACTGATGCGCCAGAATTGGGAAACGTGGCTTTTTGCAGTTTGGACAGATTGCTGCTGACTCCTTGACGTTGCCGAGCGAGGCATGAAATTCAGTTTCAATATTGCATTCGCTACAGGAAAAGCCGGTGAGAACTTCCTGGCGAAGTTCAAGAACCGCCGATTCACCGAGATCTTTTCGGATTATCTGCAATGCCTGCGCCAGGGACAATTTATCGGCCTGGGCATCGAGTTCGATGATCGGCAGGTAACTTTCATGGGAAAAACAATCGGCTTTGCGCTTGTAACTGATCACATCCTGGTAAAAATTGAGGCCTTCGAAGATGTAGCCCTTGCCGGAAATGACTTCCATGCCGTGCAAAAGCTTGATCGCTTCCTGACATTGTATTGCGGCGATAACGCTGGCAATGGTCGGAGTGGTCGGGGTTTTTCCAGACATCATCTCTTCTCGGGTCAGCAGAGTGCAGGATTTACGCGCATTAAGTATTTTCCAGTCGACTTCGCTCATTGTACACTCATAGCACGGGCCATCAGGAGAAAAGGCTCGCGCGATACCGCTTAGGCCTTCTATTGCTCCATCTATCCAGGTTTTTCCGCAGCGAAAAGAATTCTGGTTAATGGCCAGGCGTGCTTCACGATTATCGAGTCCGCCAAGGATAACGTCGGCCCAGAGAAAAGCGCCCAGGCCAAGATCGGTGACTGCGTTCAGGCAAAGAGCTTTGATGTTGATCTCGGGAAGGATGTCTCTGGCTCTTTCTGCAGCAACTTCTGCTTTTTGCCGGCCACGATCGGCTTCACGAAAAAGAATAGATCGCGACAGGTTTGAAGGCTCTATCTGGTCGAAGTCGACGACGAGAATATTTCCGATGCCAACCAGGGCGAAATTCTTGATAATTTCATTGCCAAGGGCCCCGGCGCCAATAACCAGTATTTTGGCGGCACTGAGCTTTTTTTGGTCCCACCAGCGAATCAGTTCAAAACGTGAAAAACGGTTTTCTTCCTGATTTGGGTCGATGTGCAGGATTTCAGGGGCTTTATCGGAATTATTCTGGTCTGAATTCATTCAGCTCTTCCTGCGGTAATTTCAGGCTGAATTCTCAAGATATCGCCGGATTGAACTCCTGCCTGGCGAAAGGTTTCATCGTCAAGAAGCTGTCTTCCCGAAGCTTTATGATGAAATTTGTAGCTCATCAGCTGGCCATCAGGCGTAAAGCGTGGCAGATTCATCTTGTCGATCAGAAGAATGATTATTCGGTTCAGTGCTTCATCATCGGGTAATTCTGCTTTGACTTTTTTGTTACCGGTAGCATCCCAGATTTCTACCATTACTGACCCCATTGAATATGGTCCCCTTTTCTATAATTGCAGGTTTGTCGACCTGGTTTTGTAAAAAACATCTAAAAAATTGCTCGGTTTGAAAAAAAGTATAAACCCGACCAGAAAATAATTCAACAAAACAGGATACCACTTCCGGGCGGTTTTTATTGCGGGATCGTAAAAAGATTCTCGGCGCTGTCAGATTAATCTCTTTTTGCGCGCGATTTGAAAAGATTTTCTGCCTGTTTTTCCTGCTTAACCTGGTTCTCCACCTTTCGCATCAGCATCTTGAGATCAGTTTTTCCATAGCCGAACTTTCTCGCCAGTTGTTCTATGTAATCCTGCTCTTCTGTGGCAATTTCTCCATCGGCAAGAGCCATTCTGATTGCCGATTCCATTAACTTATGAGCTTCTCTAAGGTCTTTGGGGATCGGTATATGTAGTTCACCCTGTTTTACCGCTTCAATGATTCCGCTTAAAAGTTCTTCCGACATCGAGAAACTCTCGGCAAACTCTCTGATGAGTTTCATTTCGGCATCGTCGATTTTACCATCGGCAAGCAGCATTTGTGCGGCCATACTGATTAAGTCGCGTCCCGAGCGCATCGTTTCATTGTCGACTTTTTCCCGTTTAACTTCTTCGACAACCTTTTTGATCAGCTTTTGTTTGAAAACCTGAACAGATATGTATTCCTGGCTTTCGGGGTTGAGAATTTTTTCGAGAATCCAGTCCGAACCGTCGTTCAAAAGTGCGTTACAGTAGTTACAGTTTATGGCGAAGCCCGAAGTCATTGGTCCACCACAAAAATGACAGTGGGCACTGCTTAGCGCGTTGTTTAGATTGGTTTTTTGCCCAGGTTTTCTGACAAAGACAAATACGTCGCGCCTTGGCTTTACGAAACGGTGCAGTTGGGGAATTCGCCCCTGGGCGGTGCAGCTGACCGGGATTCCACTCCAGACGACGAGCAGATAGATTCTTTCGACGTCTTCTTTAACCATTATTGCCTTGAGGGTTGCCGAGGCAAAAGAGATGTTTTCAAAAAAAGTGAATTTACCGGTTGAAGAAAACAAAAATTTAAAATTTTCACAACATTTTTCGGTGGCGAATCTCTGAATTGGTTCCATTTTTCTCTGTTGCTCTGCCAGGCGGATCATCCAGAAGACGACGGCACAACGGTCTTCTATCTGCTGGGTCGTGAATTGTGGGTCCGAACCTTTCAGTTCATTCCAGCCGGGTATAACTCTGGGATTTGCGTATTCCCACTCGCAGGCCTGAGTGATCTGCGATAAGACCCAGTCGTAATTTCCAGAGCGGATGAAGGAATTGCAGACCGAACAGATGGTGGCCTGGCCAATCAGGATCGGCGCACCGCAGTTGGGGCAGCTTCCTTCCATCAAGCCTGGTTTATCGAGAGTCTTTGCTGAAGGCTTACGAACAAAAGACCAGTATTCGCATATTTTCTGCAACTTGTTTTCGGCATTGAGAGTTTCGCCGGTAACGACATCGATAGCTGTTTCAACAGCCTGGGCTCGCACCAGAACATGGACCTCGTCAAAAATGTCATCTGAAGCGATGCGGGCAATCTGGGCGGTCTGGATGTCGACCTCGGGGCAGCTGAAGCGAATGCCGGCTTCCTTTTGCTCGGTGACCCGGCAGCGGAACTGCTCGAAAAGGGCGTCGGAAACCATTGCCTGAATGGTTTCAATTTCGTGACTATAGCAGGCGTGGTGGATTTTTTCGAAGGCAACTCGAAATTTGTTCAGAAAGTTTTCTGAGCTGAATCCTGGATCTTTTTTGGTTAATGCCAGCATGGACTGTTGAAGTTCAGCGGGACCCTGAATCTCGAGAAGGGATGACAGGGCATAGGAATGGCGATTCGCTGTTATTGGTGACTGCTCTTCTTCTTCGGTTTCAAAATCTCCCTGATTCATTTTTTTTACTTTGCCCCAACTTTCAGCCAGCGCCTGGATTTCCGGGCCGATTATTTCCCAGAGGTCGCCCTTCAAAATGCTGTGGTTTGGATTGATTCTGCTTTTCTGGGTTGAACTGAGCCTGGCGAGAACCCTGACTTCGCCCTGAGAATAGCGGCTTCTAAGGGCATGGTTGGCTCTTATGGCGAAAAGATGGCACATGGGCATCATAAGAAGAAAAATCATTGGCTTTTTGAGGAAATACCAGCTTAAAGCGATCAGTAGCAGGGCAATAAAGCTCAGAACTATACTGCCGATCCTTTTTTGATGCCAGAGAAAAACCGGAACGAAAAATGCGCAGATTACCAGAATGGACTCAATTGGAGCGATGAAAAAATAGAAAAAGCAAAAAAACAGTGATGCTCCGTAGACTATATAGACTATCGGCTCGGTTTGCTGGGTAATCCTTAGCACTACCAGAGTTACAATAGCAAAAAAGCAAAAAAACGAAACGTCGGGAGAGAAGTAGTTGTAATACTGAGCCTGGCCATCTTTTATGCCAAGAAAAGAAAGGGTGGTCGGAGCGATGAAGTCGTCGGTAAGGTCCTGAAAAACGAAAGCCATGAAACCTGCAGCCAATAAAATAAGTATAAATACTGCATAAAAAGATTCTTTTTGAATTTTCATCACTGTTTGCCTTTTCTGTTAACATGATTACATTATTGTTCCGGCAAAGCAATAATATTTAATGCCTTGAAGCGGCGACGAGGCCAGCAGTTAAGACTTTATTGCCGCTTGCATGTTTTTTCGTTCAATAAAGAAGTCTTGTTAACCGGCAAGGTTGGGTCAGAACGCATGGTTAAAATTAGTGGCGCGAGCACAAGTGGGGTTCCGGGTGGGTTCATATCCATGCCCGGAGCTACGTATGTCGGTGATTCAAAATTGCTCGGTTTATGGATTTTTCTCGATGATGTCGCAATTTCACAAGTTCTATTGAAATTTGCCGACAAAAAACCTGTGAGAATTTCTTTTAAGGAATTTTCTCGGGTTGTCAGTTTCTTAAAAGATTTCAGTCGCGGTAATTCTTATCAGTTTGAAAGTCTTGCGCCAGATTCGACAAAGATTTCAATTGCTCTTCTGGAAAGCAATCGGGTAATGCTGCACTGGGAAGAAGCTCGAATAGTGCTTTTACCCCTGGATTTCATGCTGGCACTGAATGTGTTGTTTGCTATCGAGAAGAAGCTTGAAAAGATGATTCAACGTCGGAATGAAAGAAAACAACTCCTCAGGCAGGGAAATCTTTTGGAGTTCCTCTACCAGTGGTCTGGCTTTCTGGTTTATGCGTTTCTGGCTATGGTTGATTTTGGTTTGCTCGTGGCTGTGTTTTTTCATTCCCAATTGGTGACGCCTTTGCTTGGTCTAACCATCTTTCTTGGGGTGTGGCTGTTCATATTTCAGCCGGAGTGGTCGTTTCGTTTGGTGCCGGCTATCAAAAGCTATCTCAACGAAGAATTGCTCGCCGATATTTCCCATTTGAAAAGTTCGCAAAAAAACGTTGGAATTGTAATCATGCTGATTTTGCTGCTGGTTTTTTACATTTATTTCGGCTGGGAATTTGTCAGCATGGTTATCAGCTTTTTCAAGGGTAGTCAGTCCCTTTGAACGATTTTGCCGGCAAGTTCAGCATTTAAAAACGTTCATTTTTTTGCTTCTGTGGCTTCGAAAAGGTATGTTGCCGGTGACTTTGCCATTAAAACCGGGCGCATGACCATCAATCCTTTGACTGTTTTGTGATTACGCATGTAATCATAAAAATCCTGGTCGACAATGCGGTTGAGTTTTAAGGAGGCATGGCGAAACCAGCTTTTCTGACCTTTTTGGATGAAAAAGCCCATGTGGGTTACGTCCAGGCCTTCTTTGTCGGTTACCAGAGCCAGAATGTCACCGGATTCTGGAGTGAATTCCTTTTCAAGAACCTTGGCGATCGGAAAATACCACATAATCTGCGGATCTTTGGCGATCATGAACCGATCTTCCACATAGAATGTTCGATTTTGCTTCACTCGATTCAAAAAAAGAACTCTTCTGACGGCAAGCTTGTGACTTCTTGCAATGTTGATCAGATACCCTTTTTGCTCATTTGCATCTGCCCATTGGGAGGTGAAATGGTTGCGCAGATGGTTCAGCAGGACGCTTCCGTTTGCCGAATACATGATGTCGACGAGATGGGCAAGAAAGCCAGTCTGATATTCAGGGTTTTCGGCGCTTGCTATTGCAAGAACATGCTCGACATAGGTCATACAATCGAGAAATTTTAAGTTGGTGCGTAAATAGTCGACCGTAAGCGGATTTTCATTCTCTGCTTCCTTTTTTTCGACCTTTTTGTGTTTCTGCTTGTTGATGCGGGCTCTGGTCTCGGGCCGATATTTTCTGCCGAGCAGGTATCCGGAAATAAATTCTACTCGTCTTGGTGCCGGTAATTTTTGCGACATACCGATCAGGCGTTCTATTTCTTTTTTATCATCAAAATTTTTCAGCCTGATTTTGTTGACGGCTATTTCTTCTGCAAAAGCAAAATTGCTCAGAACATTGCAGAGAACGATAAGCAATACTATTTTTGTGATGCTGAAATTCATTTTTGCCTCGTTTTTTCTTTTCAGGTTACTTTTTTTCGCGACAAACTTTCAACCATAAAAAGAACGGTGGGCTTTGGTCGGGGCAAGAGCGGGTTGCAGCATTATTCCAGCTGTGATAACATATAAATCAATCACTCAAAAAATTGTGGGTAGCTGTCGATGTTAGTCACGAATTAAAGATAAGGAAACCAGCAATGGACAATTACGAACAAAACGAAAACAACGAAAATCAAAACGAGCCACAGCCACCAAAATTTGACCCAGCTGCAGAAACCAAGCAAAAAATCATTTTCTTCATCGTTGCAATGATTGTTTTGGTGGCAATGAAATTCCTGGCCGGCTGATTCTTTCGGATAGAACTGTTTTTTTTGCAGGTTGCTTTTGCATTTCTGGAATCTCTTGATTGCATGTGTTAAACTTTCCCTGATACTGCATAAATAAATCAGGAGGTTCGAGATGCCCGTAGTTGGCAAATCAGTTCCCAGAAAAGATGCATGGGATAAAGTGCAAGGCAAGGCACGTTACATAGATGATTACAGTTTTTCCGACATTCTTTATGCGACGACGGTTCGTTCTCCTTATGCATACGCAAAGCTGAATGGAATAGAAACCGCCGAGGCAGCAAAAATGCCTGGGGTAAAAGCCGTAATTACGCATGCAGATGTGCCCGGCAAAAATGCTGTACCTTTGGTGTTTGAAGATGAGCCTTTTTTGGCTCAGGATTACCTGCGGTTTCATGGCGAGCCGGTTGCTCTGGTAGTTGCCGATTCTTACGAAGAGGCACTTGCCGCCGCTGAAAAGGTAAAAATCTCTGCAGAGCCTCTCAAACCGGTTTTGAGCATTCGTGAGGCGATTGCCGATAATTCTACCAAAATCTATAAAGAAGACAATTGCTTCAGTCGCTATACTGTAAAAAAAGGCGATGCCGAATCAGCGATGAAGGGGGCGAAACATGTTTTTGAACGTGAGTATGAAACTCCCTATCAGGAACATGCATATCTCGAGACCAACGGTGTTATTGCCGTGCCCGGTCTCGAAGAATCTATGACCGTTTATGGGACTATGCAGTGCCCGTTCTATGTACACGATGCGGTTGCTCAGGCGATTGGTGTCGATCGCAACAAGGTGCGGGTCGTGCAAACAACTACCGGTGGCGGTTTCGGTGGCAAGGAAGATTTTCCTTCTGTCGTTGCCGGTCAGGCCGCTATTTTGGCAAAAATTCTCGAAAAACCGGTGAAGCTGGTTTATAAACGCGAAGAAGACATTATTGCCAGTTCAAAAAGGCATCCTGGTTTGATCAAAATGAAAATCGGGACCGATGAAAAAGGCAAGATCGTTGCCGCAATCATCGACTACTATGTCGATGGCGGTGCCTATTCGACCCTTACTCCCATCGTCCTTTGGCGTGGCACCGTGCACGCTCTGGGGCCCTATGAGTGCGCCGACATTCTGATCAAGTCTTACGGAATTGCGACTAACAAGGTTCCTTGTGGCGCTTATCGCGGTTTTGGTTCGCCCCAGGTTATTTTTGCCGGGGAATCCATTGTGGATGAGATTGCCTGCGAATTGGGAATTGATCCGCTTGAAATTAGACGTTTGAATGGTTATAAGGTCGGTTCGAGCACTGCGACGAGTCAGATTATCGACCAGTCATGTGGCTTGCTCGAAACAATCGATAAGGCTGCCGACAAGGCAGAATGGAAGAGCAAATGGCAGGCTCCCGGGAAGAAATCGGGCGATATTCGCACCGGTATCGGCATTTCGACCGTTTATTACGGTGTTGGCCTCGGTGCCGGCGGTAAACATCTCGACCGGGTCGGAACCAGTATGACGATCATGAAAGACGGCTCGGTTCACTGTGCTATTGGCAACGTCGAAATGGGTCAGGGCGCCCGAACGGTTCTGGCGCAAATCGCTGCCGATGCTCTCGGCGCACCCTACGAACTGGTAAATGTTGTTGAAACCGACACCAGTCTTGTCCCGGATTCGGGTCCGACAGTTGCAAGCCGTACAACTTTCATGTCCGGAAATTCGCTGATGGTTGCAGCTGCTGAGCTGCGTCCGCGCCTGTTGCATGTCGCAAAAGACATGCTTGGTGAGGCCCGGGAAGAAGACGTCGAATTGATTGACGGCTGGGCTTTTTCCAGAAAGAATCCTGGTGGACAAAAGATCCATTTTAAGGAACTTTGTGAGAAGCTATATGCTTATCGTTTGATGCCAAGTGCTTTCGGATGGTATGTTGCTCCCGATTCCTCTTATGACAAGGATACCGGGCAAGGTAATGCCTACTTCGTCTACAGCTATTGCACAAATATTGCTGAGGTCGAAGTCGACATGGAAACCGGCGAATTCCAGGTTAAGCGGATCACCTGTGCCCATGATATGGGTAAGGCAATCAATCCGCAGCAGGTCGAAGGGCAAATTGAAGGCGGCACCCTGCAGGGAATGGGCTACGCAATTATGGAAGAAATCAGGCACGATGCTGATGGCCGCATGATGAACAATGCTTTTGCCACCTACATTTTGCCGACAACGGAAGATACGCCGGTTATCGATCCGATAATCGTCGAGCATGCCTATGATCGCGGCCCATACGGAGCAAAAGGGTTTGGCGAAGTGCCGTTGATGGGTATTGCGCCGGCAATTGCCAATGCGGTCTACAATGCCACCGGAAAAAGAATTCGCATTTTGCCAATCAAACCCGAGAAAATTCTTGGGCTCGACCAACCCTGATTTTACCTTGTAAGTTCGCAGGGTTTGTATTATTCTTACTGCGAAGGTACAATAAAGAAAATCTGGAGAGAGTATGACCGAACCAAGGCAGATCGAATGGAATCGCGTTGCCGCACTTGTGGCGACAATTGCGGTGCTGTTCTTTTTTACCAGGTCGGCACCATTTCCGGCAACCACATACTGGGAACTGATGCTGGCACGAGATTTCGATTTAAGTATCGGAGCGGTTTTCCTGCCCGAAACCATGGCTCTCGATATCGTGAATTCTTCGGCCTCGCTGCTGGGCCTGAAGGCGGTCTATCACATAGCATACTTTCTTCTAAGCTGTGTGTTGTGTGTTTGGGTTTTCAAAAACCGTGAAATATTGCCGGGGCTGATTGCCCTGGCGATTTTCGCGCTGTCAATGCAGAGTTTTCTAAGTTTGCGAATGCTTTTGCAGCTGATTTTTGTGATCGGTTTGCTGACTATTCTCGAAAATGACCGACTCAAAGGTCATTTTGGGATTGTTTTGATTCCGATCACTGCGGCTGCCAGTGCATTAACTCTTAATAGCTGGTTGATGCTGGTGTTAATCGCCTGCCACGCTATTTTTAACAAAAATTACAATCTTAGTCTGATCATTTGTGGTTTGCTGGGAGTTCTTTTTTTTCCGGAGGGCGCAGCAGAAGCGGTTAATCCGAATTCAGTGCTGGCCTGGCAATTTTTCCCCGCTTCAGATCTGAAGGTTATGTATCTGCTGGCCGGTATTTTTTTGCTGGTAAACCTGATAACGCTTGGGCGCCTGACCTATGAAGATTTCCCCAATCTGGTATTTTATGCGATTGCCGGGTTTATGGCCTTGATGAACCCCGGCAGTATTCCTCTTTTCATTATGATTGGTGTGGTCATGATTCTCAAAAGTTTTTCAGATCTGGAACCGATGACCCTGAATATGCATTTGGCCGGAATAGTTGTTTTGACCGCGATCATTCATCTGTTTCTTTTTGTTAATCCTTTTGGAATGAAGCTGAATCCTGCGGTCAGAGGACAGATCGGCAAGAATCTTTCCCAAATTCTCGATGGCTATACCGATGAACAGGAACTGATGAATCACGAACTTGGCGAAATTGCCTGGAAAGGTATGATCAGGCTGCAGGCCGAAGATTTGCAGGCGGTTTCCAGATTTAAGAAGTGGCGTTTGGTCAGGCTTGGTAACGGTGAATTCGAGATTCAGCCAAAATTGGCTCAGCTGCAGACCGCGGCCCCTGAGGTTTCTGCGCCCGACCAGATCTGATAAACAGTTTCAGGTGCTTTTACCCCGCCTGATTTGCCCAAAAAACCAGCTAAACCGAAGAATGTTACATTCTGTTGCACCTGCGAAATTCTATATAAGCAGCAGATCTTCAACTAATGATTTTGCCTGAGCAAAAAGGCGCTGGCTGGGCCGGGCAAAGTGTCGACAAAATACCGGGCAAGTCACATAAAAGTCGCATTAAAGTCTCAGTAAAAGAAGGTGGCAAATTCGTGAGAAAAAGACCAGAAGCGCTTTATCTGAAAAAAAAGGAGCCTTCCCTTTACGGGAAAGCCCCCTTTTCGATTGGTGTCAGATTAGATCAAAGGTCGCAGCCACTGCAGTTTGCGCATAATGTTCATTTTCTTGACCACTTTTTCATTTACGTGGTCTTCGGGGCCGTATGCTTTGATGATGCGGCCATCTTTATCGAGTTCAATGCGGTATTCGATTACTTTTTTCATATCCTGTTCGAGAATTCTTAAACGGACTCTGGTAGCAAAGCTCTTGTCGAGAACGGCGGCAACAACTTCCGAGTTGATGTCTTCGCTCAATGGATCCATGTTATAAGAGCCGATAACAGTGATGAGGCTGTCGAAAACGAAAGTCTTTGAATGAAGTCTTTCGTTCTGGCTGGGAGCTACCATTATTCTTGAGCCAGGCATGGTTTTGAGGATTCTTTTCCAGTCATTCATCAAAAAGGCTTGCGGGAAGAGTGAATCGGTTGAATCGGCGCTGTTGGTGTGGAAAATTATTTTGACGCCGCGGGCTGCAGCTCTTTTGAGGGCTGCTTCAGCTTCTTCGGTGATTACCAGATAAGGGTTCTGGATGATAATTTCATTGCGACAGGCATCGATCATCTTGATCAGGTTCGGGGTAATACCGTTCAGCGCGCCGATGCGTGAATGTTTGTCGAGAATTTTGACCGGCATGGGTCTTTCGCCTCTAAAGAGCTGATAGCCAGAATAAGAAGAAATGTTTTTGTAGCGGCTGATTTCTTCGTTCATTTCTGTCAGGATTTTTGCCAACTTGCCAGACAGTTTGCTTTGATCAGGCTTGTAGAGACCACGGCCCTGCATGTAACGTGACATTACACGATAGGCCAGATCAACACTGGCCAGCTGATCTTTGATATTGATTTTGTCTGCTTTTACCACCGAATTCTTGAGGTGGTTCCATTCGTCGTTGAAAGCTTTCTGCAGCTGGGTGGCAACGTGCTTGCCCTGCATGAGAATGTCGGTGTCTCGGTAGACTATGTCATTTTCGCCATTCTGGGCATAGTAATCTGCACCAATGTTGCGGCCGCCGATGATCGATGTAAAGCTGTCGGTAATGATAATTTTGTCGTGATTCGAAGCGGCAACCTTTTTAAGATCGCTGAAAATTCCGGAAAGAGATTTGCGAACCGAGTTATATAATTTGATCTGAACGTTGGGAAATGCTGCCAGTTCTTCGATTTTGTCAGGCATTTTGCTCATATAAGGCATTCGATAAACACGGCCGTCGATCATCAAGCGAATTCTTACGCCGCTTCTCGCCTTTTTGAGCAGCAAACCGATGAAAGCCTGTCCAAACATGTCTTTGTCGACGATGTAATAGGTGCAGTCAATGCTGTCTTTGGCGTCCTCGATCATTTTCCAGCGGCAATACCAGGCATCGTCGTTGTTGGGAACAAAACGAACTCTGGTTAAATCGCGGCTGTTAACGTTAATACTGTTAAAAATTTCGCTCAGGCTACGGTTGTCGGGAACTGGTCTGTAAGCGGCCCAGCTTGAGGAAACAAACATGAGCATTGCAATCACGAGAGCTATCGATCTATAAAAAACTTTCATAGCTTTCTCCAAAAGGTAATTTATTCAATTTTAGGCATTAGTAAAAGATTCGTCAAGGTACATCGGTATATAAATGAAGAAGTGGAAAAGAAAATGGAAATCTGAATGATCTACGGATTCCTTTAACTATGAACAGTTGCACTAATCGAGCTGTCGGCTTATAATTCATCGAAATTGAAAGGTAAAAGGACGCTGTCGATGTTGAACAATGGGTTCGTTAAATTGCTGATTGTTGCAATGCTGATGATTTCGGCAGGTTGCCAAAGTTTGCAGGCCGATAAGCTACGCTATGATTTTCCCGCGAATCTACAGATTTCTTTCTCGGAAAAAGTAATCGAGGATGGTAACAAATACCGTCTTTCAGTCGTTTTTTCGAGCCTGGTCGGTGAATTGAAGAACATTGAAGTATATTTTTCAAGCTCACCGGACTTGAAAGTTATCAGCAATACCGCGGTTTTGCCATTGCTTGTAGAGGGTGAAAGCCGCAAAGCCAGGATTCTGGCTGTGAAAACCGCTGTGCCGGCCGGTGATATGGGAACATGGGTTAAGGTGGGTATCAGGTATTTGCCAGATTATTCAGCAGTCAGAAACCGGATTTCTGATCTTGCGGTTTATCCAGACCCGGTTCAGCGCCAGCGATTGCTTGATATTTTGCAGCGCAATGAGCTAAAAAAAGAGCGATATCACCAGACTGCCCGTCGTTTTATCAGGTGAGCGGAGTTTTCGGCTCTCACTCAACGAGTTTTTAAGAGGCTATAATGAGAATAATACAGGTAGTCAACGCGCTGACATTTGGCGGTGCTCAGGTCATAATTCTCGATCTCGCCAAAAAGTTGCTTGATGAGGGGCACGCTGTCGAGGTGCTGGCCTTCCGAGACGGTCCAATTGGAAAAAAACTGCGTGATGCTGGTTGCCCAACCCATATTCTCGGCGAAAGCATGCTCGATTTTCTTGCTTTTCAGCGCTTTAATCGTATCGTAAAGGATTTCAAGCCCGATATCATTCATTCACATCTTTTTCGGGCCACTTTCTGGTCGAGAATGGTGCGAATGTTCAACCCGCAGGTTTACCTGATAACCTCGGTACATGGGCGGGAGTCGGATTTTTTTCATGCTTGCGAACGCATTACCGCAGGAATTTCCGATTATATTACCTTTCCAAGTGAATATTTGCGGCAATGGTATCTGAAGAATATTCGCAAGTTGCCCAGAACGCGAACTGGGGTCATATATCCTGGAGTGGACATTGTTTCTGAGATTTCTGCTGACGAATTTACCGACCAATACCCGTTGCCGGTTGTTGGTACCTTGTCGAGGCTCCACCCGGTAAAGGGCGTAGATCTGCTGATTCGTGCCGCCGCCAAGCTCAAACAAAGAGAGATAGACTTCGAGCTGCTGATCGGTGGTGATGGTCGCCAGAGATCTGAGTTGACACAGCTTGCTGAAAATTTGAATATTGCTGAACGCTGCCGGTTTGTCGGCGAGATAGATGATGTTAAGGGCTTTTTGAGCCGGTTTAGTATTTTTGTGGCCGCTTCGCGGCAGGAGGCTTTCGGCATTCATGTCTGCGAGGCTATGGAAAGAGGGATTCCCGTGGTTGCTGCTCGCATCGATGGCCTGGTCGAGCTGATTGAACACGAGTCCACTGGGTTGTTGTTCGAGTCCGGCAATGCTGATTCGCTTGCAGATGAACTTGAAAGGCTCATCAAAGATCCGGCTTTGCAAAATTCACTTGCGTTAGCGGCAAGAAACAAAGTGATTGCAACTTTTAACCGCCGGATCGCTATTGAAAAGCATTTAAAGCTTTATTCTTCGCTGGCCTACCGTCCGCGTCATCTGCACTTTATCATCTCTTCAGGAGAACTTGGTGGCGGCGAAAGACTGGCTCTAAGTCTTGTTAGAGGGTTTCAGCAAAGAGGCTGGCTGGTTAGCGCAACTTGTTGCGGACAGCCACTGACAGACGAATTGCGCGCTTCCGGAATTGAATATTCAAGCTCTGGTTTGCGGCTGGCAGGGTTTTTCTTTGCCCTGCGATCGTTTTTCGATCTTATTCGTAAAAGGCCTGATTTAATCAGTTCGCACCTTAACAAGGCCAGCTTGTTTGCCGGTGTGTTAGGCAAAATTCTCCGTATTCCGGTTATTTCTCACGTTCATGGTCTGAATCGCCGGCTTTATTATACGGGTAGCAGTCACCTCATTGCTGTTTCTGAGGCGGTAAGACAGCATCTGCTCGCTCAAGGCGTCACTGCTGAAAAAATTACCGTTATTAAAAACGCCGTGCCTTTCAATGCGGCTCAGAATATCAGAGCTCCCGGCGATCCAATTAAAATAGCCGTAATCGCCAAACTGCACCGAAATAAGGGCCATGAATGGGCGTTAAGAGCTCTTTTACAAAACTCTGCAGCATTGCCAAATTTCGAATTGCATATCCTGGGAGATGGGCCTGAACGAAAGAATTTGAAAAGAATCTGTGACGAGTTGGACAAAAAACGTCAGGTTCACTTTTATGGTTTCATAAAAGATGTGCGCCCGCATCTTGAAAAGATCGATCTGGCGTTGCTGCCTTCGCTTGGCGAAGGAATTCCACTAAGTCTGCTTGAAGCGATGAGTTTGGGAATCCCGGTTGTGGCCACCAAAGTGGGCGGTATCCCGGAAATAGTTGAAGAAGATCGCAATGGGCTGCTTGTGCCGCCAAACGACACCGAGGCTTTGATCGGTGCAATTTCCAGAGCGACGGATCTCATCAATTATCAGCGACTGAGCCGCGGCGCGCTGGAAAAATTCTCTGAGTTAAACGATTTCGAAGAAATGGTTGAAGAAACGGCATCGGTTTTTGCTGAATTGTGCAGTAAATGAAGAAACAGCAGATTTTCTTTCTCGCGCCGGCTAACTACAGAAGCCTTTCTCAGCGTCATCAGGCTTTTGCCAATCTACTCGCTTTGGCCGGCTATCGGGTAATTTATGTTAATCCCATTGCCAGTAATGGTTTTGTTGTAAATTTTCACAAGGAAAAGGCGAATCTTACCGTGCTGGATTTGCGGTTGCCTTTCAGAGCGGCCAATTTTCCATGGTTACAGCGAGTTGTCGCCCAAATCTGCTGGAAAATTTTAAAGCGAAAATTTAAAATCGGTTGGCGGCAGATTCTTTGGGTCGCCGACCCGGCGATGGCCATGCTGGTTCTACATCAGTGGAACATGGTCGTTTATGATCGCTGTGACCTGCATGGCTTTTTTCCCGGGCAGAAAAAGTCTGCCTGGAAATCTTACGAACAGCTTCTTTTTCATAAGGCCGATCTGATTTTTGCCAGCCACCAGGCTCTTCTCGATGGCATCCCGCCGGAGTGTTCAGGCAAGGCTCATCTTGTCGGCAATGCCTGTAATGCAGAAATCGATTGTCGCAAATCATCAGGCCGTTTGGCAGGAGCTAATCGGCCGATAAAGGCCGTTTCTGCCGGGGCTCATTTCGAGTGGGTCGATTGTCGCTGGTTAAAAATGCTGGCCAAAAATCCTGCTATCGAATTGCATATTGCTGGAGTGGGCCGGGGCAAAGATTTTGAAGCCCTCGTAGGTATGCCTCAGGTTCATTTTCATGGCAAGCTATCCCAGCAACAGCTTTTTGATCTTTATTACCGCTGCGATGTCGGCCTTATCCCGTTCAAAGAGCTTGAGTTGACCGTTGCGGTCGATCCGATAAAGGCTTATGAATTTGCGGCAGCTGGTTTGCGCGTCTGGAGCACTCCAGTCCCCGGCATTTCCGGACATGAGCTTGTCGATTTCCGTCTTGAATCGGAAGCCGATGCTAATGCGGCGATCGAATCTTTTTCTTTGCCGGCAGATGACCGCCGGGTTGCCAGATGGCCAGAAAGATTGCAGACAATTCTTGACAGAATGGGGCGATTGCAGTCAGATTAAACTATGCAAATTTTACTAACCGGCTTTTTTGGCGAAGCAAATATGGGCGACGAAACCATTCTCAGGGCGATCAGAGCCAATCTTGAGAAGAAGCATGAGCTTTGGCTGACCTGTGGGCGCCATCCCTCCATTTCCGGGCCAAAGATGCTGAACCGAAAAGGTCTTCTGGCTTGGCCCGATTACCTTAGAGCTCTCAATGAATGTGAACAGGTCGTTTTTTCCGGCGGCATTCTTCAGGACTGGAGCTTTGAAGGCATTACCTTTTTCGCTCTGCGAATACTTGCAGCTTCGATTTTCAAGGCTGAACCATCGCTTTGGGGTGCGGGAATTGGCCCAATCAGACGCCTGGCCGCAAAGCGCATAACCCAAAAAGCGCTTGGCCGGGTAAAGACGGCCTGGTTAAGAGATCAGGCTTCTTTGGGCCTTTTCGACCAACTGGCAAATGTTTCCGGAAAACTCGGTGCCGATTGGAGCTGGTTTTTTCCGGTAAGTCCTACCAGGCAGGCTTTTGCCAATGCACCGATAGGTATAAATCTGCGTCCATGGGAGTTTTCCGAGTGGCGACCGGCGGTAGAGGCGCAAAGCAGGCATGTTGATCGCCATGTTATCGGCATTCCCGCCCGTCCCGGTGATAAAAAGATAATCAAGCAGCTGTTTCCGGCTGCCACAATAATGCTTCCCGAAACATTCGAAGGGGCCTCAGAAATCTGTCAAAACCTGAGTTATGGTATAGCCATGCGCTATCACCTTGCTTTGGCGATGTTGCGGGCATCTTTGCCGGTTAAACTGGTCGCTTATGATGAAAAGGTGGCGAATCTGGCCCGTGAGGCCGGAGTCGCTCTTCTGGAAGATAGTCCGGTATCAGGCTTCAGGCAGGCTGGGCCCGATTTCTTTTCTGGCAACCGGAAGCGTTTTGACGACATGCTTCTGGCCTTCAAAGAACACTTCAAAATTGTATGAATTATCTGCTGCGGTTTCTCGAATATATCTATCTTGCGATTACTACCTGCGATCGAATGTTCTTCAGGGTTTTTCCGTTTCTTGTTTACAGGCCTGAAGCTAAGGTCATTTCCATCGGCAATTTGAGCATGGGAGGCACCGGGAAAACGCCGGTGCTTTTTGAAATTTTGCGCGAATATCTTGAAAACAGGCCGGCGGAAAAAGTTTGTGTTATCAGCCGTGGCTATCGCAGCCCATGGGAAAACAGTTTCTATTATCTGCATGGTTCTGGACCGCACCCACCGGAACTTACCGATGAAGCGCTGCTGTTCAATCAGCATTTCGAGAAGGTGCCTTTACTGCTTGGGAAAAGGCGCGACCGATCCGCCAGGTTCGCCGAGCGCAAGCTGCAACCCCGGTTGCTGCTACTCGATGACGGATTTCAGTATCGCCGGCTTAAAAAAGACTTTGAGATTCTGCTGTGGGACAGCCACATGCAGCCCGCCGAAGCCGAACTGATTCCTCGGGGCAAGCTTCGCGAACCGGTTTCACGGCTTATTGAGGCCGACGCTATTCTGCTGACCCGATGTGAGTCCGCTTCAGCTGCCCAGATTGACTTCTGGCAAAATTGGCTGGCCCAGCGTGCTCACGGGGTTAAGATTGTGCCAATGCAGACCCTGTGTGAAGGTCTTTTTGACCTTTATGGCCAAAGAATAATTGAAATGCCCAGTGAGGTTATCGCCATGTCAGCGATCGGCCGCCCTGCCAGTTTTTATCAGCAATTGGAGCTAATCGGCTTGAAGGTTGTGCATCGGGTAGAGTTTCGTGATCACCATCGTTTTAACGAAAAAGAACTTGAAAAACTTGCGGCTTTACACCGCCAGAGCGGGTTGCCGGTTGTCTGTACCGAAAAGGACCGGGTAAAAATTTCCACCGAAACGGCCATGGCACTCGGTCTTTTAACAATGCGGATCCGGGTTTTGCCCTGTTCCGGCCGGTCATTGATTTCAGAGCTTGATTTGCCCATTTCTTAGATCGAGAGTGCCATCTTCTAATTTCTTTAGACGCTTTCCTCAATTGGAAAATGGCAAACTCGCGCTCTATGAGACTCGCATCTTGAAGGACGCTTAACTCGGCTTGCCAATTCCTTAATGTCGTTTTCTGATGAAGCTTTACCCTGTCATAAAAATGAAAATACAGGCTTTTATGGTTCTTCTGGATTCGGGTTGTCGTTTGGGCCGGTTTGGGGCTCGATCTGCTCCGGTTCGACCCGGGCGTAAGGCAGGATCAGTCTTGCCGAAGCATAACCCAGAAGTGCGCCGATCAGCCAACCGGCAAAAACATCCAGTGGGAAGTGTACCCCGCAGTATATTCGTGAATAACCGATAAGAAACGCCAGTAGAACGAAGGGCAGTCCGATTTTCAGACCGACGAAAAAGAGTATGGTTGCAGCGAAGGCGGCGGTGTTTGCCGCATGATTTGACGGGAAAGACTTGCTTGATTTTGCCGGTAACAACAGGCGGCATTTAAAACTTTCTGATTGCTCGATCGAGCATGGCCGCAATCTTCCGACCGATTTTTTGATTATTCGCGCACAGATCAAGTCTGAAAGCCCTACAGAAACAAGTAGCGCCAGGGCGAGCAGTCGCATTTTACGGTTTCCGGCAATGATCAGATATAGCCATGACAGAATGATGATCGGTACCCAGGTTTTCGCATTGGTGATGAATGGCATGAACCAGTCAAGAAAATGAAAGGTCCAGGCGCCATTGAGCAGCATGAACAATTGTTGGTCAAAATTGATTAAAGCATCGAGCATTGATTAAATGGTTCACTTTTGATTTGAATTGTTTTTTTATGACGTGCGGAAAAGTTACGGTGTTTGCCGACTCAGTCTTCGTGATAGCGTGTTTCAAGGTTGTCGAAGCGGGCAAATTTGTCGAAGAACGCCAGTTCACAAGAGCCAACCGGACCGTTTCTCTGTTTGGCAATGATTACTTCGCCCTTGCCAAGGCTTTCTTCCTTCTTTGTGTAGTAGTAGTCGCGATAGAGAAACATTACTACGTCGGCATCCTGTTCGATCGCCCCGGATTCACGAAGGTCTGAGAGCATCGGACGTTTGTCGGTCCGGCTTTCAACCGCGCGTGAAAGCTGCGAAAGGCAGATGACCGGAATGTTCAATTCACGAGCCAGACCCTTGAGACTACGGGAAATAGCCGAAACTTCCTGCTGGCGACTTTCGGGCTTATCTGAGCCGGACCAGTTGATCAGCTGAAGATAGTCGATGATGATCATGCCGATTTTGTCCTGTGCGTAAGCGCGTCGGGCCTTGGAACGAATTTCAAGCAGGCTGGCATTGGCGGTGTCATCGATTAGAATCGGGGTGTCTTGAAGGACTCCGGCGGTGAGGGAAAGCTTGCCCCAGTCTTCGTCGCCAAGATAGCCTCTGCGGATTTTCGAGCCGTCGATTCTGGCTTCTGAACATAGCAATCGCGAAACCAGTTGCATGTGCGACATTTCCAGACTGAACAGCATTACCGGAACTCGGCCGTGGTAGGCGGCGTATTGGGCGATGTTCAGACAGAAAGCCGTTTTTCCCATTGATGGGCGGGCGGCGAGAATAATCAGATCGGATTTCTGGAAGCCGGCGGTATATTCGTCGACTGCGGTAAAGCCGCTGGGAACGCCGGTTACTGCCTGTTTGTTGGCGTAAAGTTGTTCAAGATAGTTGAAAGTTGGCGCAACCAGATCCTTAACTTTCAGGTAAGGCTTGGTGACTTTAAATTTGCTCAGCTGCAGGATTTTTTGTTCGGCGGAATCGATGAGCAGTTCGGCCTGAGATTGAGGATCGTAGGCGCTGGTAGAAAGCTCACCGGAAAGTGAAATCAAGCGGCGCAGCATCGCTTTTTCCTTGACGATGCGGGCGTAATGCTCGGCATTGCGCGAAGTTGGCACGACGTTCAGCAGCTGAGAAAGATAGGTAACTCCGCCGACTTCGCTGAGCTTTTCCTTGCTGCGCAATTCTTCCTGGAGGGTTATCAGGTCGCAGGGTTTCTGATTGTTGTAAAGATCGATCAGTGCCTGAAAAATATGGCGATGGGCTGATTGATAAAAATCTTCAGCTTCAGTTATTTCGAGAGCGACGACCACAGCATCTTCGCTGAGCATCATCGAGCCAAGCAGGCTCTGTTCTGCTTCAAGACTGTGTGGGGGCACTTTTTGAAAAAATTCTGACACGATTCCTCCAATGCGGGCTTAAACAAAGTGTAGTGAACGGTAATCAACCGCTCACTACACCTGAATTACAAACACACGAAAAAGCTTACTGTTCTACTTCTTCGGGAACGACAACAACTTTGAGCTGGGCTTTCACTTCGCCGGTAAAGCGAATGGTGATCGGATGTTCGCCAACTTCTTTGATGTGATCGGCGACGACCAGTTTCTTGTCGATATCAAGGCCGGCCTGGCGCTTGATTTCTTCAGAGAGTTCCTGGCTGGTTACTGAACCGAAAAGGCGGCCCTTATCACCGGATTTTTTGGTGATCTTGAGCAGCATACCTTCAAGTTTGCCGGCCATATCTTCGAAAGCTTTTCTTTCGCGCATGGCCTGGTTTTCCCAGGATGTTTTCATCAGGTCGAGGTGTTTTTTGGCGCCTTCAGAAGCAGGTATCGCGAAATTTCTCGGGAAAAGGTAATTGCGGGCATAGCCTTCGGTGACCTTGATGATCTGGCCCTTTCTACCTACCCGGGGAACATTGTTTATCATGAGAACTTCCATTATCTTCCTCCTGAAATTTTCTCAATGGTCAAAAATCATCGTCGGAATCTTCCGATGATGGAAAAAGCGCTGGTTTCGGGGTGCGAAAGTCGGCCCAGACATCGATAATGCCCAGCCAGACAACCGCTTGTGTCAGCATCAGCGCGAGACATGACAGGCTCACTCTTGCAAATGAGCTTATCTGATATTTGTTGAACATGAAGAAAAGCAGCGACATGCCGGCGATAAAATAGACAATTTTGCCTATTGCCAGACAGTTCGCGCCGATTGCTTTGAGCAGACCCGCTGCCGGGATTCCTTCAACATTGGCAATCACATGAAACAACAACCAGCCGGCAATGAACAGCCAGACCAGGTTCCAGTCAAAACGCCATGAGGCAAAGGTCGGAAGCGAGGGCAGCTGATAACCGAATTTCGGTGCCAGCTGAATTGCGGCGATGTAAATGATGCTCAGTGAAATAAGGTGCCAGACGAAAATGAAGGTAACCGGAACCAGCAGTTTAAGAAAAGCAAAGGTTTCTTTAACGGCTTCGCGCATAACTTCGATGCTTTCAGGCGTTGCTTCATCATTCTCCTGCAACTTTTGCAGCTGTTGTTCCACCAAGGCTGTCTGTTCGGCAAACTGTTTTTCAACCGGCAACAGCTCATCATGATTGAGACCGGTCGCTACAGCCCAGGCGGCTGATGAAAACAGGGTGGCGCCCAGCAAGGTTAGCCCGACCGCTTTGAGTGGTGAGCAACCGAACTTGACCGCCGCCGAAAGAATGGCGGCCGGAACGAACAGCATCGGAATCAAAAGTGCTGCCAGCGAAACATCACCAACCAGTCCGGCGATGGCCACAGTTAAGGCTGAATACAGCACGAACCATGTTCCACCCCAGGCCAGCAGTATCAGAAACGCAGGCAGACCGGCAAAAGACAACAGAATTGCGCCAAAAACCGGCATTTGGGTTGAGGCAATTAGCCCGACTATGGTCAGAAAGACCATTAAAGCCAGGATAAAAGTTCTGTTGCCGATGCTTCCGATCATTTATTCAAGAGCACTTTCTGCAATTCTTCAAAATTGCGATCAGACGTTGGCGAATGGCAGCAGGGCCATATTGCGGGCGCGTTTGATAGCAGTGGTGAGATGCTTCTGGTGAGCGGTGCAGGTGCCGGTAGATCTGCGGCTGATGATCTTGCCGCGATCGTTGATATATCTTCTCAGGCGGGAGATATCTTTGTAGTCAATAAATTCAACTTTATCTTTGCAGAAATGACATACTTTTCTATGTCTCTGTCTTCTAAATTCAGCCATTTTTTTCCTCCAGTTAAAATCAATGGATCAGGTTTAGAATGGAACCTGATCGTCGTCGTTGGCATCGGCATAAGATGAGCCGAAATCGCCGGCAAAGGAGTCTGAGTTGTCTTCCTGGGCATCTGAACGACCACCAAGGAACTGAACATTGTCAGCTACGATTTCAGTGACGGTTCTTTTCTGGCCATCCTGGGTTTCGTAGCTGCGATTCTGCAGTCTGCCTTCAACCAGCACCGGTCTGCCTTTGCTGAGATATTTCTGGCAATTCTCACCGGATTTGCCCCAGACGATGATGTTAAAATAGTTGGTTTCCTTTTTAAAATCGCCGTCGCTGCCTTTAAAGCTGCGATTAACCGCAATGCTGAAATTGGCAACTGAAGTACCCTGAGCGGTATGCCTCAGTTCGGGGTCACGGGTGAGATTTCCCATGAGAAAAACTTTGTTGAGATTTACAGCCATGGTCGTTACCGATTACTTGTGACGACTGGTGGTCATGAACCGAAGAATTGTCTGATTGATCAGATAAGTTCTTTCAAGTTCTTTGAGGGATTCAGGAGTTGCCTGAAAATTCACATGGACATAATTGCCTTCTGTGTGCTTTTCAACTGGGTAGGCCAGAACTCGCTTGCCCCATTTGTCGATCTTTTCGATCTGTCCACCATTTTTGGTGATGGCGGTTTCAACTTTGCCGATCAGCGTTCCAAGAGCTTCCTCGTCAATGTTGCCTTCAGTAAAGAACAATGTTTCGTAAGGTTTCACTGTGAAAACCTCCCTTCGGATAAATGTTACAGCCCTTATCACTTTTGGATAAGAGCAGGGACGTACCCCGCAGGATAGCACGCTTTTAAGGTAAAATCAATCTTTATTGCGCGCAATTTTCATTCGCGATCGTTCATTAAAGCAGAGAGTTTGCAAGACATTGCCTTCAACATTGTGATATAATATTGCAAACTAACACCAGGATATCAAATCGATGAACAATATGAATAGAAATCGCGCAATTGGAGTGAGTATGCGCCTGGTTAAACGCCCATCCAAGGGCTTTTGGGGCATTCTCGAACATCGCCGGGTCGATAGCGCCCATTTTGAAAAGTATGCTTCTCCACCGGATGCGGTTGGCCTGATCCAGGGCCCGGTAGCTGCAATTCTGGCCGCTTCGGATATTGCTGAAAAGTCTGCTGCAGTACAGGTAGCTGAAATTCGCGGGGTTTGTCCCACACACATGACCGTTATCGCAGTTTATGGCGACACTTCTGCGGTTGAGGCGGCCTTGCGCGCAGTCTCTGAAGAACTGTGCAATACCCTTTTTGATGATCATGAATACTGAAATAGACAATTACATAGAATTCAAAGTTATCGGTCGCGTTCACTCAAGATTCACCGAACAGAAGGGGACGCCGATTCAGGGGCGAATGGCTCCAGAAGAAACTGCTGAAATAGAAATTTTCAGCGATTATGTCGACGGAATCAAAGACCTCGATGGTTTCAGCCATATTTACGTTTTTTTCAAGTTCGATAGAAAGCTGGAAAAGAAACTGTTGGTAAAGCCATATCTCGATACGAACGAACGTGGCGTTTTTGCGACCCGTTCACCCTTGCGCCCCAATCCGCTTGGAATGACTATCGTCAAGCTTGAGCGGGTTGAGGGAAATCATCTCTACATCAGTGGCGTGGATATTCTCAACAACACCCCGGTAATTGATTTGAAGCCGTATATTCCTGATTTTGACTTCTTTCAGCCGGATAAAATCGGTTGGTATGCAGCCAATAAAGCCAGAGCCGAAAAAGTGCTTGCCGATGATCGTTTCGAACACCGTCCGGAGCAAAAATAATCATGAATTACAGTGAAAAGGTTCTCGACCATTTTAACAATCCCAGAAACACTGGGCATATCGACGATTACCACGGTATTGGCAAAATAGGTGACCCTGAATGCGGCGATTTCGTTGAAGTTACCATCAAGATTTCCGACGACAATCAGATTGTGGAAATGGTTCGATATCGCATTAAAGGGTGCCCGGCAGCTATTGCTACCAGTAGCGTCACTGCTGAACTCGCTGAAGGCATGACGGTCGAGCTGGCGTTAAAGTTGTCTGACAACGATATTGTCGAAGCCCTCGATGGCCTGCCGGAAAATAAGGTACATTGTTCTCTGCTTGCGGTTAGGGGTTTGCAGCTTGCCATTCAGGATGCAATTCTCAAGCGCCTGTTTCGTAAAGCCGGAATAGTTAAATCCGACAGCGAATTTGAGAAGCTCAAGGCCGAAGGCAAGTTGAACCAGTATTTGGGCGGCTGTAGCGAAGATATTAATCATGATTGCGACGGCAGTTGCGAGGCGACCAGGAATTGACCAACTCCGACAAAGGTTTCTGGTCTGCTGCTGAGGCCTATTCATGGCTGCTGGTTACTTTCGGTACATTGCTTTCGGCGTTTGGTTACGCCATTTTCATCTTGCCTTTGCACCTTTTTGAGGGTGGGGTAACCGGCCTGGGTATCATCATTGCCAAACTGTTGGGCAACGCTTTTTTTGCGGGAAAAATGCCGCCGGTTGTCGGCCTTGTTTCATGGGGCCTGACCATAATTCTTTTTGCGATCGCAGTCCGGATACTCGGTCGTTCCTTCGGGGCGAAGTCGGTTTATTCGACAACCCTTCTTTATTTTTCAATGGATATCATCCTCTGGTTGCTGCAAAAATCCGGATATGCCGAAAAAATCCGGGAGGTTCTGGGTCATGAGCTTTTGGTTGCGGCAATTTACGGAGCAATGATGATTGGGGCCGGCATGGCAATTGTGTTCAATCAGGGGGCAGCCACCGGCGGAGCAGATGCTTTGGCGCAGATGGTACGTAAGCTACGACAAATTCCGGTTGGAAAAACAATTTTGGCCATGGATGTGGTTGTGTTGTCACTTGGCTTTTTTACTTTCGCTGATGCCATGACCGGTTTTAAAACGATGATGTACTCTTTTATATTCGTTTTTATTCAGGCAAAAACGCTTGACGCGGTGCTTAACGGCTTCAGTGCCAATAATCTGGTCACGATAATTACCGAGAAGCCGGAAGAGATCAAGCAGGCGGTTTTTGCTGAAATTCCTCGAGGCATGACGGTTTACCAGGGACAGGGCGGCTATACCGGAGTTTGCAAAACAACTATTTCGACCGTTGTCTCCAAAAAACAGATGCCGGCATTGCGAAAACTTGTTGCCGAGACCGATCCTGATTCGTTCGTGATTGTTCAGGAAACAGAACAGGTTTACGGTAACGGTTTCGAACGCCTGCCAAATTAGCTCTTATTCAATCGTTATAGATTTCTCAATTGAACTGGCGTTGCAAAAATTTGGCCGCTTCTACGGCAGGAATAACGCTGAATGAAATGCCGACGCAACAAAGAAGTTGCTGAGCATTAAGAGCCGATACCCCAAAGAGGTTTTGCATAAAGGGAAGGTATATGGCTGCCATTTGCAGGGTCAGGGCGAGAAATACTGCTCCAACAAGTGTCGGATTCGCCAGGATGCCGACGCTTATCAGTGATTTTTCGTAGCTGCGGCAGTTGAAAATGTTGAACAACTGGAAAAATACTACGGTACAGAAGGCCATGCTGTTACCTAGCGTTTCTCCTCCTGCCTGTGTGCCGATCTTGTGTGCGTAAAGAGTGCCGGCGCACATCAGCGTTGATACGACTGCGACCTGAGTCAGCATCGTTTTTGACAATAAGGCTTCATCAGGTTTTCGTGGAGGCTTTTCCATTTCGTCGCCTTCAGCCGGGTCGACACCCAGAGCGATTGAAGTCGTGCCGTCGGTTACCAGATTGACCCAAAGAATCTGTACTGCCCTGAGAGGTGCGGCAAGACCGAATAGCGAGGCAACCAGAAAAATCAGCACTTCTCCGACGTTGGTTGAAACCAGAAAGCCTATGGCCTTGCGAAGATTGTTGAAAATTATCCGGCCTTCTTCAACCGCGGCAACGATTGAAGCAAAGTTATCATTCACCAAAACCATTCCGGCGGCTTCGCGGGCAACATCTGTGCCGGTGCGCCCCATCGCCACGCCGATGTCGGCCCGGGTTAAGGCCGGCGCATCGTTTACACCGTCGCCGGTCATGCTGACAATATGCCCGTGCGATTGTAACGCCTGAATTATTCTCATTTTATCTTCTGGAGATGTGCGTGCATAGACGGCAATTTTCAGAACTTTCTCTCGCAATTCCTGATCTGAAAGCCGTGCCAGGTCGCTTCCAGTTATTGACTCCATTCCATCTTCATAAAGCCCGACCTGTCCGCCGACAGCCAGGGCGGTGGTCTGGTGATCGCCAGTGATCATGACTACTCGGATTCCCGCTTTGCGGCATTTTGTAACTGCCTCTATCGCTTCCGGGCGCGGCAGGTCGATCATGCCGACAATTCCAAGAAGGGTGTAGCCGGCTTGATCACTGCCTACAAAAGCCTCGGGTTGGGTTCGTTCATCTAAACGGCGCTCGGCGAAAGCAATTACTCTTAAAGCCGAAGAAGCATACTCATGATTCATCTGGCTGAATCGCTTTTTGTCTATCTCGGTAATCTCGCGAACTGTTTGACCGTCGAGGATATGTGTACAGCGGCTCAAGACTGCTTCAAAAGAGCCTTTTAAGTGGGCTTTCAAGCCTTCCGGATGCTCATTTACGGTGGCCATGAATTTGATTTTGCTGTCGAAAGGTAATTCGGCTTTTCTTGGCTCCTTTTCACGCAGTTCCAGTAATTCAGCCTGTACTTTCCCGGCCAGGGTCAGCATCGCCCCTTCGGTGGCGTCACCAATCATTCTCCAATCGCCATCTTCTTTTTTTAGAGTTGCATTGTTACATAAAACGGCGGTTTTAACGAGGCTTTCTAGAGCTTTTTCGTCGGATTTACCATCATCATCGGCTATTATAGTGCCCTCTGGTCTGTAACCCTCGCCGGTCACCTGAAAAGTCTGTTGGGATGTGCAGATTCTGGTGATTACCATCTCATTTCTGGTCAGGGTTCCCGTTTTGTCGGTACAAACTACGGTTGCCGAACCAAGGGTTTCGACCGTCGGCAGTTTGCGGATGAGTGCCTGGTGCCGGGCCATTCTTCTTACCCCAACCGCGAGAACCAGAGTGATTATTACTGGCAAGCCCTCCGGGATCGCTGAAACTGCAATTGCTATAGCGTTTAGTAATACTTCTTCGAACTCCTGCTTCCAGACCAGGTGACTTGAAACGAAAATGATGGCACATATAGCCAGAATTGCCTTGATAACCTGATGGCTGAAGGTTTCGATTTTTTTCTGCAGTGGGGTCAAAATTTCGTCTGCTGATTGAACCAATCCGGCAATTTTACCAAGTTCTGTGGCCATCCCGGTGCTGGTAACAAGTATCTCTGCTCTTCCGGCAGTAACATGGGTTCCCATGAAAACCATGTTGGTTTTGTCGGCAATTCCAGAAGGCTGATCGAGTGGTTCCGGATTTTTCGGCGCAGCAACCGTTTCTCCGGTAAAAATGGATTCCTCAACCTGCAGCCTTACTGCAGAGAGAATTCTTGCGTCGGCAGGAACCCTATCGCCTTCTTCGAGAACTATTATGTCACCGGGAACGATTTTACCAGCTTCTGTTTCGCCGATTTTGCCATCGCGGCGAACCCGGCAGGTCGGAGCGCTCATGCCTTTTATGTTGTTTATGGCCCGCTCAGCTTTTCTTTCCTGATGAAAACCGATAGCCGAGTTGACCAGTAAAACGGTCAAAATGATGAAAACATCTTTGAAATGACCCATGTAACCGGTGACGATTGCGGCGAGAAGAAGAATGTAAATCAGTGGGCTGGCGAATTGTCTGGCCAGAAGAATGTACCAGGGGGTTGGTTTGCCTTTGGCTATTTCATTGATGCCGAACTCAACCAGTCTTTGCTGATATTGTTCATTGCTGAGGCCATTCTCAGTTACAGAAAACCCTGTAAGCGCCTGTTCGCAGGTTTGAGTCGACCAGTCCTGTTTTGTAGCATCGCTGATGTTTTTCATTTTTCGTCTCCAGGCTGAGATTTAAGTGTTTGTTTTAATTCTGGTTTGATTCAAAGAGTTGGCGGGGGGTAAAATCTTTTTTCTTCATGACTGAGAGAATGATCCGTTATAGCGAATTTTGACAAAACCACCTTCTTGATGGCTGTAACACCATAACAGATTATAAGGTTGTCTTTAGGTTGTCAAACCTAGAATTGAAGGTCAAAGCCTGCTGAAACATAACGGGGTTCCTGGGGCGCATTGCTTAAACCAACGCCCCCTTCGGCAAAGCCCGGATGATAATATCGATGATCGAAAAGATTGCGAACATTGATAAATATGGAATGAGAAGCTTTTGAACCTGAGTTTAGGCGGTATCTGACGAATAGATTTGCAATTACGAAAGGTGAATTTGAAAGCTGCATGCCCGAGGCATCTTTATATTGCAAATAGCTTTTTCCCTGGTAAATAAACCTGGGCGAAACCGTCAGCCGGTTTCGGTCGAAAGTTAATCCTGCGTGGGCGGAGGTTCGCGACGAATATGGCAGGGGTTCTCCGGCAACGTCGCCATTGGAAAAAGCCAGTGCGGCGAAATATTTCAACCTGAAGTTCTGGTGAAAGCTCAGCCCGTCAAAGCGTATCGAACCGCCATAAGCTGTGGCTTCACCGCGGTTGGTCCAGTGCGCTAACGTGTCGACCGGTTTTCCTTTGAAGGTTCCCGGGCCGAGAATGGCCATCTGGTGCAGATTGCTAATGTCTGAACGGTAAGCGTTCAGGGTAAAACGTTTCTTGTCATCGATTTTTAAACTAACTTCGGCCTGCATCGATCTGACCTTTTCTGGTTTCAACTCGGGGTTTGCTACATGCAGGTAATAGCTTTTTACGTCGCCGGGATTGTTTGGATCGGGGGCGAAAGAGCCGTAGTGGGCATAGGTTTTATCTGGTGGCGGTGCGAGAAAGGCTGTGCCGTAAAGAAGTTTTACGTTGGTTTTTTCATTTGGCCTGACAACGATTCCCAGTCGTGGATTGAAAGATGTGCCGTAATGGCTGTTTTTATCATATCTTGCGCCGAGAATTATCTGACATTTGCGGTTGGAGTTGGTCTGCAATTGCGCGTATCCACCAAAGTTTTCGTAGTTGATTTTATATGTCTCAAGCGGAATACCCTGAGGTAATAGTGCACCAAGATTTGAACCAGGATAAATGTGGCCCTGTGACTCGATTGGTACATCACGATTGTAAGGGCTGGAAAGGTCTGCGGTTCTGGGCATTGAGTCGTGTTGCTGATAGGTTAGGCCGAGAGTCAGGATTTTATTACGGCTGGTTCTAAGTGTCAGGCGCTCCTCAATTGAAGTGCTGCGGTCGCGAGCGTATTTGTAACCAGGTTGATATCCGGAAAAATTGTTTACCAGGTTGGTTGCCGGGTCGACTTCGTAGAAATGATGCGAAATCTGGCTTTGCAGATTCCAGCGGTTGGAGGGCCCGGAAAGGCGATGAATGCCGTAGATCGTGTTGTAATGAGTCTCAAACACCGCTGAACGATCGTAAATCGTGAAATCAGGCAGAACCCCGGTCGACGAAGAGTGGCTTTCGCTTATCCGAATCATGCCCAGTTCAAATCTTTTGTGATTGAATCTGGCTTGAATGAAACGGGAATTTTCTTCAACGCTGAAAGGCCGGAAATTTGTCTTGCTTTCTGCGTTGCTTCCCGGAAAATTCAACATTCTGCCGGATTGAAACTGATTGTTGTACCAAGCGAACTCTTTTGGATAAAATTTTGGCAGATTGGGGCCATCTGAAGAAATGTCGTGAAAAGTGAGCGAAAAGCCTGGATTACTGGTTGAGTTTCCTTTTAAAAGCCCTTTGATTTCGGAGTTGAAAGTCAGCGACAAATTGTTGGTTGAGAAGGAACCTGTTTCAAGGTGCACTTCGCTGTTTTTCGAGGTGTGGCCATTATGGGTTACGATGTTGATCAGGCCACTGAAAACGTCGGCACCGTAAATTGAAGACATTGGACCAAAGATGATTTCCACTCTTTGGGCATTCTGAAGCGAGAATTGGCGACCAAGAGAATAAAGGTTGCCGGTGATTGGAGTGACGCGGATTCCGTCTACCATGATCTGCATGCGCTCGACTCCACTGATGCCCATGACCGTGAGATAGTTGTTATGACCGGTATCGACTCTTCGGTTTACCTCGATTTGCGGAACGTCTTCAAGCAGATCAAGCAGATTGGTATAGCCTCGTTCTCTAATTGTTTCCGAAGAAAACACGATTGCCGAAGCCGGGGAGTCGGAGGGTTTTTCGCTGATGGTGCTTGCTGCAACAATTGGTATTTCAAGAAGCTCTTCCAGGCTCAATTCAAAAACATCCGGCCTGGTTTTGGCAAGAGTTCTCGGCGGCAAAATGCCCCAAAATATGGCGGTTAGGATCAGAATGAATCGAAATAGATTCATTTTTCGAAGGGCAAAAAAGGACAAAGACAAACAAAGCGAACCAGTTCTTTTGTCTGGCATTTTACTACTCTCTCGGTTTTTATTTTACTTCAAGTATCTTGAGCTATTTTCTTATATTCCGGGTTTCATTGTCAATAAAATGGGCTGTTTATTATTATTTGTATTCTTTCAGAGTCGGTCAGATGTTTTTAAACGCCTGCTTCAGCTAATGTTGAAGTTTTCCCTTCGGGTCATTGTGGTGTAGGGATATGAGTAAAAAACGGCCTTTGGGACCCCACATCGTTAGAATTGGTAGAATAAAGCAAATTTTTTTGACGCTTCGAGAAATTTTCCTTAGAATTATATGGTAAAATCAAAATTTGGGGGAATATATGCGAAAATTCAGGCTTTTTTTGGTCGTTGTTTTGCTTTTAGGTTTTGTTTCTGCCGTCCAAGCTGCTACCTATGGTTATCTTGTTGTGCGCGGCAAGAATCTTGATCAGATAAACCGTGAAATCGACACGATTGAAAGACTTATTAAAACATGGAATAATGGCGAATTGCTGTACAAACATACCGTTGTTTCGGGAGGAGCTTTTTTCTTCAAAAAAGTTACTTCAACTCTCTTCTTTGCCGGCAGCCAGAAGGAGATTTCGACATTTTTGACTTCAGGACCCTATGAAGGCGACTACCTGCGCGATGTTGTGGTTAAATTCGATTATCGCAGCATGGTTTCAAACAGTGCTTTCGACGGCGATATCAGCACCAGTTTTACCAGAAAATTCACCAATATCCGCAATGCACTGGTAACGATCCAGGACAAGAGTTCAGATGTTCTTTGGTCCGATCTTCCCAAGACCAAGTTGAAAAAGCATCTGGTCAACGGCTCTTTGATCGACCCGGTTGTCAGTATCAGCTTTTATAGTGTTCAGGTGCTTGAAGAAAACCGCCTTTTTGGTATTTCTTTCACCACTTCTGGTGCTGTTCCGGAAAAATAGCCTTTGTCAGAGAAAAGGGGCTGTCCCACAGGCTTGTTTTTACAAGTTGGCTCCTATGGGACAGCCTTTTTTTACGGTTGCTTTTTCAGCCAATAACTGCTCCCATCGGCTTTACGATCAATAAATCCATATTCGATCAAGTAGCGTCTTAGCATGACATAATCGTCATAAATTTCTTTCAAAATCTCGTTTACCTCTTTTTCATCGTACAGTCGGCCGGCCTGAAAGCGATCTGAAATGTGTCGCAACACTACAAGTTTGCTTTTTTCTTTGACGGCAAAAGTTTGCAGTCTTCCATCGAGACCTTCTGGAAAGAGTTTTTTGAGAATTTTCTCATTTTCTTCGGAAGTGATTTTGTAACGATCATCGATCATTGTTGCTGTTTCATGGGGCTTGATGAATCTGGGCGGCTGATTTTCACGCATTCGCAGCAGTTGCATGATTGCCAGGAAAATTTTTGCCTGTTTTTCCTTTTCCTTAAGGGAGAAACGGTGATTTCTAACCGTAGAAATACTACCGATTTTCAACTTTTGCTGGATCTGCTGGTCGGTCAAACCCTGGTAAAAAAGATGTAACAGCTGAGCCTGGTGCTCTGAAAGACCGTTTTCTTTCTTGTCCAGACCGACAAGCCAGGTGAATGATGAACTATGCTTATTTTCAATGTGAAGCCTGACAAAACGTCGGGCATCGTAAAGCTGGTCATCTTCATTGAATATGCGACCCTTTTCGAAAGTTCGGTCACAGATCAGGCATTGAAAGTATTCTTCGTTTTCGCAAAAACCATTTTTAAGATCTTCGAGTTCGATGTTGTTCATGTCTTTGTCGTTTTTCATAGATAAAAATCCTTTTTGTTTATTTATATTATAGATAATATCGTCAAAAATCTATTTTGTAAAGAGTTTTTTTATTTCCAGGCGAAGGTAACTCTTTGTTGTAAAAAAAGTTAGGCCGTTCTGTAAAAAAATTTTTCGGCGGGGCGCTACTTCATGCTATCTGACGATATTTTGTGTTGCCTCTAAGGCGGTGAGAAATTGATAGTTTTCATCTTTTGCCAGTCAAATTGAGGCTGCGGCACATAAATTGCTTTATCAACAGAAGAATTGTACCGGGAGGAATGTCGATGGCAAATTTTAAGAAATTATTGGTGTTTTGTTTAATTCTTTTATCAAGTGTATCCTTGCATGCGGTCCAGCCTGAAGATGGTTCGAAACTGGCCGTTGTCGATTCGGGAAGACTTCTGACTATGCTTGGGCAGAAATATAAAATTGCTGCGTTGGTGATGGATGATTATCGGTTGGCGATTAAAAAGATGCCGATCGTCAAGGGCCAGGAAAAGGCAACTGAAGAAAGAATCAATAATACCCTCGAAGAGATTCTTGCCTTTTACTCAACCCAGTTGATTCGCCCCCTGATGATCGAAATCAATCGTCTCGTGGCCGAAAAAAAGTTTCTGGCCATAGTCAACAAGGCTTCATTCAAACTCGAAAATGTGTTGCTGCAAGGGGTCGAATCAAGAGCCGGCGCAGTTCCTCCCAAAAGAAACCCTGCTCTGGAACAGCTTGAAAAGCCATTTGGCAATGGTGTCTACTTTTCTGAATATCAGGCGGTTGAAGTGACCGATGCGCTGCTGCCGCTAATTGAAAAACATCTGCAGACCACTCCTCTGGTACGTTATTCCGTTCAAACGCCGGCAAAGGAGAAGAAAGAATGAAAAGAATCAATCTGCTGAAATTCCAGTGGTTCTCTTCTTTACTGATGTTCGTTGCCGTTCTTCTGACAGCAGGTTCCGCCCAGGCTTTCGACAACAGCTTTGAAAGAATTATCAATGTAATTCCCGACACCGGAAATATGAACGAGCCGGTTGCTGCCAACCGAAAATTCTCGGCGCAATTTACCGTTGAGCTGGCTACCTCGACCGTGGAGATCTACAAGTCGCCGCAAAACGCTTCCGGTACGCCGCAGACGATATACGTAAAAGCCTTTATTTCCTGGCGAAACGATAGTAATTTCGTTCAGGCGTTTTCCGGATCCTTTACTCCGGTTAATAACGATATTCTTACCTCATCCAAGACCTTCAGCTTCTCTATTCAAAACCCGACAACCTGGGGTAATCCAGCTCGATTGGTCGTTCTGGCCAGATATCAGAGTACGCCTCCCGGATCACCGTTTTCTTTCAATGGCCGTGGCGACGTCTGGAACAACACGATCAGCATGCCTCCTCCTGCCGCTGACGTCAGCCTTGGTGGCGGTAGCACCTATTATGAATCTTTGGACTCATTTACCGGTTCTATCGGCGAAGCACTGCCGAATGGAACGGTCAGAATCAATTTTGATGTCGGCGTAAAGATTTTTATCAACCCTCTGGGCGGCGCTTATGATCCTACAAGAGAAGGCGTCAGAGTCTGGGTCGATACAAGTGGCGGTACAAATCCGACAACCAAGATTTACGAAGAAGCAAAGCTTGCCGGGGCATGGTGGGCAGCTCAGGGCTATCCTTCATTGCCTTTCGTTTTGCCGTTCAATGGTTCATATGTTTTTCCGAACAATACTCCCGGGGTTATTGTCGGAGGGGTCGGCCTGAGCTGGCCTCCATATCCAAGCCTTGGTGCCAACACCACCTGGGGACAACAGAACACCTATACCTGGCGTCTGCCGCCGCGTGGCGTGAATATTTCCGTTCCCAGCATCGTTTTTGAATCGGTCAGTAATAATTACACGGCGAGCGCCTTGCTGAGAAGTCTGCAGATCAATTCCCGTATTACGGGTTATAAATGGGTCTGGGGCGATGGCTCCAGTAGTGGAATAATAGATTCCGGACAATCTAGCTCTTCTATTAACAAGACCTACAATACACCGGGAGTTTACAACGCCAAGTGCGTTATTCACTATCAGAACTCCGATTCTTACGCAACGACTCTCGAGGTGCCTTTTACCGTCGAAGTAAAACCTTTGCCGAGAATTTTCCCGCCGAACCAGATCGTCATTCGCGAGCCGGTGAACGGCAATGTCGTGCTGTTTCCCGGTGAAGATGTAAACTGTAATTATCAGGCAGAAGGCCAGACTCAGCTTGTCTGCCAGCAGAACAAGGAAAACGACTATTATCTTTATTACCGATTCTTTGAAAACCCGTCTTTGACCACTTATGTGCAGTCAAGCTATCTGCCCAAGGCCCAGGAATCACAAGCGGTGCCCCATAAGTTTACTTCTCTCGGTGAGAAAAAAGTGGAATTGTGGGTTCGCTACCGGAAAGCCGAGATTCAGGCCGGCAATCTGGCTAATGTCGCTGCCAACAACGCTGACGGATATTTTCATTCCCGCTTGCGGAGCAGGACGGTTACGGTTGAATCTCAGACGGTGCTCGAGGGAGATGCCCAACAACGCATAACTTTTTCTGTTTCAAAGGCATGGGTTCCTGCAGAAACTGATTATATCGCGCAAAAGAGCCTGACAGTGAGCGCTCAGAGTGCCACAATCGATTTTACCGGTTCAGCTGAAATCTTTTATGCCTGTCGCGATGAAAACTCAAACGTAGCACTTGACCAGAAATCTGGCGTTCGGCCGGGTTCGGTTCAATATCGCTGGAAAATTCTCACCCCTGATAATCAGGATGCCTGTGTCGCAGGCATGGCGACGGTAAATCAGCCCTATCTTCTAAACTGGCAGACATTGTCAGGAACTTCCAATACCATCGCGCCGATATCGGTGACTTTCAGGGTGCCATTTGGAACGACGGTCAATCCTGATCGTTTTTATCGGGTCGTCCTTGAAGGAAAATACAAGGAATTGGCCTGGAAACCAGTTTATTCTTCAAGTGATCCCTCTAAAATAGTAAATTGGGAAGACAGTCTGGTATACGAAAACAATAATCTCGTGCGTGAAATCGTTGTCGATTCGTCTGACAGCTGCTCTTCTCCAAATGATTTCCGCGATTGCTCGACTGGAAATACTGCTCCACCACTGAACAAAGAAGGCACTGATCTTCTGTTCGACGGCTCGATGATGGTTCGGGTCAAGATCCTCGATCTGATTCCGGCAAGATTCAGCCTGATTTCTGTTCCACAGAACCCGACCACCGGCGATCCTCTTGCTGACCCGGAAATACGGGTTCAGGTTACTGATAACAACCCTGATGCACTGCTCAATTTGCTTGAAATCAAGTATCGGCGATTTGATCAGCAGAGTTATGGAATGTCCTCAGAACTGGCGGCAGAATTGCCCGCCGGAGGCATGGCTGCAGCAGTTCAGCGACAGCAGACTGCGAGTTTGACTTACTCGACCGTTGCTTCGGCTGATTTCTCAAGAACTTTCCCAATTGGCACTCTTGATGAGGCTGGTGCCGATTCTAGCGTAGTGGCTTTTTACAACAATTCGAACGGATGGCTGCCGGAGGCATACGCAGTGACGATGGCTCAGCCTTTCGATGGCAAGCTTCCCTATACCGTTGTGGCTCATATAGATGATGGGATGAACTACTTTATCGAGTCTGATCCCCTCGAACTTGCGGTTGTTGATAATGACGCCCCGGAACTTAATCTTACTTTCATCAACAGTCGTGACAACAGTACCCGAACCTTTTCGGTCGCCGGTGGCTATAACGACCAACCAGCTGACCCGGCCAAGGTCAATCTGACCTCGAGATTTAATGATACCCAGACTTATATCGAAGATGTAGATGACATTCTGCCGGCCAATGCCGGGCAGCGGTTCGAATTTGCTGATGATCAGATTTTTACCGGCATTGCACATCAGCGATTCTTGTGTAATATTGATATCATTGACAATGTAAAACCTTCTGCATCGATCGAACTGAGTCTGAATCTTGAAGAATCCAATCAGAGTCGGCAGGTTAGCGTTTCTTTGAACGAACAGACCGCGGGAAAATTCAAAGGTAGTCGCCCAGAATACCTTTTCTACATGAGCCCGACCGATCTGCGTCGTTTGACGGTCGACGTCACCGATGGCGCCGGGAACCAGCATGGAATCGATTTGCCGCTCAAGATTCTGCCTCCAGGCCAGACAGAAATAAGGGTTTTGCAGCAGAATAACAAAAACTGATGCGGTGGTGTTGATGAAAAAAGGATATTCGCTGATTGAGATAATGGTCGCAACGCTTATTCTGGCGGCTGCGATCATTCCTATCAGCGCTTTGATTACCCAGGATACCGGCAATTCCATGGTTCTTGCCAATTCGATCTTTGCTCAGCAAAAGGCGCGTTTGATTCTCGATACCCTTCTGGATCAGGTTGATTTTGACGAGCTGCAACCAGGCTTGCCGGCTTCTTTAACCGGCGATTCGGCGACCAGATTCGGTCAGCAGCTTTTCCCCGGCAACGCTGGAAACAGTTCGCAACAGTTTTGTGAAGGTATTTTTGAAAACAAAGGCTGGAAATTTCAGGTAACGCTTCAGGTCAAAGAAATTCCGGATGCTCAGATCGGATTTTCGGCCTATCGGAATCCGGATGTTTTTGCAACCTGGAGTGACCCGGCCAGCCAGCCACAGAGCCTTGTGCAAAAAGCCGCCCTTGAAGAGAGTGGCGGTAACCCTTCGTATATGCAGGTGCATACGCCCA
>CAZTHA010000003.1:0-33906 GCA_964613435.1 uncultured bacterium
AGTTGCTGCAATACACGGAGAGCTTAACCTTAGAATATCAGAGCTTGAAAAAACCGTTAAATCGCAGGGTAGCAGCATTGATTTTATTCTCGACCTGATCGACAAAGAACTGAAAAAGAAGAAGATCGGCTTCAAATCAAAATAGCCTGATAAATCGGCGGAAATTTTGAAGCGATCAGAAAATTTCTTAACCAAAGTTTTTTGGGGGTATTTCTGGGGGTATCGAGCGCAATCCATAAATAGAAGCCTAGCAACAATAAGCATTTTCGGGGTTTGTTCACAGCACTTTGGGTGCGTTGTTCTTTTTAGAACGGCGCACCATTGATTTGAATAGAGGGAGCTTCTTTTGGGCGCAAAAAAAAAGAACTTTACCAGATTGTCCTGACAAAATTGCAAGATGAAATCTTGGTATCTTTACTTACCAGCGGAGCTTTGTTTACAAGACTTGATGCCACAATTATTCTATCGGCCGGGTCACCATGAAACTCTTCTGGAAGTCTGGTCGAAAGAACTGCTATTTCTGGGGACAAAGGAATCAATTGAACTTTTTCTTTCTGCAGGGCAAGGTCAATCCAGACTTGAACATCAATGTTCAGACCAATTCTCTTTTTTGACTCAAGCATTGCGAGTTCCCAACAGCAAATAGCAGGAATTCCTATCTGTGACGCATTCTTGATTGCGTCAGCAGCTTTTTCAGAAAGATTTGGCGATTCACTTGTCCACCAAATCCAGGCATGAGTATCCAGAATAATCATTGGTCAGAGTCCCAGGTTTCATCAATAGGGGTAATAATATCTTTTTCAAAAACAAGACTGTTTTTCAAAGGATTTTCTTTAAAAGAAGCTATTGTCGCCGGGCCAATTTTGGCCTCTGATTTCAATGCAACGATTATTCTATGAAGAGTTTCGAGATAATCGTCACTGATTTCATCAATCTCTTTTTTGATTTGCTCTCTTTTGGTCATAAAGTTTCTCCTGAATATTGAATTATTATAAATGATAAAGTAAATCTGTCACCAGACAAATTTCTCTTCAACGAAAGCAAATGCGTACAAATTTTGAAGATAGTATTTTAAAAATAGCATTTGCAAAAGAAAACCATTCGAATCCCTTTGGGTGCGTTGTTCTTCTAAATGGACTGCCAGAGTTAATTTTTGGCACTTTTATCAAGAGTAAAGCGATCTAGAAATTCCTTCATAACATTGGCCTGTCCAGAAAGAAGTTCCGATGCAGAGGCAGACTCTTCAGCTGTGGCGGCATTTTGTTGCGTCACTCCGTCAACCTGTCTTAGCCCTTCCTCTATCTGAGATAAGCTTTCAGACTGCTCAATCGTTGCCTGTGCAATTTCTGTCGCGATATCAGTCACCTTGTTTATTCCAGCAACAATTTTTTCCAAAGCCTCCGCCGTCTTCTCAGCGATGGTAGATCCCTCTTGTGACTTGGCCAGGGACTCTTCAATCAATTGAGCCGTTTCCTTGGCTGCGTTTGCACTCCGTGCCGCAAGGGTTCTTACTTCTTCTGCAACTACAGCAAATCCCTTGCCGTGTCTTCCAGCCCTAGCAGCTTCAACTGCAGCATTCAAAGCGAGAAGATTAGTTTGAAAAGCTATGGAATCAATTACCTTGATAATTTTGAAAATATTTTTTCCTGATTCACAAGTTGCGTTGGCGGATTGAACCATCCTGGTCATAAGATCAAAGCCATTATCAGCTGCCCCTCTAACCTCCAGAGATAAATTACCTACCCGAGAGGCGTTTTCAGAGCTTTTCTTCAATTGCTGGGTCGCTTCCGTAACTGAACTAGAGATCTCTTCAAGACAGCTTGCCTGATACGTTGCGCCTTGAGAAAGATTTTGACTGGCTTCAGACAAAGACGAGGCACTCGCTGCAACCTGATCGCCAATAACTTTCATCTGCAACACAAGATCGTTCAAGCTTTTATTAGCACGTGAAAACGGTTGCGAGATAAGACCATTTGCCTTGAAAGTGAAGTCGCCATCTGCAAGTTTTTGAAATGCCGCAAAAACTTCCTTTTGCAGATTCTCAGCAAATTGATCCAGATGTCTGGCGAGAACTCCAAACTCATCTTTCCGAATCATATTCAATCTTTCATCAAGATTTCCCCAATCTATTTGCTGAATCATGGCAACAGATTCTTTCAGTGGCTTGGTTATTGAATAGACCAGGAGCCAACCCACCAGGAAAGCTCCGATAACAGCTGCGATACTCATTATCACTGTAGTGCTCTTAAAGCTGTTAAGAGCAACCCGCATTTCATAAACTTTCTGATTCAGCTCTTCATTGTGCTCAGCGACAAAAGGCTGAATTTCAGCTTTTAGGGCTAGAGCAACCGCATCAAACTGCCCCATCAATTTATTCCCTTGTTCCGGGCCACTATCAACATAAGCCTGAGCCATTCTTATGCCGACTTCATAATACTCAGAAGCACGATGGCGCAAATTTGAAATTTTCGTTTTTCCCTGCTCGTTGCCTTCTTTTGCATACATTTCGTAAAATTTATCCAAGTCAGAATTGAACGAATCAAAGCATGCCTTTGCCTGGTTGAATCCATCATCAAGACCATCTTTGCCTCTTGTGGCAGAAATATCCGTCAGAAACTGCTGAATCTGAATTACTTCCAAAGTCATTTGCTGAGCTAAACTTGCCAAGGGAGCACATTCATCCTGAACCTTGACAGCTTTATCATCAACAGTACTCCCCACCCAATGCGCCCAACCAAAAACTATTTCAAGCATTATCAAAGCAATTGCAAAACTAAAAACGATTTTTCCTCTGACTGAGATGTTCTCAAACCAACCCATAGCTTCACCTCAACTAAGCAACGATTTGTCTGGTATAATTTAATAATACCAAAACAATATCCAACCTGGAACTAAAAAAATGTTCCTATAACCTCTTATTTTATGGCATAACAAAGTTATGCATTGAAAATTCCAGATTGCCATTATCCGCCTGGCAAATTAAGCACTGTTGATAGTGACAAAAAAAATGGTTGGGTATAAACTGTTTTCAATACAACATGAAATGGCTTCAAAATGATCACAGAATCTTGTCAGAGCATTTTCTTTTGTCCCTTCAAAGCCGAAGCAACTCTTATTTCAGCAAACCTCGGCGATTGTCGTAAAATCAATTCTCAGACCTGGTCATCGGGAAAAACGATGATTTTCACCTGGAATGGCGCTGGTTTCATGCCAATGCAGAAATTTCTCGACTGCTTTCCCATGGATAAGCTCAAGGATAAGAATATTTTCCTGTTTGGCAGTGCCGGCTCAGTTGATGAAAAGCATTACCCAGGCCAGATTTTTACCCTAAATCGAATTAAGTTCGAAGAAAATTTGATTGAACTGATCCCGGCGGAAGGATTGCCCGGAATTTTTTCTTTAACCAAAGACACGCCGGTCTTGTCAGAGATTCTACGACAAAACATCTTTGAAAAATACGGCAGTTGCCTGATCGACCAGGAAAGCTTTCATTTCATCAAGTATTTTCAGAAGCATCAGATCACGGCAAAAGTTATCCGCTTTGTCAGTGACACCCCGTCTTTCCCCTTTAAGTTACCATTTCCCAAGGTTCTGACCGAAAACTTTTCCAGAGAATGGAAAGCCGCAACCTTACCTTGAGCCAATAATACCATTTAACAAGTCCAGAAAAGGCTTCACTGAAGAAATTCTCAACTTTTCTTCGGGAGAATGGGCGTGGCGAATGTCGGGACCGAAAGAAACCATCTGAATATGCGGGAAGGTTTTTTTAAGCTCGCCACATTCCACGCCTGCATGAACAACTTTCAAAAGGGGCCTTTTTCCAAAAACTTCTTCGTGCACCCTGATGGCTTTGTTCAGCAAATCGTCATTGCCGCCCGGCTCCCATGGCTGGTAGGGCTCTCCTGCCTCATGAACCGCGGCAAATTTTTGTGCAATTACTCCAACCCGGCGCGAAAGCATCTCGATTACCGGCATGGTCGAACCCTGAAGATGCATAACCATTTTCAGTTCATTATCTGTCGTTTTTATGACACCAGGATTCATAGAGGTCTGAACATTTCCTGGCCAGCTGCGGCTCATTGCCAATATTCCAGAAGGAATTTCATACAAACATTCAATTATTTTTTTTGAATCGGCATCACTAATCGCCGAATAATTTTTAGACAAATTGGTGACAATCAAATTTAAATCAGGGTCAGTTATTTTGTAACGATTTCTTAACGACTTAAAAAAATTGACAGAAACCGTCTTTATCAAACTTTGGAATTCAGGTTTAACGCATAAGGAAATTTCGGCGCTGTCAGGAATTGCTGTGTCAGTCGTGCCACCTTTAATTTCAATTAAATTAACTGGCGCTGTTGCAATAATCTGCCTGGCCAACTTCAAAATCTCCGTGATGCAGTTAGCCCGACCTCGATGGATATCCACACCCGAATGGCCGCCAAGACCACCATCAAGAGTAATTTTTAAACCGACGTAACCCTCCGGAGGCATTTTCCTGCTACAGGAAAAGACCATTGAATCGGCCTGACCACCAGCACAACCAACATTGAATTCTCCAGATTCTTCGCTGTCGAGATTTAACAGATACTTGCCCTGAAGTTGTCCAGGCTCTAACCCACAAACTCCGGAAAAATCACCTTCTTCGTCAACGGTAAACAAAAATTCTATGGAACCATGATCTGAAGGTGGTGAAACCATCAAAGACAACATGGCGGCAACGCCGACGCCGTTGTCGGCACCAAGGGTTGTTTGCCGAGCCTTTAACCATCCGTTATCTACAAAAGGTTCAATGGCATCGCTGCCCCAATTGAAATCACTATTGGACCTTGCAATACAAACCATATCCAGATGGCTCTGAAGAATTAAGCCAGGCCAGTTTTGGCAACCACGGCTCGCAGGCATTTTTACAATTACATTGCCGAAGCCGTCAACAGATGATTCTAGATTCAATTCATCGGCTTTTTTGACAATGTACTCGGCTATTTTCTGTTCAGATCTGGAAGGGCGATAAATGGCGGTAACCGCCGCAAACTCTGACCAGAACAAAGCAGGCTCTAGTCCAGCAAATTGCCCAAACGCAGGAAAACTCATGAAAAAAAACAACGGAAGAAAAAAGGTTCGGGAAACTATTTTCATAACCAACCCTTTCAAGCAACTCTGTGTCTTCCGGCATTATATCAGTCAAACACATTTTTTTTCAAAAATTTTAATGTACACCATTATTTTTTGCAGACTCTTGGCAATCGCCGAGACTGAAGGATGTTTGAAAATGTTGGTTCTCGTCTGAATCTTTTTGGTAAACAAAACTCCACTTTTGTTCGAAAGTGTTTGTGGATTTGTTTGCCTCCTTATTTTTCAGTCCGGGAAAGCTCCCGGATTTTTTTTTGCCTGAATATTGAATTTCTCAAAGGAAAGTTACGGGCTCACGCCGCTCTTTGGTAATGCCAAGCAGCCATTCACAAACCTTTTTATAATGTTCTGATCTGATAACGCGGGCATCATGTTTGCATTTTTTTACGCAGGCACAGCAGAGAGTGCATAAATCGGCATTGGTATGATACTGCTTCCTGGCAAAATAAACCGCCCCGGTTGGACAGACGCTCTGACATACTCCGCATTTAACACATCGTTCATGGACTGTTTCCGGAGCGATCTTTGGCAAAACCTTCCGATCGGGCAAAGGAAAAGTTCCTGGAATTTCGGGAATCTGCAAGTCTTTTGCAGCTTCGAGGCCGTGAACTTTCTCAGCTATTTTCTGCCCAAACTCATGGGCCTTGAAACAGTCGAGTTCATCGGGCCGACCATGGCCGATGGGATCACGCGGGCGCGAGTATGAATGCTCGCCAATAAATGCGGCGAAAGCAAACGGCTTCAGTCCAGCCGATATTGCCCATTCTCGCAATTCAATCAAAGCGTCATCAAAATGACGGTTGCCATAAACAGCGACCAGAACTGCCATATTTCCAGAAAACTTTATCTGATCAAGGCGCTCTAAAGCTGTCTGAGCTACTCTACCGGCATAAACAGGCGCAATTATTACTACGAGATCTTCGGGTTCCGGGTCGATGACCGAGTCCTTGAATTCAGGATAAGTTATGCTGTTGGAAATAATACGAAAAGGCTCCGGACATATTCCGCGGCCTATTTCAGTGATTATTTTTTCGCCGGTACCGGTGGGAGAATAATAAAATAGACTGACTTTTTTAAAATCCATACGATTTCCTGACTGTTGATAAATTTGAGTTCAGAATAATGGCAATAAAAACTTTTGGCAACCGGAAGCACATAGTTGAAGTTTATTTTTTTTAAAATTTTACTTGTTCATTTTAGGCTATTGCAGCCCGGATAAAATCATCAATGTTTGTCTTTGTACTTCAAGGTTTATCCAGGTCTGAATCTTTTTCGTTAACAAAACTTCGCCTTCGTTCGAAAGGGGTTATGGATTTGTTTGCCTCCTTATTTTTCAGTCCGGGAAAGCTCCCGGATTTTTTTTTGCCCGAAATAGTCCGATTGCTGAAAGATTTCTTATTTCTAGATGCGTTTTTTTTTGAGATAATAAAAAAAAGAATTCAACAGGAGGAATTATGACAAAATTTTCGAGGCAGCTTTTTCTGGTGCTGTTTTTTTGCTTGTTAGCCTCAGCATTGCAAGCAGGACTCAACCCGTTTCGAAAACATCGCCGCAGCGGCGAAGAAAACGCCCAACTGCTGATAAAAAAAGTTAAAGAGAGCGGAGAAAATTACCAAAAGCTTTTTGATAACGCAGTTGCCTGGGCAGTTTTTCCATCGATCGGCAAAGCCGGCATTGGCATTGGCGGGGCTGCCGGCAACGGCCGAGTATATTACAAAAATCAATTTATCGGCACATCGACGATGACACAGATTTCGGTCGGTTTTCAGCTTGGCGGTCAGGTATATGGCGAAATTATTTTTTTCCAGGACGACAACACCCTGAACAAATTCAAGAATGGAAAGTTCGAGCTGGGTGCAAATGTTTCAGCGGTGGTTTTAAAAGCTGGAGCTGCCGAGACGATTGGATTCAAGGACGGAACAGTAGTTCTTGTCATTCCCAGGGAAGGCTTGATGTATGAAGCGACGATAAGTGGCCAAAAATTTACTTTCAAGGGGAGCAAAAAATGAACGATTCGCTGCCAACTTCAGAAAACCCGGTCAGCCAAGTTGATCGAAATGCAAGACTAAGGCATTTTGTTGCGGGTAATCTCAGATGGCTTCTTAACTCTAACCCTATTCAAAACTGGCAGGACCCGTTTATCGAACATTGCCGCAATCTTGTTGAAGAAACGTTGCAAATTAACAATCTGCCGAACGAAACCGACCAGAAAACAATTGCCGTAGCAAAGGCGGTGCCGGGAGTCGCCTTATTCTGGCTCGGAATTTACACCGGCACGTTCTGGCTTATTCCAGGAGTTGCTTTGGGTGTTTTCAGCAGTTACGTCATAGCCCATTGTGTTAACCAGATTTTTAGCTCTGGCAAAGAGGCACGTTTTTTTCGCACTCTGATTTACTACCTTTTACGCATGGAAAATGCAGACGGAATAATTTCTCAGGCTGAACTTTCAAGCCTGCGAGCGATGATAGAATTCATTCCAGCATCGTCCCAGGAAAAAGAGCTTTGGTTGAAAGCGACACAAACTCCCGATAGTTATAAAGATCTTGCTCCAGAAAGCTCTCTAAGCGAAGAAGAAAAAGAAAAAGTTCTTTCTGCATGTTGGAGTCTAGCCCACTGCGATGGCCTGGCTGACCTGGAAAAACAGATGTATCAAACAATTGGCCGAGAACTCGAAGTTTCCGAAGCCAGATTGGCTGAAATCGCCGAAAAAGTTGAAAAACTATTTTCAGAGCATGAACAAACAATCTGGCAAACGATCAGGGCAGGAAAAACCCTGAACCCAAATTTAACAGACTTTGATAACGAACTGTATGAAATCGTGGCTCTGGTATCGCTAAAACCTCTCGATCGCAAGCTTTTCAAACATGAACTCGAGCGCTTTGAAAAGAAGGTTGCTGCCCTGCCAACCGATACTTTCATTGAACGGGATCGCTTACTAATAGCAGCCTATATTCTTGCCAGAGCTTTTTCATCGGCAGAAACAGACAACTCGATAGCGATTCGCGCAACTTTTAAGCAACTAACTGATGAAACCCATTATTCAAGGAAACTGGAGTCTGCGATCAACTGTATCAACTCTTCGTTAAAACTTTTGTAAAAAAAAATAGTGATTGCGCCGGTTTGTCCTGATTTTCAGGTACTTTCCGGCGCATATTTTTGTTTGCGCAAGTTTATCTTCGTCGGAATCTTTTTCATAAACAAAACCGCACTTTGGTTCGAAAAGGGTTATGGATTTGTTTGCCTCCTTATTTTTCAGTCCGGGATAAGCTCCCGGATTTTTTTTTGCGCCAACTTCAGTTCGAAATTTAAACGAAACTTGTGAAACGGCATTTTATAGCTCAACAAGTGCTATAATCAGGAGAATCGTTTTTTCATTTAAATTTGAAAATTTTCCTGCTGCTACTGCAGAAGAAGTGGATTCCAGTGAAGATAGTCACCAATAAAAAAGTAGTTTCTTTCATTCTGATTTTTGGTTTAATCGGTTTGATTTTTCTTCCTGCGGTTAGTGCGGATGAGATTGCCAAAAAACATTCAGGTGAATTCGATAGCCATTCGCCGATCTCTTTTTATGCGAACCGTGCTGGCGGACAAAACAAAATTATCACCCTACCGTGCGAGAACTTTGAGCAAAGCGAAAACACATTGAAATGGCGGGCACCAGAAATAGAGGGTTTGACGCTTAACCACGGCCACACAATTGAAATTAGCTTTGCTAAAGAATTTCGCCACAGACGCATCAATTATGTAAGAGTGCACTTTCGCAAAGACCCACAATATCTGGTGCTGAATTCACAACGCATCGATGAAAATGGCGCCTATCTTTCACTTTTGTGCCACAACAGCGAAGCCTCCTCATGGCATAACTGGTCAGACCAGTTTGGCAGCGAGAAATTTGCAACAGCAGGTGGGCCCGATAATCTCAATCGAAATATTTTCAACAGCATACAAAGCCTGGTTGGCAATTATCCAATCGACAAAATCAGAATTTCAAACCACGGCCGCGGCAATCACAGCCTGGCAATTGCCCAAGTTCATTACATAGAGTGTGCATTTCTAAAATCCTATGATGATCCCGAAAAGATTGGCCGAACGTTTTCAGCTTCCCACATGTTTCCGGGCCGAGTCAAGTTCAGCTTCAACGAAGAAAATGGCATCCCGATGAAAAGCGGCGAAATCTGGGAACTGCAACTGCCGCAAACAGTCCAGGGCAAGCCGATAAATTACATTATAATGCGCTTTCGCCAGGACGCAGAAAAGATAGCTCAAAGTATGACCAGAGACCCTGATCCTGCCTATATTCTGGTTCAGGCCCTTGAAAAGGATTCTAACTTGCTTTGGCCCTGGTATGATCGCTATGGCACCGAAAAGTATGTTGAACCAAGAACCCCGGATGACCCGGAGAACGAAAATCTTCACGACTGCCAGAGTTCGATGCCGGGAGTTCAGGCCAAAGCCTTAATCATTGAAAACATTGGCTATGGCGACCCCGAAAAATCAATTGCTCTTTTACACAGTGTTGAAATTTCATTTATGGCCGACGGATCCGGAGCAAACTTCAAAGAAATGATTTTTACCCCGGGAACCAGCTTTTCCCACCCTGAAAAGGGCCTGATATTACCGGTATTTGCCGGAGGGCCGAGATTCGGCGGCAAATACCCCGATTCTTTGATGATAGGCGCAAGACGTGGCTTTCGCCAAATATACCAGAACAAGACTCCATTCAAGCACTTTTTTGCCACAACCGAGCCAGACCCAAAAGATGGTTTTATCGACAGCCTGGGACGCCTGCACCTTTTCTTGCCGGTGGGAAAAAAATTGCGGCAGATAGAAATTTCAGCCGGAGACGTTGATAACACCGTCCTGGAAAAGAACAAAGACAATCATTTTGGCAGACTTGGCTGGGCAGAGCTGTACTGCTATATCAAAAGTGGCTTTGACGGCAAAATGCGCCTCATTTCGGAAAAAGTCAACGTCGGCCCAGAAGGCATAATTGCAATATCACCAGACACCGGCGACGTACCAATTCGACCTGGCGACGAACTGGTAATTGAATCGAGGCTGGACGTCTGCTTTATCATGGGAATAAGGCTTCTGTTAACCAGCACCGATTAAAAGATCTTGCCACCAGATAAGGGGTTACAGGGCAGCAAACGGCATTTAACAAGTTTCCCTGACCAGGTTTTCGTCTATTTTAATAGGCTTTAAGACTTATAAGCGCTCAAATTTTAGCCAAGATCGACTTTAGGATTTCACAGAATTTCATAAAACTTTCAGCATCTATTTTACGCTCACCGTATACCTCAGATTCAAGGAAAGCCGCGGCCCGTTGCCCCTCGATTGGCCTAAGATTCAACTCAAGGCAGATTCTTGAAAGATATTCATTCACGGTTTCGAACTCTTCTCTGGCGAATCTGCTTCGCGCAGCCATTATTCTGGTGAAACTGGCAAAAATTTCAGCAAGATCTTTTCCGGTCAGCTCGTCAGCATCAAGATTTTCGACAAGCCTGTTGAATTCTTCAGTTGCCTTTTTCTGTTCATGCTCTTTGGCAATTTCATCTTTATCATTCCCTTTAAGCATTTTAATCAGCCACTTGAAAAAGTCTTCGGCATACTTATAGACAAAGATAATAAAAGAGCCGATTAAAAGCAAATACAGAACAAATCTAACCAACTTTTTGAAATTGTTGTTTCGAATTCTTTGGAGATAGTCACTTTCTCTGGCATCATCCTTAATTACTGAGCCAGGCTGGCCTGACGATGAAAATCTATCCCTATCGGAGCTGCTGTTCTTTCTGCGTGGCAAAGGACCTCTGTCAAGAGCGCCCTGATCTTTCACACCTGAGCCGCCAGCATCGCCACGACTTCTGGCTGCGGCTTCCCGGTATTTCTTCTCTGAAAATTTCTTGAGCTGCTCATCGCTGGGAAACTTGACATCAGATTTAACTAACGAAGGCATTTCGGACTTTAAAGGGGTTAAATCAACTATTTTCCAGCCCTTTTTGGTAAGAATCTCCGGCCAGGCATGAGCCATCGCCAGGGTAACAACAAATTTGCCGTTCTGAGAATAATTGGAATGGTAGCCCACACCAACTCTTGATGGAATCCCACGCGAGCGACACAGGGCGACGAATCCGGCGGCAAAAAGCTGGCAATGCCCTTTCGGGCTGGTAAGCAGAAATTCTTCGACTGGGTGTACATCTGATTTAAAAACAAATTTGGTTGTATAAATAGCGGTGCTCTCAAGGTATTTTTTCAATAAAAAGACAGTCTCAGGTTCAGGATTCTCTTCTTCCTGAAGCCTTAAATCAGGGTTATATTTTACAAGTATCTTTCTCAAAGCCGGATCATGAACGTTTTCCAGATTAAACTGCGACCCTGCTTCAATTTTTACTTTAACTGGGGCCGCCTTTTCGGCAAGCGCACGTATTCCCTCCTTGTTTAGGCCGTCCAGGCTCAGAAAAGGGCTTTGATTGCTGAACGCGTCGAACTCATCATTAAGAGAAAAAGTTTCCTGATCGAGAAACTCAACCTCGAATTCATCAGCCGCTGCGATAGTATAATCCAGCATCAGACTTCCATCGCGCATGGGACAATATTTGAGTGGACCAGCCAACTTGCTTATTACCGGAGGATGCGGCAGTCTTTCTTCGAAGTTGCGATAAAAATTCAAATAAGCTTTGCGAAAATCGGGCATTACCAACTTTGGAATCCCGGCAAAAGCAAAATTGGGCCATTCAGAGTCTGGTCTGTGCCTGGCCGATGATTTCATCGAAGAATCAGTGAAACTATCGTAGGTGCAGGCGCGCAAATAAATCTCTGTCTGCGGTTTTTTGCCGGGCAAATCAACTGTTAAAACGATATTTTCAAGCAACTCTTCGGTAGAGGTGATCTGTTCAAGATCGGCGGGAGAGAAATCCATTCCGCCAAGCGCGGTAATTTCTATGGCTTCAGAAGTACCAACTGATTCACCTGGCTGTAACCAGGGATCATCAGTAAAAATAAGAATCAGAAGATATAACGGAATAGCCAAAACAAGCGAAGTTACGAGAATCGCTTTTTTCACGAATTTTTCGGTTTGGCTCTCTTGGATTTCCAGGGTTTCTATAACCATGTTCGACTCACAACGCCTCGATACTACTTTTGTTTGAAGGAAACAGAATGAATTCGAGATCCATTTCTTCCATGCGGGCTTTGAACTCTTCTTTGGAAAGAACGTTTTGCTGATCTTCAGAAAATCTGACCATATTTGAGTCATCGATAGCCCAAAGAGCAACTTTGGCGCCACGTCCGCGAAGGTTGATCAAAGCCCCCAGAAGAATATCCATGTCAAGATGAATGGTTTGGCTTAAAAAAATCACGATACTTCCTGGTCCGGCCTTTCTCATTGCCAGATTGATCAACTGTTGCAGTCCGCCCTCTTCTGCGGCCTTCAAATCGCCAAGTAGGTCGGTTAGAAAACCGTATACCGGAACGGCCGAATTAAGTTTGATGAAATGAGCCATGTCTTCAATGCAAAGGCCAATAGCCGAAGGCAGGCCCTCTTTTTGAGTTTGTGAAAGAATGGCTGCCGAGATTCGCAAAAGCCTTTTCATGGTGTTGCCAAAGCCAAAACCGCGCAATTGCTTCTTGTCGGTGTGAATAGCAACAAAAACATCGGGTCTGGTATCGCGTTCGAACTGCTTGATGATCGGCTTGCCGGTTTGTGCGGTTTTCAGCCAACTCATGGCGCGAATATCATCGCCAGGCACGTATTCCTTTATACCGTAGAAATCCATACCATGGCCGCTAAGGGTCGAGCGACTGTCTCCCATTGGGGTGAGGGCGTTTTCTTTTACCAGATCGAGATCTTCTGGTGCCGGAGGATTGAACCAGACATCGATATTTGACTTCAGTGGAAAAGTCAGTTTTCTTTCAAAAAAACCGAATGGTTCGGTTATCCTGATTTCAGTAGGACCAATGCTAAAATGGCCATAGCCCCGATTCAAAAGGTTTTTGTAAACAACTTTCGCCCGACCGTTTTTTCTAAAATCCTGGTAATTCAAAATCACTTCAGGGCTTTCAAGAATGTCAGTGGCCGGGAATTCCTCGATCAATGTCGCATTTGAAAAGGGTATCGAACCGGCATATCTGATTTCGAGCACAACCTCGACCATATCCTGTTCGAGACAGGTTTCGGGAATCTGGCGGCTGATAACGGAAAAGCCCTTTGCGACAATTCTTACATAAAGCCAGCAAAACAGTATTACCAAAGCCGGGAAAATTACGAGCAAAAGTGCTCTAGGCTGAAAGCCGTTACTATGACGGTTTGGCAGAAACAAAACGATGCCGGCAAACATTATGAAAAGCAGTATCGATCTTAGCCGGTTATCAGAGTCCAGCACTTTTCTAAGAAGGCTGACCTGGCCATCACTTCTATATGACTGAGATGGAAAAAACATTTCCAGAATCCTTCTTCGCTCAATTTTTCATAACCGGAACGCTTACCGATTTGAGAACTTCGGCAACTATATCCGCCGCTTGAACTTTTTTAACCAGCGCCTGAGGCTGCAGCACCAACCTGTGGGCAAATACCTGAACGGCGAGAAATTTCACATCATCTGGAGTTACAAAGTCGCGGCCACTGATACATGCCCAGGCCCGTACCGCACCCATTAGAGCGATTGAAGCACGGGGACTCGGGCCCAGAATAAGGTTCTTATTGGTTCGAAGAGCCTCGACAAGGCAAAGAATGTAGTCAAGAATTTCACTGGAAATTGTTACTTTTTGCTGAATATACTTTTGTATCATTTTAAACTGCTGACGGCTTAAAACCGGCTTCAGGCCAGAAATTGGATTGCCGCCAAGATGTGCGGTCAACATGTCTTTTTCGTTTTTATGATCGGGATAACCCATGCTGAGTTTCATAAGAAAACGGTCGAGCTGCGCCTCGGGCAACGGATAAGTTCCGTGCTGCTCAACCGGGTTCTGGGTCGCGAGAACAAAGAAAACCTGGGGAATTGGAAAAGCTGCACCGTCAACTGATACCTGTCGCTCTTCCATAACCTCAAGAAGACTTGACTGCGTACGCGGCGTAGCACGATTGATTTCATCCGCAAGAAAAATGTTGGTAAAAACCGGGCCACGCTTGAAAGAAAAAGTTGAGCTGTTAGGATTGAAAATCATCGAACCAGTAACGTCCATGGGCAAAAGATCGGGGGTAAACTGAACTCTTTTGAAGGTGCAATCGATTGAAGCTGCCAAAGCCCGCGCCAGCATGGTTTTTCCTGTTCCGGGCACATCTTCGAGAAGAACATGAGAATTGGCGAGAGCCGCAGCGAGGATTTGCCGGATGACTTCTGTTTTGCCGACAATGATTTTTTGGATATTTCCAATAATTTCGGCGATCAGTGGAGCTGGCTGAAAGCTATCGAGATCGGCATCATCAATTATTTCACCATCCAAATCGCTGATCGGATTAGCGCACTGATTGGCAAGAGACTGCATCTGCTCACGATACCAGTCATCAGGAATATGCAAAACTTCTTTAAGGGTAAAAAGATGCTTCTTTTCTTCTTCAGTAAGAACTCCGTCAGCCATAGCTACCTGGCACGCACTTAAAAAGAGGGTTTTGGCATCAAATTGCCTGGGAAGCTCTTTGTCTTCTGAAGCCAGGGCAATCGAATTCTTGTATTCATCTTCAATGACTCTTTTATCAAGGCCTAGTTTTTCGGCAAGCAAAAGAATTTTTTGCTTGTCTTCGTCGTCTACTCTTCTGTCTTTTAGTGCTTCAGAAAGCATCAATTTAAGGGTATTAACTGCATCGAGAACGGTTTTTGTCATTTGGTCGGGCGCTCCTGTGAGAATCTATTTATTGAGAGCACTAGGTTAAATCTTACCAAAAAAACAAAAATATTGTTATTTGTTTGTACGTACCAAAAACCGGGACAGATCTTTATTGTTTTTTTAAGTTTGTATTTGTTTATTTGCGTCTGAATCTTTTTGGTAAACAAAACCGCACTTTTGCTCGAAAAGGGTTATGGATTTGTTTGCCTCCTTATTTTTCAGTCCGGGAAAACTCCCGGATTCTTTTTTTTAGGTAATTCTGAAGAATATTGAATTCTTTCGCCACGCAACCTTATAATGGGTTAATGGAATCATCCTATGAACAGTGAAGATCAGCATTTAAGAGCAAGCACCGAATCTCCCCCGGTCAATCAAAGTTTTCAGGTAACCCGCCTGGGACTGCCGCTGAGTTTTGCGGACAATGTAAAATGTGGCCTGGTTCTTCTCCTGACCGCTTCTTTGCAGATACGTCTTCAACATACTATTTTGGCGGAAGGCTGGATTATTTTTTTCGGTCTGGTCGGTTATCTGTTTATGCGCTACTGGCTTTTACGTCATCGCTACCCAGTAGTTGGTGAAATAGAACTAACCTCCGATTTCATTATTTTTCCCGACTGCCTGACAATCGCCAAAAAAACGGCCTTCGATCTGAACGGCGAAATCTCATTCACCTTCCATTTCTGGAAAGGAAAAAGCGGTCCGGTCTTGAGCTCGGTTGAAATTGTTCAAGGGCACCAGCAGGTGAAAGTAAACTGGCTTGGCCTTGACCTGGCCGAATTTGAGCGGGCGGTTATTGCACGCAGGCTTCCAAACCATCGCGAAGAATGGAATGCCAATCGACCGGTAATCATTTTTTTGCTCATCGCATCAGCCATAGTTTTTGGCAGATTGCTGATCGTTGAATTTTTCAGGTAAGCAAGAAACCGTCTGCGCCCGGGGTTTTCAACAGGTACTACGTTATTGTTTTTTTTCATTATAATATGGGTAGAGTTCAAAAAGTTATTTGCACAAGGTGGAATTGGTAAGAAATCAAAATTGGTTAAAAGATAAAAATAAGGGTTTGTGTTATTCGGCTGTATCTGTTCTTTCAATTTTTTATTCACACTCAAGAGGCGAGCATGAACACAAAGCTCCTGATACTGATACTGACAAGCGCTACGATCATTACACTTAGCCTGCCTTCTCTGGCTGAAATGCTGGCAAAAAAAGTCTCTGCCCAGCCGAGTGAAAAGCAGGTTCAGACCGGCCAGGAATCTTTTTTGCATTCCTCGACTCCGGCCAATTGTACCCTTAATATTCAGAGAATAGTTGGGCAATCCTTTTTCTGCGATCAGGAAATCAGGCAACTAACCAAGACTGGTTATTCCCCCGGCGGGTTTTACAAGACCGAGGCCGGGTCATTACTGGAAATAGAGATTGGCAAAGACGCAAAGGCCCTTTTACACCCTGAGACCGAAATTAAGGTTGTAAAGATAGACAAAACCGGCACAATCGACCTGATAGTTTTCAAAGGCGATTTAGAGTTTTTAACCCTCAATCAGGGTGGCCGACAAATTAGAGTCATTGCCGAAAATGTCTGTATAAATCCTGAGGCGGCACATTTTCGGATTACCCTGACTCCTGAGATTTCATCGGGAAAAATAGTGGTAAAAAATGGAATGTTGCGCGTAACCTCTGAAGCTGACCCGACTCGGTATTTCAGCCTTTCAACGATGTTTTGCCTGCATTTTTGTGATGGTATGCCGGAGATTCCGCACAAAGCCAAAATCAAAGAATTTGAATGGAAGCTCACTCACTGATTTTTTCGGCAACCACAACCCTTGTCAGGCCCCCTAACCGGAACAGGGTTTCGAGAAATGAAAACCGGCGAACGAGAATGTCGGAAATCTTGGCCCAAAAAAGTGGCAACTGTTCCAGTTTTCTTTTGCGCAAAATGCCTTTCCAGATAATTTTGGCGGGAAAATTCAGGGTGAACTGCTGCAAAACAACAAAGCGATTTCTGACCAGCAGGTTTTGCAATTCATCTGCCGAATATCGGCGCAGATAACCAAGTTTCTTTTCGTATTCTCCCAGGCAGTTTCCATCTGGGACGGCGAGCAATAAGCGCCCATTTTTTTGCAACAGGGCGTGTAAATTTTGCAATACCTGATCTTCATCATGGCAAAATTGAAGCTGATGCAAAAAAATAGCTGCGTCGAAGCGCTTGGCGAATCGGGCGGGAAGTTCTCTGGAGTTAATATCCAGATTCTCTACTTCAATGCGATTCTTCTCGGAAAAACCACTTTTCAGCAGTTGAAGAAAGTTTGGCCGCCAGTCGGAAATGGTCATTTTTTCGCGAACCGGTAAAAATCTGCTGAAGGCACCTATTCCTGAACCGATTTCGATAAACCTGTCGCCCAGATAGGGTAAAATTCTTTCAACCAGATATTTACAGGCATGATGGGTTCTTTCAAGATCATTATAGGTTTCAGCAATCTGCTTTTTATCATAGCAGTCGTCTATAAGCCAGAATCTGAGAATGGTATAAACTGCTTTTACCCCATCGCGCCAGGTAATTTTCTTGCCTTCTCCATAACCTCGACCATTGTATGAAACCGGTACCTCATAAATAATACAATTTCTCTTGGCAATTTTGGCAGTAATTTCTGGCTCAATACCAAATCGCTGACTACGCAAAGGAATAGTTTTGATTACGTCAGCCCTGAAAGCCTTATAGCCAGTTTCCATATCGGTTAGGTTCAAGCCGGTAGCCAGATTACTTGCCAAAGTCAGTGACAGATTGATAATCTGGTGGTGAAAATTGAGAATTCGCCGAGATGGTCGACTGGAAAACCTGGAACCATAGACGACGTCGGCCTGCCCTGAAAGCAATGGCTGAAGAACAGTTTCAATGTCATCTGGTGAATATTCGAGATCCGCATCCTGAAAAAGAATGATTTCGCCGTCGGCTTCACTGATCCCCTTCTGTAGCGCAGCGCCCTTGCCTTGATTGAATGGCTGAAGAAAAAGCTTTATCGCTGTAAATTCTTTCTGCAAAAGAAGCAATTCATCACGGGTTCCATCAGTGGAACCATCATCTACAATCAACAGAGAAAAATCAATTTGGAGTTTACTGACGGCTTGAACGACCTTTTCAACCGATTCACGAATAAAGGGTCGTTCATTGTAAACCGGCATAATAACCGAAAGCTTTTTCATGGCAGTCAAAATATTTACCCTCTACATTTTAAATAAAATTTTAGCAACCGCTGCGTTATTTTTGTAACGTATCTCATTTTTTTCGTCAATAAGACCTTTATGGGCTAAAATATACCATAGTAATGGCGACTTTTCGGCCATTTTTTTTGTTTCAGAGTCTGCTGTCCGCTGTCCGGAAGCCAAAAGGGCCGCCAAGAAAAGATCTTTCTGCGGCGAGATTTCCAGCCCTTTTTCCCAGAGGGAAATGGCTATGGCAGGCTGACCGACACAGGAATAAAGGTAGCAACCCTGAATAAATATGGTATCGACAAAAACAAGTTTCTTTGCCTGCAACATTTCCAACTGAGGTTTTACCAACATCCAGTCACTTTCTTCCTGATAATGTCCAGACAGAACAAGGTTAGCAAAGGCATTTAGCTTAAGTCTAATCGCCTGAATATCGTTTGGGTTTTCCTGCAGAACTTTTTCAGACCATGACATCTGTTGATCGTATAAGCCCAGGCGCGCAGATGCATGCGCCATCAACAGGCGGTCAGCATTCAGAGTTGTCAGATCAGCCACACCGGCAAAGGCTGAAAAACAAAGGATGGAGGTAAAAAAAACCGCAGCCAAAGACCGTTTCGCCAGAATTTCCGCTTCTGTCAGTAAAATCGCGCCGGAACCCGTTGCTGCAATAAAGGGCACTATGATTATTCGAAAGCGCGCACTCGCATAAAAAGCAATCATACCAAGGCTAAAAAAAATAATTGATTTAATTAAAAATAGAAGTTTCGCTGAAAATTGGCCATTTACAACTGCAAGAACTGCAAGAAGCAAAATCAAGCCAAAACAAAGCGGATTGTAGCGCAAAACCGGCGACAATTCCTTGTGAAAGATAAAAGTTTTGTTGTTATATTGTTCGAAATTGTTGAGCAGAAAATAACTTTTCATGGCAATAAGACGAAGCCAGCGAAAAGGGTCCTGTTTTATATCTTCAAAGGTTCGATCGATCCAGAAAGAATTGAATTCAGCGATTGAAAAAGGCGGCTTTTTGCCGCTAGCCCTGGCAAAAATGATTTCCGACTCGAGTCGCGCCGGATTCTTGCCCAACTCACGATCAGCCACCATCAATTGTTGCTGGAAATATTTTCCATTCGCATGACGGCAATTGGCGGCATATAAATTGAATGCTCCCTGCCAGGGTAAAATTCTGAATTCACCACTACGATAAAAATTGATACCTCCGAAAACAAGAATAGGTATGGAAAAAGACAAAATAGCTATCGCTGCGCCTAACCGACTCTTTTTTAAAAAAAGCTGAAAAAGCCAGACGCCAACAATTGGAAAAAGGTTTGCGCGAATCAAGACTCCGAGGCCAAGAAAAGTTCCTGACAAAACACGATTGAAACTGATGACTTCAGGCTCAGGCTCGGCTTCATAGAAAACTGCCGCTGCCAGCAGAAACGATAAAGACATTGTTACATCGAGTGGATCGACGGCAAAATGCAGCGCCGGCGGGTAAAAGCCGTAAAGAAGCATGGCAAAAGTCATCGCCCGATCATTTTTCCAGATCTGATTGGCTAGAACACCAACCAACCAGGCATTAAGCAGGTGCAAAAACAGCCCTAAAATAGAAGCCAAAGCCGGCAATTCCTGATTAGAAAAACCAATAAAACGAAAAATTGATAGAGAGACCGGATAGAGTATTGCCCGATAAAACGGTTCTTTTGCCAAGGTGCCCTGGAAAATTTCTTCGGCAAGTCGAATATTTTCAGCGCCATCGAGAACAGGAGTCATTCCAAGTGGCGTTTGCCAGAAAAAAAACAAAAAAATCAGAGCATATAAGAAAACACCGGCCAACGACAACTTTTGCCAAATTCTGGTTTTATTTTCATCGATTTGCAATTTTTGAACCTCTTCGCCCCCTGTTGAAGCTATTCCGAGAAATCAAGACTAATGAAAGAAACGGGCAACATTTTTCGATCGCGATTTCTCAAAAATTCCAGAAACATGAATTCGGCGTCAGGTTCAACGAACTTTTTCCATACCGGTTTTCCCATGTAAGTTACTTCAATTGGCTTTTCAAGATTAAACTGGGCAGACGAAAGCAGTAATTTTATCTTCCCAAGTCTTGAGCCATTGATCTGAATATTATTACCGCAACATTCAGCCTTAACGACCGCAGAAGGCGCTTCACGCTTAAAAAGGAAATACAGCTCGGCTGCTGGAAGCACCCCCCGCAATTCAATTGTTTCAGAAGCACGCAGCACCTTTATTGCCAGAGGATCACCCCTTTTTACCATTGCCTTAACCTTGTCAAGATCAGAATTGCCACGAATTTTTTTCCCTGCCGCTTCGACAATCAGGTCGCCTTCTTTCAATCCGGCTTGCATGGCAAAAGTATTTTCAATGACTTTTTCAACCCCAACTCCGCCCTTTACTCGCTTGGGCATGAATCCAATGGTGACCCGGTCAGAAACCATTTCAAGATTAAAATCACGATGCCAATTTTCAGCAGGACAAGCTCGCACCTGATCAATAGCCAACCATCGGCATCGCCCAAATTCCAAAGAAGAAGTTTCCCAGAAAACTCTGGTCGGAAACTTGCAGCGCGGATGATTATCAAGAAAATCACCAATAAGCGGTAATTCTTTGCGGGCATAGGAAAACTCATGTTCTCCGGGAAGCTGTCGATAAAGAATGTTGGCACCACCTTGAATGGCCATATTTATTGTGGCAGCCATGATGGATGTTGGATACAGCCCGTCATCATCGGTGGTCACGGCATATACCGGGGTATTAGTCATATTTGGAGCGTAAGTGGAAAGACCGCCGTCGAGACTGCCAACGCCCATATGTCCATTCAAAGCCACTATAGCTGCAAAATCGTCGGGCTTGAGCATGGCGTGAAGAAATCCGGCTGAAGCACCGTCAGAAAAACCGCCGAGATAAACCCGATCATCGTCAATATTGAAATGATGTTTTGTTAGCTGCATCTGTCGGCGAATATTGGTCATACCAACAGCATCCCACCAGGTTGCTCCTTCCTGGGCGAACGGAAAAAGAGCAAACCAACCCTTGCTTTTTGCAAGTTCGAGCCACTCTGAATCTTTTGCCCAACCGACAGGGTCTTCACTTACTGAAGTTCTGGAAACGCCTCCATGCAAAGCCACTAACATAGGGGTTGGTCGCTTATGCCAGTAGTTTTCCGGAACGTACAAAACCCAGGGCCTGGCTTTTCCATCTATTCCGACTAACTTATGCAAAGACAACTTTCCGCGCTTATCTGTATTCTTAAATTCTCGGTTCATCAGCAACTTTTGCAATTCCTGCCAATCTGGAACCAATGTGAGAGCTCTTTTAATTTTAAGGGGATCGGGATTCATAAGCAGGCAACTGGCAGAAGCAATATCAGAGAAACCCTCATCGATAAGATCAACGATTTTACTTTTCCAGTCAGCCCAAGTCGGATTGGCAAGAAAAAGGAACAAAAGAATCACGGCCAAAATTTTCCGAAACAAATTGAAGACCCCCTGAATATTCTATAAAAAAAGTGTAACTCCGCCACCTGCAACTGACAACAAAAACCGGCTGAATTATTCTGATTGCAGAGTAATTCAAACGCCAACAAGGCAGATTTAATTTTTCATCCTGCTTGTAGTATCATAAAGTCGTTGAAAATTTTGGGAAAACTTCGCTCTCCCCTGCTTTCTTCAATTTGTCACGATGAGGTTGTCATGAACAATTTATCAGATATTGGTTTGATCGGGCTTGGCGTCATGGGGCAAAGCCTCATTTTAAATCTTGAAGACAAAGGATTTTCCGTTTCATGTTATAACCGAACCCGGCAAAATCTTGACCAGTTTATCAATGAACGAGCTGCAGGCAAAAAAATCAGCGGGTTTTGCGACCTGGAAGCCTTCACAAAAAGTTTGAAACGGCCGCGGAAAGTCATTCTGATGATTCCGGCCGGAAAACCGGTCGACCAAAGCATCGAATTATTGATACCCTTGCTCGAATCGGAAGACATCATAATCGACGGCGGCAACTCACATTATGCTGACAGCGAGCGCCGCAATCAGCTTTTAAAAGAAAAGAAACTTCTATTTGTTGGTCTTGGCGTTTCGGGGGGCGAAGAGGGTGCGCTTAAAGGACCTTCTATGATGCCAGGAGGGAATGAATCGGCCTGGCCTGCAGTTAAGCCTTACCTGCAAGCCATTGCCGCGAAACTTGCCGACGGTAGTCCATGTTGTGAATGGATGGGTGACGGAGGGGCCGGTCATTTTGTAAAAATGGTACACAACGGCATCGAGTATGGTGACATGCAACTGATATGCGAAGCCTTTCATCTCATGCATGCCGGATTGAAAATGGATTACGCTGAAATAAAACATGTTTTTGAAAATTGGAACAAGGGCGATTTAAATTCTTATTTAATTGAAATTACCGGCGAAATAATGTCTGCCAAAGATCCGGACACAGGAAAAGCAATGCTAGACGTGATTCTCGACAAAGCCGGACAAAAAGGGACCGGCAGCTGGACGGCGCAAATCGCCCTTGAAATGGGAGTTGCAATTCCACAAATTGCCGAAGCAGTTTTTGCCAGAAATCTTTCAGCACTGAAACAGCAACGAAGCGAAGCTGCAGAGAAACACCGATGGAACGCCCCAACGAATGGAAAAAAAGAAATGCTGATTGAACAGCTCGAAAAAGCTGTTTATGCATCGAAAATCGCTTCCTATGCCCAGGGCTTCAGTCTGTTGCGCGCTGCTTCGAACAAGTTTGCATGGAAACTCAATTATGCCAATATTGCCCAGGTATGGCGGGCGGGGTGCATTATCAGAGCCAAATTTTTAAGCAATATCAAAAGCGAATTTGAAAGAAACGAAAATCTCGAAAACCTTTTAATGGCAGATTTTGTGGCCGAAAAGCTTGACCAAACAGCACAGAAGGGCTGGCGCGAGGTTTTGATATTCGCTATCAGCAAGGGCATTCCCATGCCATCGATGAGTTCGGCGCTCAATTATTTTGACGGCTACCGCTGCGAAAAGCTACCGGCAAACCTCTTGCAGGCCCAGAGAGATTTCTTTGGCGCCCACACTTTCGAGCGCGTCGACAGGCCGGCCGGCGAGTTTTTCCATCACAACTGGTATTGAAGGCTCTATTGACCAGCGCAAGCTTGCGAAAAGGCCAAGCAAAACTCTTTCTTTATTCTGCTTAAGTTGAAGAAAGAGTTTTAATTGCCAAAAAAGCGCTCTTTAAAATCGAGACAAAGATCATAGGCCAGCGGAATAATCACCATGGTCATGATCGTGCCGGCAAACAGTCCAAAAGAAGCGACGACCCCCAGTGGCGACATGCGTTCGAGTCCGACGGCCTGCTCGAAGGTCAATGGCAGAAGTCCGATTACCGTAGAAAGAGTTGTTATCAGAATCGGTCTCAGCCTTATACGAACCGACGTTTCGATTGCCTGCTGGCGGGACACTCCTTCACTGACCGCTTTGTCAATAAAGTCGATCAGAATGATCGCATTGTTGACTATTGTTCCACCCAGCAGAATAATCCCCATCATCGCTGGCATGCACATTGGCTTGTCAAGAATCACCAGCCCCCATAGCGCGCCAATCATCGACAACGGGATCGCCCCCATGACCAGAAAAGGTCGCCACCAGCATTCAAACAAAAGAAAAAGAACGATATATAGCATTATTATGCCTATTGCCAAAGATTTTCCGAGCCGCATCCCCGTTTCATTCATGTCAGCCATCGAACCGGTAATTTCGGCTTTGTAACCGGCCGGCATCGGAATTGCTGCAACCTTTTTCTGCACGTCTTCGGCAACGGTCGACAAAGGCAAAACTGAATTAATTCCAAGAATATCGATGGTTTCACTTAAATTTTCGCGGGTAACCAAAGAAGGTTTGAGCACAGGAACAGCTCTGCCAAGAGAGTCAAGAAACAGTTCGCCATCGGGCCGTATCAACACCAAATCTTCAAGCCGGTTTTTCCAGCGAGAATTACCTTCACCCAATTCGGCACGCACCGCAATATCCACGAATCCTTTCAATTTAAGATAGGTCGGCACCTTTCCGGTAAAAGTCGTTCCTAAAATTTCACCGATTTCCGCCGGACTTAAGTTATAACGATTGGTAAATTCCAATTCGGGCAAAAAGTGAGTTTCTGGCTTGCTATTACTCCAACTGAAGCGCAAATCATTCAAGCCTTTAATGGATCTCAGTTCTGCGTCAACTTTTTCTGCAAGCTGATAAAGAACTTCGGGGTCCCGACCACTTATCATTACGTCTATCGGCGCCCGCGTTGTCGATAACGGGGTCGCGCCAAATTCGGTAACTGAAAATGCAACCAATTCAGGAATCCTGGCAAACTCGGCACGCCAGGCCCGATTTATCTCCCAGATGGTTTCCGAACGCTTATCACGTGTCGTCAGGCGAACCTGAATTTCAAGCTGCTGCAAAAGCTGCCCACCGGCTCCGAAACTGACCTGACCGGCTTCAGAACCGGCAACGGTAGAAATACTCAAAACATGTGGGTTTGCCTGAATTACTTTTTCAACCTTACCGATAGTTTCTTTTACCTGATCTAACGTCATGGAAGAGGGCAAATCTGCCTTAATGATTATCTGTCCGGTATCCATGCGTGGCATCAGCTCTCTTCCAATTGTTGGGATAACCGTTCGCGCAGTAAGCAAAAGTAAAATCAGCGCAAGCAAAAGAACCAAAGGCCTGGCATTCTGCATCAGGCGTAACAGGCTCAGGTAGATTTCAGAGACAAAAGTTAGAGTTGCCTCGATTTTTTCATTCAAACGATTGAATAACTGGCCTTTTTCCTGGTCGGGTTTATGGCCTGAGAAAAAAAACAGCAGCAAAATTGGCACAATGGTCATGGCGGCGATAAAAGAGCCGATAAGTGTCGAAGTGATGGTCATGGTCAAGGGCCTCAATACCTGTTGCGGATAACCGCCGACAAACATGATGGGAATCATCACGACAATTGTCGTCAGCATGCCAACCCAGATCGAGAAAACCACCTCTTCGGTTCCGCGAGCAATGGTTTTCACATTACTTTCACCCTCGCGTAAATGGCGAAAAACGTTTTCAACGACAACTATGGCGGCATCAACGACCATACCAACGGCAATGATCAAGCCAGACAGGGTCACCATATTGATAGTAAAGGGTGTGAAGTAAAGAAAAGCGAAGGCAGTTAAAAACGACAAGGGAATAGAAATGCCGATGACCAGTGATGTTCTTATTTCAATCAAAAAAATGAAAACTATCAGCATGGTCATCCACACCGCTGAAAACAAAGCTCCCTTCATCCCGGCGACATTGATTGAAATTATCGGCTCCTGATCGGTAGTTATCGAAAATTTTAACTCGGGGTATTTTCCCTCAAGCTCTTTAACCAACTTCTTGCCACTATACAAGCCCTTAACCGCATAACCATCCTCAGGCTTGAGAATATTCATGGCAATTGCCGGTTCCCCGTTTCCATGGTAAATACTGCGTTGGATTTTTACGTCGAGACTTACCGAAGCCACATCGGCCAATCTGATCACAGCTCCGTTTCTAACTGCTATTGGCATATCATAAAGCTGGTTGGGGTTAAAAGCCTCACTCAGGGTTTTCACCAAAGATTCACGTCCACCATGCTCGAAATACCCGCCGGGCAAAGAAACGTTCTGGGCACCGATCTTTTGCAACACTTGCTCCGGAGGCAATCTGAATATGCGCAATTTTTGCAAATCGAGTCTTATGAGCACTTCCGGATCATTCCCGCCAAAAACATCGACTCTACCAATGCCAGGCTGACGAAGAAATTCCTCTTTAAGATCATTTTCGGCAAGCAGTCTTATCGCTTTCAAATCATAAGTAGAACTGGCAGCCGGCGAAATAGCGACGGTCATGATTGGTCGGGTGGCATCGGTTACCCTGAAATATTGCGGCTCCTGAGAACCGGCTGGGAATCTTGCCTTAACCCGATTAACGGCATTGATTACATCGGTCATTGCCGCATTAATATCGGTTCCGTATTCAAATTGGGCATTTACTGAAGAAACTTCGTCGCGGGAAGTGGAAACGACCTTTTTTATACCGCTCAACCCTTTCAGCTCGCGATCAATCAGGGTCGTAACTTTTCGACTGACATCTTCGGCTGAAGCTCCGCGAACCATAGTCATGGTGACGACCTGGGGGGGAACCGTATCAGGGAACAGGTCGACCGGCATACTTAGGTAGGAAATGATGCCGAGAGCAGTTACCAAAAGCCAAAAAGCTATCGACCAGGTTCGATGTGCCAGAATTTTATCGATAAGTTTCATTTTAGCACCTCGACCGGGAAACTAGCGGGCAGGCGAACGTTCTCAAGATAGGCTCCTTCTGCCAGCAGACTGCCTGGTGGCAATTTTCGGGAATCGAACAGGGCGTTTCCTTCGGCATCCAAAAGCAATGGTTCAAGAGCCACCCGGCGAGCAAAACCATTTGAAATTGGGTAGAGCCAGGTTTTTTCAGGTTCCATGAAATTGATAAAGCAGGCCGAACGATTTACCAGAGTACCCTCCAACTGGTTTACGATAATATCTACCGCCAGCTGCATGTCGAATTTCAAATGACAATTGGCACCTTCGGACCCCGCTTCAACCACGAACTGACGAAATTCATTGAGGCCCGGATGGATTCGCGATATTTCAAATTTGGCATCTGGGCATTCAGAAGATTGCACAACCTGTCCAACTTTAATTTTGCCGGCAACGCCTTGGGGCAATTGCATGATCAGACGGAAATTGCTGACATCATCAACAGTCAGAATCGGAGTTCCAGGCATGATGCGATTGCCCTCTTCCTGGTGTCGCATCGAAACAACGCCGTCCATTTCGGCAAAAATAACGCTATAATCTTTACGCACCTGCCAAAGGTCAACTTCTTTACGACTCGCCTGCTTCTGTGATTCAAGAGTGGCAATTTGAGCTTTTTGCGCCTGAATCTGCGCCAAAAGGCTCTGAAGTTTGCTCTCGGCATCATTGCGCTTATTTCTATGGGCATCGATGGCGCTGGCAGAAATTGCCTGAGAGTTAAAAAGTTTTTCGTATCGCTGCAATTCGCTTTCAAGAAAATCAAAATTGCTTTTCAATCCCTGCTGCTGGCTTTCAAGCGCCTTTATATTCGCTCTTATAGCCGCAATCTGTCCGTCAACAACGTTACTTCTGGCTTTGGCAGCACTAAGCTGAGCCTGCTGTTCACGTCCATCTATTATTGCCAGCAGATCACCCTTTTTAAAACGATCACCTTCGCGCAGAGGAAGTTCAATCAATCTGCCGGCAATTTCTCCTTTTATCTGGATGGTAGCAGCACTTTTAACTGTGGCAAGAGCCGGAATTTTCTGCTGTAAAACGCCGCGGCGGGCGATGAGAGTCTTGACGGCCAATGCCGGTTCAGGCATTGCTGTTGCAAAAGATTGCCTCGTTTTAATTCGTTTAAGTCCGATCGATGCAGCGGCCCCAAAAGCCAAAACGACAATGAAAGCAATAATTAAAGGTTTTTTTGATTTGTTTTCTTTTGTGGTCATATTGATTCTCCAACTCTATCGGGAAATTCTTTCGAGGAAGAAATCGACATTCTTGATTGCCGAAGCCTGTATACCATCTTCAAGCCTAAATACCGTCCACCTGACGACACTTGACTGAACGATTCCGATAAAACAAAAAGTAGCCGATTCGACATCGATGTCAGAAGCGAATTCACCCTTTTTCACACCTTCTTTGAGCATTTTGGCGGCAATTTTCCCAAAAAACTGCAGATTTTTTTGCAAAACAGCCAAAATGTTGGCATTTGCAGGATTGATTGCTTCAGAAAAGAAAAGCAACGGATTGAGCTTTTTGCGGAAGAGAAAATCAATATGGGTTTTGGCGAGTTTTTTGAGCTTTTCACGAACTGAAGAGCCTGAGTCGGCAATGCGTTCAAATGCCTCCTGCCAAGGCAGGAACAACGAATCGAGCAAAGCCATCAGCAATTCTTCTTTGCTGGCGAAATGTTTATATATTGCCGCCTCACTGATTCCGACCCGCCCAGCTACGGCACGAACGGTAAAATTGCTGAAACCCTCATTGTAAATCAGGTCGCGGGTAATTTCGATAATCTGTTCCTTGCGATCAATGGTATTTTTCCGAGCCATTTGCCTGCTCCTGTCAGCGAAGTTTCTTGTTCTAAATTCTTTTGGTTAGTTAACGTTAACTTAACAATAATTATTTTTGTTTCATTTGTAAAGGCAAATTACTCGCATGAATCTTATAGAAAACAATTCTGGAAAAGTATACTCTCACCAGATCAACAAGCTCACAGAGAGTGCCAAGAAAACAATCGCGCGTTATTCTTTGTACCTTTGAGGCGATGTGAGAGGCTTTGACGAAAAAGAGAATCATCGAGCGAGCTTTTTATAAAAAAAGGCAAGGGCCTGCAAAAATCAAAGCCAGTTGTATACCTGCAGCAAATTGGCGTAATCGTCAGTCCAGATCGAATAGGCAGTATTGACCTGCATCGGTCTCCAGCCCGAAAAAATTTTAAGCTGGGAAATCCTTTCAAAATCTGGTGATGCGGCGACCCAGAAGGATTTTGTCAATTGAATTTCGTCATACCAGTCATATTTCAGGGAATAATTTTTCGGATCATCTAATTTTTCCAGGGAATGGAATTGCAGCTGTGAAAGAATTCTGGCAACGACCGGGGCAAGTTTGAAATATCTGTTTGAAATATGCAGCACAATCAAACCATCGGGCTTTATTTTTCTCTGGTACATTGCAAATGCTTCGAGGGTAAGTAGATGGACCGGTACAGAATCAGAGGAATAGGCATCGAGAATCAGAAGATCGTATGTATGGTCGGGCGCCTGGCGCAATTTTACTCTTGCATCACCGACGATAATTTTAATTTTAGCCTTACTTCTACTGAGATAGGTAAAATACTCTGGATTCGAGGCGATGCTTACAACCATCGGGTCGATTTCATAGAAGTCGAATTCCTGCCAACTGCGGCCATACCAGGCAATGGTCCCGCATCCCAGACCAACAATGCCAACCTTCTTCGCGCGCCGATTAATCAGACCGGTTCGAAAAACATCGCCGACCGGACCCTCTCGGGAATAATAAGAAAGAGGAAAAATCGGGCGAACATCAACTTTGCGTTCTATTCCGTGCAAGGTCGTACCATGACTAAGGCAATGGAAAATGTCTTCGACTCCGTCAATTTTCAGATCAGGGTCACAAGTTATACCGTCAGTACTTATTCGCATGATTTTATGAATCCCGAAAAAGCTGCGGTCAGTTTTAATTATCCTGCTGTTACTGGTCAAATGATTCAACGAAATAATTACAACAACGGCAAAAAGAATGCCAGCAACCTTTCTGAAACGATAAAAGGGATGAACGATTATAAACACCGAAAGAGTCGCCATGAATCCAAGCCATGAAAAAATCTTGTCAGCAGAGAGTTCATTAAATTTGGCAAAAGTAAGCAAAACCAGACAAATCGAGACAAAAACAAAAGCTATATGCCAACTGCTAAACTCTTCATCATCGTCAGTCGCGTATGAAAATGTTGCACTGAAAACGGCAATTACCGAAGTCAAAATATATTCAAGCTGTGTATTAAAAAGATGGGACGCAATTATGCCGTTGAAAATTCCTCCCAGAATGCCACCCACAGACATCCAGACATAAAAAGAATTCAATAGGGCCGGAACTGGGCGGTCGATGGCTAATCGACCGTGAAAAGCCATACAGATAGTAAAAAGAAAATACAGATGCAAAGGAATGACAAACCACACCGGCTGGTTCAAACTGAAAAAATACATAATGGCAGTCAAAGCAGCCATAGGCAACATTTGTCGATCCCAACAGATATTACGAAAGCGCGGATTCCCGGCAAATACAAGAATGAAGGATATCAGGTAAATGGAAAGCGGAAATATCCAGAGCATTGGACCGGAGGCGATGTCGGTGGCTATATTAGTAGTGACCGCGAGCATGGCACTACAGGGGATAAACCCCCATAAAACCCACTTGAAGATCGATTTCCAGGCAAGCATTCCTGACTGCACTTCATCTTCAAGCCTGACACGAGCAGAAACGACGACGGATTTTTCCCAGAGAACATAGGCGGAGAAGAAAACCAAAATGACCTGAATGACGAAGAGCGAAGACCAGACCATCTTGTGAGTGGTCAGATTCGAAAAAGGTTCGAAAAGAAATGGATATGCCAGCAGCGCCAATAAACTACCGGCATTACTTGCGGAATATAAAAAATACGGGTCGTGGGAATCTTTTTGCCCGGTCTGAGAATACCAACGCTGAAGCATTGGAGCATTCGCGGCAATTAGAAAAAAAAGAAAGCCGATTGAAAAGGTAAGCCGGGCAAAAAGCCAGGTTACGGGCTGCTGAGCTGCCTGGTTAAGATTGGTGAATTCGATGTCGAGGGGCAAGGCGATAAAGCCCAGTACCATCAACATCAGATGAATTACCGATTGCTTTTCACACCCAAGCTTTTTGATCGCCTTGTCGGCATAAAGATAACCAGCCAGTAATGCTGCCTGGAAAAACAGCATGCAGGTGGTCCAGACGGCCGGTGCGCCGCCAAGGACGGGAAGAAGAATCTTCCCGACCATTGGTTGAATGAGAAAAAGCAAAAAAGAGCCGGTAAATATAGCCAGCCCGTATGTTGCCAGTATCAAATCAGTCTTCTTGCCGTACTATTTGCAGATGCAATTCTTTAAGCTGCTTGTCAGTAACTTCGGAGGGAGCCTGCATCAGCAGATCCTGGGCATTCTGATTCATGGGAAAGGCGATAACTTCACGAATATTCGGTTCGTTGGCCAGCAACATGACCATGCGATCTACGCCGGGAGCAATGCCGCCATGGGGCGGAGCACCAAATTTGAAGGCTCTGATCATGCCGCCGAATTTTTCATCGACGACTGAATTGTCGTAGCCGGCAATCTCGAAAGCCTTATACATGATGTCGGGGCGGTGGTTTCTAATGGCGCCAGAGCTCAGTTCAACGCCATTACAAACGATGTCGTATTGAAAGGCTTTTATGGTCAGGGGGTCCTGGGTCAACAGGGCTTCCATGCCACCCTGCGGCATAGAGAATGGGTTGTGGCTGAACTGTGTCTGCCCGGTTTCTTCATCTTTTTCAAACATTGGAAAATCAACGATCCAGCAGAAGCGATAACAGTCTTTTTCACGCAAATCGAGCAGATCGGCAAGATGCAGGCGCACTTTGCCGAGAATGACCGACGCAACATCGGCTTTATCGGCAATCATAAATATGCCATGGCCGTTTTCGCTGCCAAGACGCTGTTTAAGCTGTTGTTTGGTTTCGTCAGAAAGAGGTTTGGCCAGACTGCCCTTAATTTCCTGGTCAGCAAAGATCAGTGAGGCCAAGCCTTTTGCTCCGGCTTCTTTGGCAAAATCTTCGACATCTTTGAGAAATTTTCGCGATTTGTCGGCAACATTGGGCACGGAAAGGGCCCTGACGACACCACCATTTTCAACAACAGATTTGAAGGCGTTGAATTCGGAAGCGGCAAAAATATCCGAAACATCGGCAATTTCTGCTTTAATGCGCAGATCCGGCTTATCGGAACCATATTTAAGCATTGCTTCTTCGAAGGGAATGCGTGGAAATGGCGCCGGAGTAACTTCGCAATCAGAAAATTCAGTAAAAAGGCCATGCATAAGGTTTTCCATCGCCGCAAAAACGTCATCCTGGGTAGCGAAAGACATCTCAACATCGAGTTGGTAGAATTCGCCGGGTGAGCGGTCAGCACGTGCATCTTCATCGCGGAAACATGGCGCAATCTGGAAATAGCGGTCGAAGCCTGAAACCATAAGCAACTGCTTGAATTGCTGGGGGGCTTGGGGCAGGGCATAAAATTTTCCAGGATACAAACGGCTAGGCACAAGATAATCTCTGGCGCCTTCTGGAGAGCTGCTGGTAAGGATCGGCGTCTGAAATTCCTGAAAACCCATTTCGATCATGCGGCGACGAATGCTGGCGATGATCTGTGAGCGGCGCAAAATATTGTTATGCAGCTTTTCACGGCGCAAATCAAGGAATCTATAGGTCAGACGGGTTGTTTCGGGTGCATTGTCGTCCTCAGCAACCTGGAATGGCAGAATATCAGCCTGACTTTGCAGCTCGACTGACCTGGCTTCGACTTCAATTTCACCGGTCGGCATATCTTTGTTGATGTTCTCACCGCGACTGCGAACAATACCATCAATGGTGATAACCGATTCGACTCTGATATTTTCAAGATCCTGATATGCCTGGGTTCCCGGTTCGACAATTACCTGAGTAATGCCATAGTTGTCACGCATAGTCAGAAAAAGAACGCCGCCGAGGTTGCGTTTACGATGAATCCAGCCAGAAAGTCTGACTTCGCTGTCAACATCTTTTCCTCTAAGTTCGCCGCAGGTGTGAGTTCGATACTTGTGCATCAGAGTAGCTTCCTTTTAGTGTCAGAAATTTGTCTGCAAGTTTAACGCAATCGCGAGCTTAACGCAAGCATGAAGCGCCTTCAAAGCGCAAAGAAGAATTAAGAAAAAAAGCTGTCTCATCGCTAGAGACAGCCCATAGAGGTTGGAAGTTTGTGTCAAACAGCGCATTTATGAGAATGCTGATACAAATCACAAAGATGCGCGAACGTGATTCACTTCAAATATTACAAAATAATACCAAGAAAATCAAGAACAAAAATCAATGAATTTCCCCCAAGCCAAATTCAACCGCACTAAAGCGGTTCTTCTTTCAGAAGCTCCAGCAAATCGCTCGGGGTTACATTTCGGGAAACCTTTAAATGCTTTTCAGCGACAGCAATGATTTCATCGGCAAAAAACATCGGAGGCTGCTGTTCGAGAAGATTTATCATCATTTTTCTTCCTTGCTGAGGATCATTTTGTAAAACTTGCTCAAGTTCGATAATTTTACCAGGCCATCCCCCCATTTTTTTGGTATCTGAAGATTGCACGCTACCTTTCAGGCTTTTTTCGTTTGCAGCATTAGCCTCTTTGATGGTCAGTCCGTTGAGAAAGATCAGCAAAATGGAAAAGGCGGCAGCGGCAATAGAAATGGCATACTTTTTTCCGAGAAGCGGGGCAGAATAGTGGAAGATGGCTGCAATCAGCAGAATAACACAGCTAATTACGGCAATCAGCTGATTTGGTGGCAAATCAGCGTTATACGAGGTGACGATACCAAGCCAGGTTGCCAAAACCGAAATCGAGACGGCCCAGCAAACTGCCCGGCCCATACTGCGGGTAAAGAGCAAGGCCGCCCCGGCCGGAATGACCAGGTAGCAGAAAACCAGCATCACGCCGGCTATTTTAGATGATGAAGCAACGATTAGGCCGAGAAGAATGAAAAAAGACAGCTCATAACGCCAGACTTTAATGCCGACAGTCTGTGCCGATTCGCGATCGATAAAGGTATACAGCAAAGGACGATAGAATACCAACAATAGCAACAAAGCCGGAACCATTACAGCAGCAATGGTAAACAAATCAGAATTCGAAGCAAATAAAAGATTGCCGTAAAGAATGGCTTTTACTTTTTCAAGGCCGAATCCACTGCGGGCAACGAGAAGAATGCTCATTCCCGAAGCCATGATAAAGATGCTTCCGAGAATTGTATCTCTAGGGATTCTGGTAGACTCATACGGGTAGGCCAAAAGAGCAACAACCGCGAGGCAAAGAGCAGCCGC
>CAZTHA010000003.1:34006-41341 GCA_964613435.1 uncultured bacterium
GCAGCCGCATGCAAATCAAACATTTATTTTCTCCTGCAAACCATTATTCAAAGCCGAATCCATTCGGTCTTGAAGCGGCTTTTTAAAATCTTCCATTTTTATCAAGGAAACCTGCCCCTGATTGAAGTGGCAGACAAATTTGGCATAGTCCAAAATTGGTGCAAGGCTGTGCTGAGCAAAGAGAATAGTTTTCCCTTCACTGGCGCAGATTTGATAAAGCTGCTCGACCAAAGCAAATTCGGATTTTTCATCGAGTCCGGCCGCCGGCTCATCCATTATCAGCATTTCCGATCCAGCCAGTAAAGCTCTGGCAATAAGAACTTTCTGGCGCATTCCACCAGAAAGTTCTTCAATTGGCCGGTCAACATGCTTTTCAAGATTAAACCTTTTGATCAGTCCATGAGCCTGTTGAATCATTGTGCTGTCGGGCTTTTTCCAGATGCCAAGACGTGGATAAAAGCCCATATAAATGACCTGTCTGGCGGTTACCGGGTAGAGACGGTCGAGGGTTGATATTTGCGGGACATATCCTGGTACCTTACCGCCTGAAACAACCAGTTCACCTGAAATTGGCGGCAGCAAACCGAGAATGGTGCGCAGCAAAGTGGTTTTGCCAGCACCATTCACGCCAACGAATGGTATATATGTTCCTTTTTTGATTTCAAGGTTTATTCCCGAAAGTATCACGTCTTTTCCGTAACCAATGCAGAGATCACGACATGTCACGGCAAAGCTGTCATTCTTTTCAGTCATATTGTTTTCTCAGCTTTCCGGCAATTGAATCGACCCAGAAGTTCATCAAATCAATCCAGGAATCCAGGCCGGCACTTCCACCGACGTAATATGGCAGCATCAGATATTCGGCACCGGTGTCAGCGGCTATTTTCCTGACCGTTTTTTCATCGAAATAGTTAGCTGCAATTATCAGAGGGACTTTTTGCTTGCGCATATCGTCGCACAATTGCTTCAAATGCCTTGGGGATGGCGGTATTCCCGGCTTTGGCTCGATAAATCCCGCTTCAACCAGGGCGAAATCGTCGAAAAAATAGCGCCAGTTCTTATGATAAGAAACTATTTTTGTTCCTTTGAAGGGCAATAGTTTTCCCAGCCATCCTCCGGCAAAGTTTGCCAGGCTTTGGCCTTTGAATTTTTTGTTTTCAAGAAATTCAATGAGCCTGCCGGTCCGATGAAGCTCGATCAAAGTTTCCTGACCAAGCATTTCGACCAGCTTTTGGCCATAAAGTGCCTGACAAAGCGCACTTGAAAAAACTTTTAGATTTTCGGCAAAAAATTCCTCTTTTTCAGGCAAATTGCGACTCAACCCGATTTTAATATTTTCGGCAATGTGCAGAACATTTAGCGGACTTACGGTGATATGCGGATTGCCATAGATATGCAGCCCGCCGTCGATTTTAGACATGCTCACCGGTTTGTCTTTCAACGGCAAATCGGTTGCAACAGAAACATAACCAATTGCCTCACTTCTGATCTTTCGGTTCCCGGACTTATCTACAGCAGAGGGCAGCCACATTTCAAGATCAAGGCCGGTAGCAACAAGCATGTCTGCCTGTCGAAGCATTTCAACAAAAGAAGGGCGCGGCCTGATAAAATGAGCATCCTGCGAGCCTTCAATAATCGCTCTAACTTCAACCTGGTCACCGCCGATCTGTCTTACAATGTCGGCGTAATCGGTTATGGTAGTAACAACTTTCAATTTTTGTGCATTGGCTGCACAAGTGCAACAAGACAAGACTAAAACCACTATAAAACAAACAATTGATTTTTTCACATTAAACTCCAAACTTTTCATCAGTAGCGATCATGCTTATGTGGGCCGGCCGCCCAGATACACTGAAAAAGAACCTTACGCTCATCAGGACCAATGTTATTTCCAGAGCGATAATTAAATTCGAGGCGATAGCGCACCCATGGACTTTGATGCCAGGTGATGTATGGCGCTATTTGCCACTCTTCAGGATCATTTTGATTATAGGCAAGAGGAGCCAGAGACAAGCCGGCTATAGAGGCATAGTCTTTACTGTCGGGGTGGTAATAATCGAGCAAAACACCGCTTTCAAGTTCCCGATTCAGCTTCCACTGCAGATTCGTATAAGCGCCCCAGCAATTGATGGAGTCTTTTCCTGCCCCATCCGGGCGAAAAATTTCCTTGCGCATACCATAGAATTCGCTGCGCCAGAGAAAATTTCGATAACGCATATTATCAGCCGGCTCCCAGAGGTAAGTATAGTCAAGCCCCAGCAAATAAACCGGACGGCTCATATCTTTTTGCAGAACGACTCCGGCGTTGCTGAATTTCCATTCGTCATTAACACCGGCCATTGCCGTAAAACCAACTTCGCGGTAGCGGTCAGCGTCAATGTCGCGAAAGCTTTTAAAGTGAGCCAACAATGAAGGCGCTCCCTTGGTGTTACCTGAAAACAGCCGGGCATTGGTAGCTTCGGTCAACTGCAAAGTCAGCTCCTGATTTTCTCTTCCACTGCTGCCGAGATTCCAATCAAAAGAAATACCGTTCTGATTGAGACCGCCGTCGCCAAAGATTCGCCGCATCGACATTGGAAAATCGACAAAATCCAGACCATGCTTGTGCCACCTGTTGATAACGCCGAATTGCTGGCGAAACTTGCCCAGAGTTATGTTAAGACTGTCGGTGACCCCATAACGGGTAATGTAAGCTTCACCGAGCATCGAATCATTTTCGAGTACCGGAACAGCTCCCTTGAATTTGGTGTAAGGATCGAGATAGGTTTCATAATGCAGACCCAGACTACGGAAAGTAGCATCGGCATTGTTTCTGTTGCCATCCATGCTACGCAAAGAGTAAACAAAGTCCCCGGTTACACTTATTTCTGGGTTTTCCGCCTGCAGGCTCAAGTTACCGGCACAGAATTCCCTTTTTTCATGGTTGCCAGAGCCAGAAGAACGGCCCTCGTCAATTTCCGTCTGAGCCATTTTGCGTAATTCCTGCAATTCACCGGCATCACTGCCTTCATTAGACACATCTGTAGCAGATTTAGAAGCCTTCAGCTGGTGAATTTCATTTTGCAGTTCGGCGATCTGCCCTTGATAGCTTTGCTGCATTTCAACCATCGCAGCCTCAAGCTTTTTGAGGCGATCTTCCAGCTCTTTTGAGCCGTCAATTGAATAAACAGGAAGGGAGTGAAACAGAAAATAGAAAAAAAACAAAACAAATGTATAATTTATTTTTCATAATACCTCACAGATTAAATTGTCAGAATAATATTTTTATTCAGGCAATATTATCTGGAGGTCCGCAAGCAAAATTCGTTGCAAGTATCGAACATACAATATTGAAATTTTCATCAACTTCAACGGTTATCCGGTTAAGATACCGACACAGAAAAAATACCGTTGAAGTTCCGGCAGTATTCAGCTCAGAAGCAAAAAGACAAAACGGACAGGACGAATTTTCACCTTCATCATCATGGCTCCTAAATTGTCGAGAATCATCGGTGTCAGAATCAAATGACTCATGATGGCAGCAATGACAAACATTTTCCAATAATCGATGATGCGAATGGGCCGGCGAAAAAATCAGATGCAGCGAAAAAAGAGACGACCAAAGCACGAACAGCGTGAGCATCAAGCTCGCGGTATAGCGCATAAAACTCTTTTTGTGATTGATTGGCCGCATGTGACACAAAATAACTCGACCGAATCAAAAAGTCAATTTGCCTGGCCTAGGGCAGAAACCACAAAATTTAGAGCTTGAAGAATTGTCGCATCTTTGCCGAATAGCTTTTATCAACCTTGAGAATGTGGTTGGTGAGCCAGTCTTTGAGGAAATTGAAAGTCTCGATTCCGATGCAGTTCTTGCCGTTTTCAAAGCCCTCATAGATGTTGAGAACCTGTCGCACCAAGCTTTCATGCAAACGCTTGTGATTGTTCAAATCAGGATAACTACAACGCTGCATCATTTGCTCTTCAAAGCTGAAGTGGTATTTTGTGTATTCAACAACCTCATCAAGAATCTCTTTCATGCGTTGCTGAGTTTTGCCTTCGCGCAGAGCGTGGTGCAAATCATTGATCAAGGCAACAAGTTGCCGATGCTGCTTGTCGATATCCGGAACTCCGGTAAGCATTTCGCGGTTCCACTTGATCGGATCGTCGCTACGCCCACCGGTTTCAAGATGAAGGTTGCTGCATTTACCGCTATTTTGGCATTTGAATCCGGCAATCATTGATTTTAACTTTTGCACATGTTCGGTCAGCTCGATTGCTGCTGTGGCAGTCGATTCGGCATAAGCGGAATTCTGTTGCGTCACCTGATCGATCTGATTGATGCCAAGAGTGATCTGAGAAATGCCGCTTGCCTGCTCCTTGCTTGCTGCTGCGATTTCCGCGAGAAAATCGGCGGTTTTGATCGAGCCCTGTTCAATTTCAAGCAAAGTATTTGAAGTTGAAGCAGCCAGGTTTGCGCCATTGTCGATATTCTGATTCGATTCGGAAATCAGGTCAGCGGTATTGTTAGCCGCACCGGCACTTCTGGCTGCCAGTTTTCTTACCTCATCGGCAACAACCGCGAAACCTTTGCCGTGTTTGCCAGCCCTGGCAGCTTCTACAGCAGCATTCAACGAAAGAAGATTTGTCTGAAAAGCAACATCCTCGATAAGTTTGATAATCTGGGAAATCTGCTTCCCGGAAGATTTGATGCTTGAAACGGCCTCAGTAAGCTCAGTCATCTTTACAGTTCCAGTCTCTGCAGCTGCCCGGGCTTCTGAAGCTATTACTCGGGCATTTTCGGCATTGGCGGCATTTGCCTGGACCTGGGAATCTATTTCAACCATGGAGGCGGAGATCTGCTCCAGAGAGGCTGCCGAAGTCGAAGCGCCCTGCGACAATGATGTGCTTGCTTCTGAAATCTGCTGGGACATCTCTTCTAGCTGGCCGACACCGGAAATTAAATTGCCAATCAATTCGTTCAGGGCGTCGACCATTTTTTGCAAAGAATATGCCAGAAGATCGTCGTTGCCGTCGTTATCAAACGAAACACGCAGATCGCCGGAAGCGACTTTTTGGGCAATAATCGCGCGCATTTTCATTTTTTCCGCCAGCCGTTGTATGCAGGCAAGCATTTGCTCTATTTCATCGCCACAGCCTGAATATTTTGCCTCAGACTTCTTCAGAGGTATTTTTTCGTAATCACCCTTTTCCAGGAGATAAAGATAATTTTGAAGCATTGATAATTTATTTATCAGGCTTTTCACGAACCAAGCCAGAGCAAGTCCCGCAAAGATAGTGAAGATTATCAGGGTGATCCAGGCTGCTTTGCGGGAATCGGTGATTTCCGTGGTGATTTTTTCAGAAGCTGGCTTCTCATCCTGAAAATGCTGTGAAATACCTTCAAGATGATCAAGAAAAAGGTAGCTCTGCAAGAAAAAGGCCAATAGTGGGAGTAGAATGACAAAATAGTAGCTTTTCGGTAATTTCATAGTCGCCCCTGAATTGTTTACTTTTATTGTGTCATTCTAATATACCTTAATTTAAAGGATTTCGGAAGAGCCACTAAATATTTTTACGTTCTACTGACAAAAATTTGACTTCTTTTTTTTGAAAAAGCATACTGAAATTCAACTTCTCTACTCTGGAGCAGACATGAATTTACATGTTAAAGAGCTGGCCGACGAACAATTCGATCCTCTCGATATGCACAATTACCGGATGGAAAATCTTCCCGTCCGGGAAAAGAGCAAGGTTGAGCAGTACATTGCAATGCTTGGCGTTCCACTTGCAATTATAGCTTTTGTTCTGATCATGTGGGTCATTCCGCTGCCTTTTCTCGAAAACATCGAACCCTCGACCCTTGGTAAAGCCGCACAAAAAGCCTTCAACGAAAATGGTGCCGAGGCTTTCAGTCGTACCAATGTAGCCATGTTTGCAGTATTCGTAGCTTCGGTAATTTTATGGATGACCGAAGCTATTCCCAATTATCTTACGTCGTTGATTCTCATCATCACCCTCGTTTTCACAAAAGTTCTCCCGGAAAAGGTTGCTTACGCCCAGCTGGGTCACGAAATCATGTGGTTGAACATTCTTTCTTTTATTCTGGCCTCGATGCTGGTCGCTACCGGCGCGGCCAAAAGATTCGCCCTGTGGTTCATCGTCAAGTTCGGTCATAATGCCTCTTCTATATTCATTTCGTTCATTGTCATCAACGTGGTTTTGTCGGCATTCATTTCAGCCACCACCGCCAAAGCAGCTATCCTTTTGCCAATTTTCATGGTTGTATCAGCAGTTTATGGCGCGACCGGCGGCAAGCACAAAAACAATTTCGGGAGAAATCTGGTTTTACAAAACCTTTTCTGCATAAACATCGGTGCCAGTGCATTTGTAACCGGATCTGGCGCAAATTTGCTGGCCGCCTCCCTGATTGCCGGTGCCACCAACAAGGGATTCTTTTTTCAGGACTGGCTGATCGTGGCCTTTCCCGTTTCGGTTACCTTGCTCTTTGTCGGCTGGATAGTTGGAACCAAAATTATTTTTCCGCTTTCAGAAGCAGAAAAAACCCCACATATCGAGGGGGGAATGGATGCTCTGGCCGAGGAGTTAAAAAAGCTCGGGCCGATCAACTTCGAAGAGATAAAGGCCATAGTTCTTTTTCTGGCTATTCTTTTGCTTTGGGCCACCGACAAGTATCACGGCGTCAGCGCAACGGCGGTTGCATTTGTAGGGGCAATCGTCGCTCTACTACCAAGAATTGGCGTAGTTAAATGGAATGAGGTAGACATTCCCTGGCATCTGCTGATCTTCTCGGCGGGCGCTTATACCCTGGGAGCAGGCTTCAAAGTCACCGACCTGCCATCCATTTCGGTAAACGCTTTTTTCAATGCGCTTGGACTAGGCTCTGAAACACCCTTCTGGGTTCTTTACATCATTTTGACCGGCTGCATGATGTTCAGCGCCCTGGTTTTTCAATCTAAAACCATGCGCACGATGATTTTCGTGCCAATCGCAATCGGTGTTGCCCAGCGCTTCGGGTTCGGCATTCTCAGCCTTGCTCTGCCGGTTGCACTTTTGATCGAGCATGTCTACGTGTTACCATTCAACAGCAAGCCGGCGCTGCTGCTATATTCAACCGACCAATACAGCTTCACCGACACATTCAAGTTTGGTTTTGTCATGATGGTGATAAGTTGGATAACGATCATCGTCATGGGTGAGACCTACTATCGCTTGCTGGGCTATACTCCAAACGGTGTTTTTGGACTATTTTAGAAGTTTGTTTTATAATCAACCATAGTTCCGCTCTTAGAGAAGCTGGAAAAATGGTGAGAGACAAATGAATGTCAACAATTA
>CAZTHA010000004.1:0-38920 GCA_964613435.1 uncultured bacterium
GACTTTGCCGGGGCACCGGCCAGCGACGAATATATTCCGGGAGCAATCAGCTTCTCCCTTGCCGAAGACAAGGCGGTCAGACTGGAGCCTGAAGCGGGTTCCCAGCCACAGGCGCCAACTGCATCCCTGGCTGCGAGCAGAAAGCGTGCTGAAGTTTTCCCTGCCAAAGAAAGCTTGATGGAAAGTGCTTTTTCCGTAAAGGAAGAAGAAGCAGCTGATCCTGAAATCAACAAAGTAGATCAGCGCTGCAGCGAGCTCGAATCGTTGATCGCCAGCTATGAACTGCAAATACCCACAGGTTTTCTCAACATAAGAAATCTGGCAGCCCAAGGGGTTATAGAGGGAGAAAGACTGGGTTATTTTTCGCCCCCGCCGGGTATGAACTGGTATCTGGAGAAAAAAGACGGGCGCTTGAAGATAACCCTGAAAAAAGAAGAATAATTTTTCCCATTTTGCTTTTTCAATTGATTTCCAGATAAAGAGATTTTTTCTGGAGGTCAAAAATGAAAAAGGTCATTTTTTTTGCGGTATTCTGTTTTTTTATAGCTATTTTCCCGGTGGCATCAAAGAATGAATCTTGCCCAAGGTACGCTGAGCTTATCTGGAAAGGGTTCAGCGACAACATTGAATTAAAGCGTCTTTTTTCTGAACGCGAGGACCTTCTCGCCCAGTTCAAAGCCTCATTGGACCCCGACAATTCCAACTATTATCTTGAATACCCATTGTCACTGCCTGAGCAAGAAAGATATCTGGCCTCGATCACTTTTGTCAGTGAAAATCTGATTAAGATTCAACTGTTTCCCCCGCAAGCGATGCAGGCACCTTTTTTCTGTGGTTTTATCAGACAACGCAATAAGCGAATCAATTTCAGAGGCACGGTCTCAGACTATTCCGACCAGATATCAGGATCAAGCGATGATCGGCTTTGAACCTCAAGTTTTCTTGTAATATTCGGCTAAAGATTGTATCCTTTGAAAATTGAATTTGAAATTTTCGGAGGAACTATGGCTAAAGAATTAGATTCCAACTCTTTTAAAAGCGAAATTATTGAAGGTAAAGCCACCGCTTTGATCGATTTCTGGGCTCCCTGGTGCGGTCCTTGCCGCATGCTCGGTCCAATCATCGAAAACCTTTCGCAAAAATATGCCGGTAAAGTTACCATCGCCAAAGTTAACGTTGACAATAGTCCTGACCTTGCCGCGAATTACAACGTCGCCTCTATACCCACCCTTCTGTTTTTCAAAAATGGCGATCTCATACACACAGCGATTGGGGTTTCTCCAGAACCGGAATTGGATTCCCTGATCAGCGAAAAACTTCTCTGAACTCCATCACCCGGTTTCAAAAATTGAAACCGGGTTAATTTTAAAAAGCCAGGAGCAGATTCATGGATCAACTGATCAAACAAGAGTCCATTGAGGCAATCATCAGAACCGACCATCATGACCCATTTCAGATTCTGGGTATGCACGAGACTGAATTCAAAAAAAAGCCGGCCGTAGTTGTACGCGCTTTTTTACCGGATTCTGAAAAGGCCGAAGTCGTCGATATTGCAAACGGCGAAACTTTTCCGATGAACCGTCTGCATGATTCAGGTTTTTTTGAAGGTATCATTCCTTCACGAAAAAACACCTTCGCTTACCGTCTGAAAAGTTATTATGCCAACGGATCGAGTTCTGAATTTTACGATTCTTATGCTTTTCTTCCAAGTATTGGTGAAACGGACCAGTATCTTTTCAACGAAGGCAACCATCATGAAATTTATGAAAAATTGGGTGCCCACATCCGATTTCTGGATTACCAGGAAAACAAGCTTGGCGGCATTTCCTTCGGCGTTTGGGCTCCTAATGCCAAGCGAGTCAGCGTTATCGGTGACTTCAACAGCTGGGATGGCCGCAGGCATGTGATGCGCTCTCTAGGGAATTCAGGAATCTGGGAAATTTTCGTTCCTGGACTGCAGACCGGCCAGAATTACAAATTTGAAATAAAGCTTAAAAGCGGAGTTTTGATCGAAAAATCCGACCCGTATGCTTTCTATGCTGAAGTTAGACCTAAAACAGCGAGCAAGATTTATGACTTGGCTGGTTATGAATGGCAAGACGGCAGTTGGCTGAAGAACAGAGCCGAAAAAAACTGGAACCGTGAACCGGTATCGATTTTTGAATGTCACCTGGGTTCATTCATGCGCAATCTCGAAGAGGGCAACCGATTCATGACCTACCGTGAACTTGCGCCAATAGTCGCAGATTACGTTAAGAATCTCGGTTATACTCACGTAGAACTTTTGCCGATCACCGAACATCCGCTCGATATGTCATGGGGTTATCAGGTTACCGGTTATTTTGCTCCCACCAGCCGTTTTGGCAGCCCCAAAGACTTTATGTATTTCGTTGATTATCTGCACCAGGAAAACATCGGCGTCATCCTCGACTGGGTACCGGCCCATTTTCCCAAAGATGCACATGGTCTGGCACAATTCGATGGCACAGCACTTTATGAGCACGCAGACCCAAGGCAGGGTGAACATCGCGACTGGGCCACGCTTATTTTCAATTTTGGTCGCAACGAAGTAAAAAACTTCCTGATCAGCAGCGCCCTGTTCTGGTTTGAGAAATACCACATCGATGGTATCAGGGTAGATGCCGTGGCCTCAATGCTATATCTCGACTATTCAAGAAAGGCCGGCGAATGGGTTCCGAACCAATATGGCGGCCGTGAAAATCTTGAAGCAATCGAATTTTTGAAATACCTCAACAGCATTTGTCAGGAAAAACATCCCGGCATCATGACTATCGCTGAAGAGTCAACTGCCTTTGCCGGCGTTTCAAAGCCTACTAATGAGGGTGGACTCGGCTTCACTTTCAAATGGAACATGGGCTGGATGAATGACACCCTGTCATATTTTCAGAAAGATCCGATTTACCGCAAGTACCATCACAACAACCTTACTTTCCCGCTAATTTATGCCTTTCATGAAAACTTCATTTACGTAATGTCCCACGACGAAGTGGTGCACGGCAAAGGCAATCTCATCAACAAAATGCCGGGCGATTTCTGGCAAAAGTTTGCCAATCTGCGCCTGTTGTTTTCAATGATGTGGACCATGCCGGGCAAGAAGCTGTTATTCATGGGTACCGACTTCGGGCAATGGAATGAATGGAACAGCAATCAAAGCCTGGACTGGCATCTGCTCGAATTCGATTCCCACTCAGGAGTGCAGCGACTGGTTTCCCACCTCAACCACCTCTATCGCACTGAGGCTTCATTGAGTCTTAAGGACTGCGACTCAAGCGGCTTTGAATGGATAGACTTTCAGGATGGCGACAACAGCATTATCAGCTGGGCAAGAAAAGGCGACAGCTTTGATGATCTGACGGTATTTGTCGCCAACTTCACACCGGTTCCAAGATTTGGTTATCGTCTTGGTGTACCCCGGGAAGGTTTTTACAAAGAAATTCTGAATTCTGATTCGGAAATGTATTTTGGCTCGAATATCGGCAACTTTGGTGGCAGATGGTCAGAGCCACATCACTGGCAGAATCGGGATCATTCGATCGTAATCGATGTTCCGCCCCTGTCACTGGTCGGTTTCAAATTCTCTCAATAAGCTGTTACTGTCTTAACTGGCCACCCGTATTGAATGGGTGGCCTTTTCTTTTGCGCAGACATTATTGGTTATATTATCGAGTTATGTTAGATTGTCACTGATGCGGGCGAAATCCAGTTCTCAAAGTTACTATCAAAGGTTTCCAGCCTTATCTTTGCTGGGAATGATTTTGTGTTTCGTCCTTTTCCCGGTGGGGCTTGCCAACCTTGGACTCGAGCAGGTTTTGAAGCTCAAAGAGGCTAACATAAAAGAAAATCTTCTGGCCAAAATTGCCAATTCCCAAAGCCTGGTCGAGCAGTTCAATGACAATGAACATTTTGCCCATTTTCTTTTGCTCAATATCAACCAGAAACTTCTCAAGGCCAAAGACCCACAAAAGGCTTTCAAAACCCTCAAAAGCAGAATTCAAAAAAAATACCCCAACTCTTTTACATTCATTTTCTGGGATAAAAACGGGAACCAGATCAAGGCACTTTCTGACGAAAAATCTTATGGATACATAATCAAAAAAACTTACCAGGTATTGAAAAAAGTTTCTGAATCGCTCGGCAACTGGGATGAAGAATACGAGAATCTTAATCTGACCAGTCTTTCTGAAATCGATAAAGAACTAAAACTGCTTCGCAATTTTCTTGGCAAGCTTCTGGTTTCTTACCAGTTGCGCTTTCCCTGGCTCAGCGGCAGGCTGGGGAAACCACTGCAAACCTCACCTCCCGGTCCAAGAAGCAGGATCTGGTACAGAATCAACCCTAAATTTGGATTTCTTTGTTTTATCAGCGATGAGTTCGTAAAAAGCAAAGCAGGTGCCGCATACGCCATAAACCGCCTAAAAAAGCAGTATCCCGAAATTTCGGTTCACGTTTCCGACTATCCTGCCTCAAACGATTTTTTTCCCCCGGTCGATCCCCGGCATTCTCACAAGTTGATACAGGCACTGAGCAGATTTGAAAACCTATCGTTCCAAAAACTGCAAAAAGTTGACGATCTGCTGATCAATTGTCAGATCATCAGCCAAACCTCCCGATCAGTTTGCTTCATGAGTTCAGAATTAGAGTTTTCGTGGGCCAAAGAACGCCTGCGCTACCTTGGAAATACAGCTAAAATAATCATCCCACTATTTTTTGCATTATTTGTCTGGTTCAAGACCAGGCAAAACGGTTTCTTATCCATAAGAGTGAAATTGATTGCCATTTTTCTCTATGCCGGCGGAATTCCTCTCCTAATCATGAGTAGCATGGGACTGGAATATCTCGAACAGAAACGCCAGGCGATGATCTATGAAGAACAAAGCCGTGGCATCAATGTATTATACAATCTTGATGAACACTTTAAAGTTTATCTCGAAGACCAGGCCAAATTCTTGAGAAAACTGATCAAACAAAGCAATGATCGGCACGGAATAAAGGTTGTCGAACGAGAAAATCTCAGTGAATTACGCCGAAAAATCATTGAAACATCCCGGCCAGAATCGATTCAAATATACAATGAGAGTGGCCGTAATCTGATAAAGGATACGGAGCGAACTTTTTTTTCAGATTACACGCTGGTAAGTAACATCGCCGTTGAGATGCTCAAAACGGTCAACAACAAGGGCAAAACCACCAATTCGCCTGCATCGGGACTGGTTGAGAAAATCAATTCGGCAATGGCCTCCAAAAGAAAAACAATTGAATATCTGGGAATTGGCGCCCACGAAATGTATCACTTTTTTGAAATGCTCGGCAAACCCCAAGACTATCAAAATGTCGCCCTTTTACAGCTTTTCTGGCGCATAGAAAATTTGCAGGAAACATTCTTCGCAAGCTTTTATAAGAAAAGGCTCAGAGAACAAAGTCATCAAAAGATAAGTATATGCGCATATTTTCCTGTTGAAGATCGAGTTTTTACTGAATTTGCGGATACAGAACGACTTAAGTCACTTGGGCAACAGGCTTTTTTGAACCAGGTCATCAGAAAGCCGGTTTTCAGTTTAAACTCAAAAAATTATTCGGCAGTGGCACTGAGGGGGCTGAACCTCGACAGAATTTCGCTGATGTTTCTTTTTCCTTTAGCCAAAATCGATGAGTCTATTTCAATTTTACAATATCAGATGCTATGCGCTGCCGGTGTTTTTTTCTTTTTGTCGCTGTTGATGTTCAATTTTCTTGCCAGACAATTCCTTGGTCCAATAAGCAAGATTGAACAGGCGATTGAATGTATCGATCAGCGTGATTTTTCGTTTCGATTAAATCTTGATTCCAGTCGCGAATTTTCGGAACTGACGCAGACCTTCAACACGACCCTTGAAACCCTCAAGGATATTGAGACGGCAAGAATTGTCCAGGAAAACCTCCTGCCGGAAAAAACTTTCAGGCAAGGGAAATTATCGCTTTCAGCTTTTTCTCAACCTTTTTCAAGGGTTGGCGGTGACTATTTCGACTTTTTCACCGACAATGCCGGAAAACTGCTTGTATTCATCGGTGATGTTTCCGGTCATGGTGTTTCAGCTGCTTTGATAATGGCAATGGCCAAAGCAACTCTCATTTTCGAAAAGAACAACTTTTCAGGTTTTGAGAATTTGATAAACCATCTTGATCAAATGATCTTTTTAAACCGAAAAAGCGGCACGCGGGAATATATGACTGGGCTGATAGTTTCATTCGACTGTGAAACCGGAGATTTTAAAATGATCAATCGCGGTCATTGCATGCCGGCTTTGATCAGCCAAAATGGAGAAAAAACAGAACATATTCACTGTGGTGGCTTGCCATTAGGTTACAACTCGCCAAAACAGAGTCAATTGCTAACGAAGCGCCTGCAACCGGGAGAAAGTATCTGTCTCTACACCGATGGGGTAACAGAAACACAAAACCAGCGAGGGATGATGCTTGGTTACGATGGATTTTTATCTCTCCTTGGCTCATCATGGCAGACTGATTCGGGCAAATTTCTCGAAGAAATATTGCATCGGCACTCACAATGGTCTCATCAACCGCAGGACGACCAAACCATCATTCTGATAAGGCATGAGAAATAGATGAGTTCAAATCAGCCACAACCGCAAAAATTTTCATTTCCGGATATGCTCACTGCTGTAATGGTAATGACGGTTTTCTATTTGCTGGTTTATCTGGCAATGTTTCAGTATGAACAAAGAAATAAGAATTTCGAGCTGCAACTTTTTGCCGACCGGGCCAGTAGTATACTCGCCCGTCTCAAAGCAAACGCTGATCCTGAGATATTCTGGACCAGCACACTTTATTCCGATTTTACTGCTTCTGCCGATGCCGAAGAGTTTTTCAACAAAATCCGCAAACATCGCCGGACAACCGGAGAAAAACTTTCATGCATACTGTGGGATAAAAACGGGAAGCTAATTTTAAATGATCATTTTAACAACTCAATTATTGAAACCACTGAATTTAAAATGCTATACCCCGACCTGAAACAGGTTCAAAGCCATGGGAAAAGATTTCCAAAAGAAATTTTACAAAGACTGAGAACGGTTTTAGGCCCTCAGCTACCAATGCATAAAATCAGTTCCAACATTTATTATAAACATACTCAATTCATAAGATCAGACTCTGCCGGGGTTCATGATGACTTTTGGCTCGACATCGGAGAAAATTTCTCGGCAATGGTCTTTTTTGATCATGCCAACATGGTCGAGGACGCCGGATTACTGAAGTTAATCGATGAATTCAGCGATCCCGACATCGATGTCAGGTACATTCCGGCAAGTTATTCAGGTAATCAGCACAAAGACGCCTTGTTAAGAACGATTTACAATATGCAACAGATCGGTAAATTCACCGGTTTTTTTTCGGGAAAAATGGTTGCCGGCAAAACCATATCGGGAAACAAGCTTCTGATAGCCTTTAAAGATTATCAAGCAGCCATAAATCCGGGAAAAGCGGCTCTTTTTCTGTTTTTGTCAGGCTGCTTTATCTTGCTTTTATCAGGCAGAAGTTTTTATCAGGGTTTTTCAATCAACAGATATTCGGTTAAATGGCAACTTCTTCTGATGCTTTTCATTACTACCGGCCTGCCTCTTCTATTGCTGGCAACTCTTGCCTCGGATCACATTGCCAGAAAGAAGGTAATACTTACCAGAAATGCGTATCAAAAATGTATTTCATTTTTACAGAACGTTGACCAGAGAAGTCAGATCGTTTATGGCAAACTTCACAACGAAACCAACAAGTCGATTGAAAAGTTGAAAAAGATATTACCGCAAGATTTTGGCACTCTAAAAACCTCGAAGACAATCAAAAAATATTTTAGGAAAGTTCTTCAGGATATCAGGCTTATATCAAGTGCCCCGGCGGAGCTGATGTCCGAGTATGGTGTTTTTAGAAACAACAGGTTCCACAAATTCAAAACAACCAAAAACTTCGAGAAAGAAATCGTTCTCGAAATGAAAATGTTTTGCAGCATCGCGGCTTACTTGATGGCCGTATTGAACGAGCAGCCAATTGCCCAGGATGAATATACGGAAACTGAGCTATTTGCAGAAATGGTTTACCAAAGACCCTTTCATGAGATTTTACAGAACCTGTTAATGGCCAATAATCAGATAATTCCTCTAGGATGGGGCGAAAAGCCCTACCCGGCACTGGTTAAGCTAGTCTCGCTCAGGAATGATGGGATAACCGACTATTTTTTCACTCTTCTATTTGAAAAACATAACCTGCAAAGCGATTTTCTTTTCAGCAACTCGCAAAACCTCGAAAGAAACGATGAAGATTTGAAATTCACCTTCGCTAACAATAGCATTTTTTCCAAAGAAGCCATTCCGATCGAAAGTGATCCATGGTTCAGCGAGATCTTTCTGACAACCGGAAAGCACCCTTCACTTGAGCCATGCTTCACGAAAATTCATGGCAAACCCCATGTTTATGCCGGAATAAAAGCACAAAACCTTGATTTGCACTACCTCTTCGCCTTTTATCCACTCGAAAAAATCGACGAAAAAATTGCCGAAGAAAGGAAATTTCTGCTCAGCGCGGCAACAATAGCTCTGTTAATGCTGGCTGGACTGGCACTCGTTTTTTCTTCAAGTTTCGTTTTACCATTGTCTGAGCTTCAGACAGGGGCAATGGCCATTCAGAAACGCGATTTTTCTTTCAGGCTGGAAGAACATAGCCAGGACGAGTTTGGAAAAATGGCCAAGATTTTCAACCACAGCATCGCCAACTTTGAAGAATTATCGCTGGCTGGAATAGTTCAGGCAAGACTCTTCCCGCAAGAAGGAATTTTCGAAAAAAACATCGAAATTTATGGCAAAAGCATACCGATGGCCGAACTCGGGGGAGACTATTTTGACTACTTCAAGAGTGACGATGATCATCTGGTCATTCTGGCCGGCGACGTGGCCGGTCACGGAGTCGGTGCATCATTAATTATGGCCATGGCGAAAGCCGGCATAATCTGCAACAGCTCTCAGCAAAACGACCCGGCTGCTATTCTGAAACAACTGCACCAGATCATTCACGAAACCCGCAGCAAAGAACAAAGAAAAGTAATGACTTTTCAATACCTGTATCTCAACAAAACTACCGGCCAAGCTGTTTATTCCAATGCCGGGGCCTGTTCGCCAATCCTGGTAGATGGTTTTGAGAAAACAGCAAAGGAAATAACCTTACCGGGACCGGTTTTGGGTGGATTCAAAAACTCAAAATTCAAAAATCTTGAATTCTCGCTAATGCCCGGGCAAGCTGTCGTTTTTTATACGGACGGGATTATTGAAGCTACCAATCCGGCCGGTAAAGAAATCGGTTATGAAAGATTCAAGACAATTCTCACCGAATGCTTCGACTTCAGCAGCCAGAAATTCTACCAGAATGTTTTAAAGCGCTACCAGGAATGGCTTGATAACAGCCCGCCGCAGGATGACCTGACCTTGATCATGCTGGTAAAAAAATGAAGGCTCCCACACTTGCGACAACAAAAGCCAATTAATGCCTGATTAGCCGTGAGTCAGCTTTATCCGCCACAAAAAAGCGAACAGCCGATAGCTTAAATTGCAACTCGCAAATTCTGCCTACAACCAAGCCAGTTATGGATCTGAGAGAAGATTCCTTGAGTGTCGAGTTTCAATATTGAACGCAGCTCACTCTGAGAACCGTGCTGAACAAAATCATCCGGAATACCGATGCGCAGGAAAGGAGCCGTCAAACCCATCTCTGAAGCCATTTCCAGAATCATGCCGCCAAAACCACCAGCAAGCGCATGCTCTTCGACAGTAACTATCGGCATACGTTTTCTAATTATCTCAGCAAGGGCAATACGATCAAAAGGCTTGATGAATCTGGGGTTGATAACCCGACTGCGAATTCCTTCTTTCTCAAGCATCTCGGCCGCTTCAAGAGTCGGCTGAACCATACTGCCCAAAGGAATAATCGCCAGATCACTGCCATCGCGCAGCAACTCGGAACGACCACAAACGATTTGTCGACGTTCATGCCCGGATAACCCGGTTCCGGCTCCCCTCGGGTATCTTATAATGGCTGGCCCAGAAGTTTTGGCAGAATAGCGCAGCATCAGTTCAAGCTCTATTTCATCACGGGGCGCCATGAACTCGATGCCCGGAATCATTCGCAGAAAGCTGATATCAAAAACACCATGATGGGTTTCGCCGTCTTCGCCAACAAGGCCGGCCCGGTCCAGACAAAGAACTACCGGTAACTTCATCGTACAGATATCATGAATAACCTGATCCAGAGCTCTTTGCAAAAAGGTTGAATAAATGGCGACAAAAGGCCTGAGACCGCCACGGGCCATACCCGCGGCCATGGTTACCGCGTGCTGCTCGGCAATGCCGACATCGTAAAAACGGGCTGGATGCTCAGCAGCAAACCGGTTCAGCCCGGTTCCTTCTTTCATTGCCGCAGTAATCGCGACTATTTTCCGATCGGAGTTAGCAAGTTCAGATAAAACATTTCCAAATACTTCCGTATAAGTCGGTGGTGTGTTTCCCGATTTTCTGGCCTTTCCGGTTTCGATTTCAAACGGCCCGATGCCGTGAAATTTATGGCACTGCTCCTGAGCCGGCTGGTAGCCACGGCCCTTCGCGGTCAAAACATGCACCAGAACCGGGCCTTGCCGTTCACGCGCCCGAACCAGGGCACGCTCTAAAGTTTCAAAATCGTAACCATCGACGGGACCAAAATACTTGAAACCAAACTCTTCAAATAGCATGCCCGGAGTGAGCAGATATTTCAAACTGCCTTCAATTCGGCTCAAAACGTTATACAGTCGAGAGCCAAAACCGGGAATCTGCTTCAAAATGTAGGCCAGATAGTCTTTTGGCGTAGTGTATGCCGGCTCGAGGCGAAGGCGATGCAGATACATCGACAAAGCGCCAACGTTAGGGGAAATTGACATTTCGTTGTCGTTGAGAATGACAACAACGTTGTTTTTCTCATGGCCGGTAAAATTCAATGCTTCGAAGGCCATCCCTCCGGTAAGGGCACCATCACCTATTACCGCCACAACTTTCCCGCTTCGATTCAGGTGCTCATTGGCAATCGCCAGGCCCTGAGCTGCAGAGATCGAAGTTGAACTATGGCCAGTATTGAAAACATCGTGTTCACTTTCACAGATTTTAGGAAACCCGCTCAAGCCACCGAGGGTTCTGATCGTTGGGAACTGATCTCTTCGCCCAGTGATGATCTTATGTACATAGCTCTGATGCCCGACATCCCAGATGATTTTATCGCGAGGGCTCTGAAAAACCCTATGCACGGCCAGGGTAAGTTCGACAATGCCCAGATTGCTGGCCAAATGGCCGCCATTTCGAGAAACGACCTTTATGACACAATCGCGAATTTCTTCAGCAAGCGAGTTGAGCTCTCCGACTGAAAGCTTTTCCAAATCCTGCGGGCCATTGATTCTGTCTAATAGCATTGAAATGTCTTGATCACCTGTGGTTAATTCTTGGAATTATACCACAGATGGAAACTTAATCAAATTTCTCTTCTGAAGGTTTTTTATCTTCGCCATCAACCGTAGATTCGGCGGCGATTTCGTCTTCTGAAGGCGGAGGTTTCATTTCATCCAGGGCGTGATGCTGATCCTGCAAAGCCTTATTAGACTCGAACAATAATACCCATACCGTCTGAAAAACAATCTTGATGTCCAGGATAATGCTGTAATTATCAAGATAAAAATAATCATAGGTAACCTTGTCGACGAGGCGTAGATAAAACCTTGCATTTACGGCAGCAAGGCCGGTCACTCCAGGCTTAACCGACAGTCTTCGCCCCTGAAATTCGCAATAATCGCGAACAAAAAAAGGACGTTCGGGTCTTGGCCCGACAACAGACATCTCTCCGGTCAAAACCAGAAAAAATTGTGGCAACTCATCGATGCCGAAGCGACGTAAAAAGCGGCCGAGAGGCGTTGCCCTGGGGTCATCGGCAGTAGCCACCTTTGGCCCATTCCCAGCCTCGGCCCCAATGCGCATCGATCTGAATTTGATTACATCAAATTCTTTGCCATAGCGTCCGACTCTTTTCTGCTTATAGAAGATCGGTCCAGGCGAATCTAGTCGAATCAACAGCGCAGCAAGAATCATCAAAGGTGAAGAAATGGTCAAAGCAAACAAAGAAAAGCTCAAATCAAAAAACCTTTTGCCCATTCTTTGTAAAGCATCAAGCGGATGCGAACCAATAGTGATCATGGGAAAGTCTTCAAGACTGCGCAAACCAATACTTCCAGCAGTTTTGCGAGGGTCACAGGTAATGCGAACCTTGAAATCGTGAGGCTCCTCTTTGCGATGATAAAAAATCTGAGCCCAAAACTGGTCGAGATTAATATCCGGATCGGTCACAAAGACCTCATGGGCATGACGAAAAACGACTTCTGAAGCCAGTTCGTCGATTTGCTCAGATTTGAGAACCTGAACAAGCTTGAGTCTAACCCCGCCACGCTTGTGAAAATGCTTGATAATTCGCCGGCCTTCACCTTCGTTTCCAATGATTATCGTTCGGCGAATCAGGGGATGCGGCTTAAACAGTCTTATCGCAATGATTCTGATCAGGAAAATGACTATGATAGAAAACCCGGTCGCAAGCAGAAAAACCGGACGGGGAAAGGTATGCGCCTGCGCTGCCATGGTTCGCGAAAGAAAAGCCAGAAGATTGAAACTTATAAAAGAAGCCAGAAGAGTGTTGGTGCTATAAAAGAAAATATCCGAAGCGGCCTTCAGATTGCGGATATTAAAAACACCCAACGACACGCCAAAAAGAAGATAAAAACCTGCAAGCCACCAACGAACCTGCAGATAAGCATCCACATAAACACTTCTATTTGGCTGATCCAGAAACCATAGTTGAAAAACGCCGATAAAAACCGCGTTCATCAATAAAAGATCGATCAGGAAAAACGAAACGAAAAGCAGATTTTCAGCGCCTAGCGGCAGTCTGATCTGCTTTCTGTTCCTCAATCGACCCTTGGCAGCATGCATTATTTCAGTTATTTCAAATTACCAAGAAGGGTGTACAAGCGGGCAATATGAATCTTTTCCTGCCGAATCAGCTCTTCGATAAGGGGAACATTTTCATCATTCTGGCCAAGCATTTTCAAGATTTCTGAAAAAAACAATACGGTATCCTTTTCAAAACTTATCGCGTGGTAAATAGCCTGCTCGTCAGTTTTGATTTCGGCGGTGAGTTCTTCATGAGATTTCAGATTCGGAAAAACGCGACCATCGAACATGGCTTTAACATAGCCATACATTTCCGGTGTGGAATATTCGTCGGCAATCTGCACTTCTTCATTCATTTTTCCGAGTTTTTCGCTTATGCTGACAAAATTTTCCAGATGCGTCTGCTCTTCATTGGCCAGATAGGTAAAAATCTCGCGAACCTTGTCATTTTCTGTTTTAGCGGCCATAGCCAAAAAATAATCTTTGCCGTTTTTTTCGATCTGAATGGCCAGCTCCATCAATTCAGCGGCGTTATAGTTATAAGAAGTCATGTTATCTCTCCTATAAAAAATAAATTATTGTAAGGCCAGATTGATCTCTTTTGCGATTTCTTCAAGATTGAGAATTCTGGCCGCAGCGTCCTGTTCAAGGGCCGCACGAGGCATGCCATACACAACCGAGCTCATTCGATCCTGGGCGATAGTCAACCCGCCCATCAGCTTGATATTTTTCAAGCCGCGGACCCCGTCTTCACCCATACCGGTAAGGATTACGCCAACCGCTTTATGGGCAAACTCTTTGGCTGCCGAGAAAAACAGAGTATTGATGCAAGGGGCAAAACGATCCTGCTCATCCTGATTGGAAACTATTGAAAAACGGAATTTTCCTTCAATATTTCGCTCAACTCGGGTTTGATGGTCGCCCGGACAAATATATACAACCGAATTTTGAAGTTCTTCGCCATCCACTGCCTCCTTGACCCGAATAGAACAAATAGCGTTCATTCTCGTGGCAAATGCAGCGGTAAAAGCTTTTGGCATATGCTGGGCAATTATTATTGGCGCGGAAATATCGGGATTTACCAGACTGAGAACTTTTTGAATTGCCGGTGGGCCGCCTGTTGAAGCGCCAATAAAAACGGCACTGCTGACAACGGTGTCAGATCTGGAGGGCCCTCGGCGACCGGGCCGTCGGTTAGAAACGAATTCCAACTTCACCGCCTGCGGCTTGCAATGAGCCACAGCATGAACTTTGGCGATAAGGTCCTGTTTCAATCGCAAAACATTGACCGACAAGGTCGAACCGGGTTTTGGAACGTAATCCACCGCTCCTAGTTCCAGTGCATCCAGAGTTACTTTCGCTCCTTCGTGGGTGAGAGAACTTACCATCAATACCGGAGTCGGACACAACCGCATGATTTCTTTCAAAGCATGCAGTCCATCCATAATTGGCATCTCAACATCCATTGTCACCACATCCGGTTTGAGCCTGACAACTTTGCTTACCGCCTCTTTCCCGTTGGCGGCAGAACCAATGATTTCAATGCTGCTGTCTTCTTGCAGCATTCTCTCAATGGCAGTACGCATAAAAGCCGAATCGTCGACAATCAATACCTTTATTCTTTTGATTTCACTCATGCTTTTGTTTTCCTGAGGGCTTCTGATAGCAATACGAATTCTTGTAACTGACGAGCTCAAACTCTTTGGCGTCTCTGGGCAGACATTCGCTTTCACCCAGACACAGGATACCACCTGGAGAAAGATATCTGGCAAATTCATCAACCAAAATTCGCCGAAAATCTTCGGCAAAGTAAATAAGAACATTTCTGCAAAAGATGATATCTGACCCAGCCAGGCATTTCAACCCATGCAGCTGTTTTAAATTCAGGCGACGAAATTGAACCATGTTTTTAATATCTTCGCGCAACAAAAAATGACCGCTTTCATCCGTTTTCCCAAGAGGCATATCAAAAAGAGCCTCGAAGCGCTCGACCCTGTTTCTGAAAGCTCTTGCGCCATAACGCGCCTCTTTTGCCCGCAAGATATTTTTGTTGTTGATATCACCCCCATAAATATGAAAACTGCAATCAGGGTGATCAACCTGAAACCTTTTTGCCACCATGGCAATTGAATAAGCCTCTTCACCCCGAGCGCATCCAGCGCTCCAGATACGCACCGGATGTCTTCGTCCACGGGCAGCAAAAAGTTCGGGAAGATATTTTTGATAAATAAAATCGAACTGGGCGGAATTTCTGAAAAAGAAGCTTTCACTGATGGTCAATTCAGAAATAAGATCTGCAAGCACCGGTTTGTCTTCAATGCCTGAGTCGAGAAGACTCAGATAGTCATCAAACTTTACCACGCCAAGCACCTTCATCTGCTCCTGAATTTTAGAGCTGATATCCTTCGAGGTAACACGTTCAAGAATTATTCCTGAATAATCCTCGATCAGGGCCTGCACTTTTTCAAGTTGTCGTCTCTGTAGAACGATCATGCTTTGTGATATGGATCTCCTGACATAATTGAAACGGCCCGATAGAGCTGTTCGGAAAGAACAAGCAGGGCCAGTTGATGATTCAAAGTAAACAAAGAAAGAGACATAAATTCAGTGGCCTTGTCTTTTACTCTTCGATCAAGTCCGGCGGCCGCACCAAGACAAAAGGTCAACCGGTTTACCCCGGCATTAATTCTGCCCTGAAGCCATTCACAGAATCCCTCGGTGCTTTTACAGGGCACATGTTCATCAAGAGCGATAATCGTCTCTTTACCGGCAAGACGTTTGAGCATTGCCTCTTCATCTTTACAGTGCACGATCTCTACAGGAAGACGCTTGCCACAACGGCTGAGATATTGCCTGATCAGCTCTTCATAGGGCTTTTCCGAAATTTTCCCGATCATCAGAATTTCGACCTTCATTTTTAACCGATTGAACCATCGAGAAGATTATCAAAAGTTTTCTGAAGCAACATTTTGTTTTTCAACTTTTTTGGCAAAACCGTTTCAACGAAAAGTCTCTCACCAGGAAGATCCTGGGAGGCAACGCTGAATTTGGTAGCAGCATAGCGTTCTTGATTGAGCCCAAAGAAATGCTCGACAGTTTCACGCACCAACGTGGGAGAATTTGATTCCTGACTAACATGCATCAGCGCCAAAACCTGTGGCGGCCTGGTCATGCGCGACAAAATCCCGCGAAATCCCTCATTTGGCAGATGCCCCATTGGGCTGCGAATACGGCGTTTCAGCCAACCCGGGTAAATGCTCGAACGCAGCATACCCTCGTCATAATTGCTCTCAACACAGAGCAAATCAGCTTCTTTCATGTTATCAAGAACTTCAGCAGTTATATGCCCCAGATCGGTAGCGATGGACATTATTTTTCCGCCGTTCTCGAAGCGCAAACCCATGGGCTCGGTTGCATCATGGGGAACATTGAAGGGAACACATCTAGTTCCTTCAATTTCGAGCTCTCGCCCTGCAACAAGGTCGATTTGCCGCGAAGTTTCCAGCCCACGGGATTTCAAAGCACAAAACGTGCCCCTTGAGCAATATAAGGGAATCTCCGAATTCTTGCCTAGCAATACCCGCAAACCTTTGATATGATCGTCATGTTCATGGGTAATAAAGATTCCTGACAGATCTGAAAAATCCAGACCCTTCTGATTCAGAAACTCTTTGATTCTTTTGCACGAGAAGCCGGCATCCAAAAGAAAAAAGCGGCGCCCCAGTTCAAGCAGAGCAGCGTTGCCCTTGCTGCCAGAGCCAATAAAGGTTATCCCTAACAATAGTTTATCCTGTCTTCAAGAATGAATTTCTTACAGTTCAGCTTTATTATGCACCGTGCCCAGAAAAAATTCCAGCATTTTTATCAAGATTTGCCGGAAGGTGAAACCAGCTCTCCGCGCAAGGTCCTGAAGGCTTGGGGAATATATGAGGCAATCTCACTTACAGTGACCGCATCAGCACCAAGATCGTTAACAGCGGCTTCGGCCGCAACGGATAGAAGGTGAACACCAACGACAGATGCGTTCAAAGGTGAAATAAGAGTTGCGGCCAAACCAGCGATCAGTCCGGCAAGCAAATCGCCGGATCCTCCTCGTGCCAAACCTGAATTGGGATTGCTGGCGACGAAAATTCGCCCGGTATGGTCGGCAATAATCGTCACTGCCGACTTCAATACAACGATAGCGCGGTTTTCTGTCGCAAATCTTCTCGAAAGCTCGACCGGATCATCAGACACCTCTTCGATGGTTTTGCCAAGCAATCTCGCCATTTCGCCGATATGCGGTGTAATAACCGGAATCTGGTGAGCACGACGCAAAACTTCAGGGTTCTCGATCAGGTTGAGGGCGTCGGCATCGAGTATTAAGTGGCCCTGCCAATGTTCCAAAAGAAGAGCGAGAGCCTTTTTTCTCGACTCACCTCGCCCCCAGCCAGGCCCGGCCAGCAAAGATCGAAACCTTCCGTTATAACTCGTAACCGTTTCCTCATCGAAAGAAAAGCCGCCATCTTCTGACCCGAGCCAGGTAAGAATAATCTCGGGCAAAACCTGGCAAGAGAGGTTGCCTTTGAGGCAATCAGGAAGAGCGAGATTAACAATGCCCGCGCCTGAGCGCAAAGCACCGTAACTGGCCATGATTCCAGCCCCCTGATATTGGTTTGAACCAGCCATTATCAAAACTTTTCCCGCATTACCCTTGTGCATCTGCGGATCTCTTTCAGGGACGAGAGTTTCAGCCATTTGCGCCGTAACCAGGAAATTTTTCCCGGCAGCCTCGGCAAAAGAAACCTCGGGAATACCTATATCTGCGACCCAAACTTCTCCCGCAGCCTTTTTTCCGGGAAAAATGAAAAGTCCAAGTTTGGGTGCACCGAGAGTTACGGTATAATCAGCATAAAAACTGGTTGGAGAAAGCCTTCCCGTTGTTGCGCACAAGCCAGAAGGAAGATCGACACTGACTTTTATTGCCCGCGAATCATTCATCGCCTCGATAACAGAAGCAAAAAGCCCGGTAATCTCTCCTGAAAAACCAGTGCCAAAAACACAGTCGATGAGACAATCGGAGAATTCGACAGCGATTCGCATGCGATTGATGTCGTCGTTGTCCTTAACAACCAAGGCTTCGACGCCCATGTTTTCAAGAATTTTATAATTAGTTTGGGCATCTTTACTCAATTTATCAGGCTCAGCCAAAATAAAAACATAAACGGGAAGCTTGTTATTTACAAGATGACGGGCAATTACCAGGCCATCTCCGCCATTGTTTCCCTTGCCGCAAATTATGCTGAAACGCTTGCCTCGCAAACCACCGAGAATTCTCTCCAGGGTAAAAAGCGTCTTGATCCCGGCATTTTCCATCAAAACGACGGAAGGAATGCCAATCCGATCAATGGCGTGCCCATCGGCAAGTCGCATTTCCTCAGAAGTCAAAAGCCTCATTTGTTGCCATCCTTTTCTTCGTGGGATGGCTCATTATATTAAAAATTTGCTCCGAGACCAAGTATAAACGGACGGTAATCATAAAAATCCGTATAAGAGCTTTTGCTGTGCACAGAAGCATCGAGCCAAAAACCGCGGTGTGAACTGTATCTCCAGCCCCCACTGAAAACATCGCCATTGTAGTCGACATAGGCCTGCCCCTTGTAGCCGCGTTCTCCGGGTCTACGCTTGGGGTATTCAGCACCGATAAGCAGGCACAAAGATTCTGGCTCGTGATTGCTTCGGTCGTATGCACCGAAATTGGCCATGCCGCTATACCTGTTGCCGCCGAAATTCCAGCCCACCCCGAAGCCGCCAATGGTCAAATAAAGCGTGTGATAATTATTGGCGTTTGCATCGAAAACTCCACCAAAAGCGACTTCTGAAAACTCCCCACTACCAATCGAGGGAAGACGGACCTTGAAGCTCATCAATGGATCAGGGTCATTGGCAGTATTACTTGAATCGATGGCCTTGGCGAAACCAATTTCAAAATCTTTCAATGGTGAAAAAGCAAAGGAAAAATTGGTCAACGAAGAGTCTGCGCCGGTTTTGGGGATCTTGTACATTCGATAGCGGGCAGCAATTTCAATCTGCTTTTCTTTAACAGTTTCGTGGGAAGGAACCTGTATAAATCCGGAGGGTCCCTGGAGAGTCAGAGCTGCTTGCAAAGGCCAACTTGAAAGAATTTGGCAGATCAGCAACAGTAACAGTGAAAACGATACAGAACTATTTTTTATCTTTTGTTTCATGGGAATCATTTCTATCCTCAGAATTGACTCCACCAGTTTTTTTACCTTCAGAAGATTCGGCGCTGAATGTTTTGTGGCATTCCCAAAAATTCTGGCAGTAGGTGCAGCAGTTTCTCATTTCCATGTTGCGCTCACCCCTGTACCAGTTGATTTTGCAGTTCTGATAATACTGACAGCGCCAGCAGCAGTGCCAGTTGATTTTCAGAAAGTTGCGCCTTTTAATTTCCTCGATGATCAGGGCCATCGACATCAGATTTTTCTCGACGTGGTTAGCCCGCATGAGTTCGTTAAACTCTTCGATCTCTTCGTCAGTCCCGTAGAGGTTGACGATGAAGATTTCTTCAGCAAAAACCGGTAGATATTCTTTAGTCATATTCAGTAATTTTTCCGATTTTCAGATACTTGCCCTGATCATTATCGGCAGCTTTTGAAAGACTCCCGAACAATTTTACTCATTTATTTTATTGTCGTCCAGCAATTACCTTTATTCCCGAACCGGTAAAAACCATCACAGAATTGCTGTCTGCAACGGGATAGGCACCAAGAATTCTGTCTCTGGCATGAAAGGGAGCTGCAATTAAATTATTTTTTTCAAGAAAAAACAGTGACTCTGTTCCCGCGACCCAGAGAAAGCCAGCATAGTTCATTGATACCGGCGTATCATTGATTGTGCCAATGAACTCGACCTGACCAGAAACAAAGCGGAAAATTCTGCCATCATTCAAAGCAATATAAAGACTGCCATCAGTGCCGGCCGTTGCCGCAGAAACCCGCCCCCCTTCGATTCTTCCCTTGAAAAACACCAGATTCCATTGTTTATCTGATTCCTGAACGAGAATTCCTTTATTTACCAGCACGACTATATTGGCGCCGACCTTCCAGACAGAGTGAAATTCTCCCCTAAACTCATCGGGAATTGTTGCAAGTGTCTGCAGGTCACCACTACTGGCAGAAGTTTTTATTGCCCCGTCGGCAAAGAGCATCAGAAGGCTTCCATCCTGACAAACATGTACATTCAGAAGTCCATTACAAAAAACCTCGGTTATGAATAGTTCGGCGCTGTTTTTATGTAGCCGATAAACGCCCTTTCCATTTCCATAAGCATAACAATCGGTGCCATTACCGGCCAAAGAATCAACGCCGGGCAGACCGGAAACTTCATTCCAGCCTTTATCATCGTAAAGCCAGACCCCGCGGTTCAAGGTCGCCAGGAAGTATTTATCAAGCACCCTTTCCAGATCGGAAAAAACCGGCACCTGCAGAGCTGGGGGCAATTTCTGCTGAGGTATTACTGCTTGATCAGCCGATGAGCTTGCGACAACAGGATCAGATTCGTGGGTCTCGCTCAATGAAGCAAAGTCTGGAAGACGACCAAACTGCAGGTTTGGAACAGGAATCATTGAAACCACCGGCATCGACGGAGTATGGGAACCTACCTCGGGCACCAGTCTCGGACTATCTTTAATGCTCACATAGGGAGCAAAATAGAACAGCATGACCGACGCCGGGTTTACTGCCGCCAGAAATGAATCGCCGGCCGCCAGAGCCTGGCAGGGAATCGAGGATAATCGTTCCATTCTGCCGCTATTGAACCGGAAAAGACCTTCATCCGAACCAATGAAAAGGATTTCCCCAGACACGAGCAGATCATTGACAAACCCGGGTTTTCCGGCACTAAGCAGCGTCCAGACCCAGTTGCGCGAATTTCGATAACCGGCGATAACACCTTGATCAGAGCCGATAAAAACACTTCTTTCGGTGGTGACCATACTGCGCAAATGCCTGCCGGCAAGCACCTGCAGATTCAGTGGGGAAAAACTGTCGTTCTGTCCGGTGAGAATGCCATCTTCGTGCATTATCCACAGCTCGGAACCAAGCCTTCCAAAGCTTCTTATCGTTCTTCCCTGGGTCCCAAGCACATAAACGGCTGAGTCTTCATTTCCCCGAAGCATTCCTTGCCCGACCGAACCGATAAGCAGGCGCTTCTGCCCGACTATGGCCAGAGCATTGACCAATCTTACCGGCAACTGATTCTCCTGGTAATAAGACTTTAAAACTGTATTTTCGAGGCGGTAAATCCCTGAATAACCGCCAATTATCAGACTTTGGTCTTCAGCAACCAGGTCGCGGACAAAAAAATCTTCGGGCAATCCGTCTATCGCCTTAACTTCGCCGCTGACCGGATCGACTTCGGTTAGACCTCCGTCACCACCGACATAAAGCTTGTCTTTATGCCAGACAGTCTTTGAAATAACGCTATGGCCATCGATCGGCAGATCTTTCACCCGACTGACCTGCCCGGCAAAAATGCCGGCATCGCGGTGTTTGAGGGGTAAAAAAGTTCTGCCAGGGTTCAAAACGACTATGCCATAAACGAAAACCAAAAAGATTGCCAGAAAAAGCAGCTCCGGAGTTAATGCCCAGCAGCGGGTTCGCAAAAACTCTTCACGACCGGAAAGCCTTGCCAGCTCTTCAGTTAAACCGATCAATGACTGCTTTTGCTCGAGAGAAGTCTCGCCGCCGGAGCGATCGAGGCTTTCAAAATGGTTCAACAGCTGGGATCGCTGACGCCGCAAAGACTTGAGCTGCAGGGAAAGCTTGCCGATTTCCCACCAGCGAACCGATTCATCGACAAACCAGAACATCGCATCGATAGCATGATAGATCCATTTACCGATCAGCGTTTGATGGGTCGGAGCCTGGCGGACATGTAGAGACTCTCCGCAATGATGGCAAAATTCCACCATCGGAAAATTCATTTCATGGCAATGCTGGCACTTGAGAGTTTTCTGTTCCATTTATGATATTCTCATCTCTGCCTGGCGGAAAGTCAAGACAAAGCGGTCAATCATCGCTCTGCCATGAATGCAGAAAACAACCCGAATTCATCGAACGGCCGAGAAAAGCTTCGCCGATCTCTGAAAACGATTCGGGACAGTCGGAAACGTAAAATTCATCTTTGCCATGATGGTTTTCATCGCCTTGAATTCGTCGGGCTTTCAGCATCTCTTTAACTTCAAAAGCCGTTTCCTCAGCAGAATCGATCAAGGCAACTCCGCCGCCAAAAAAGTCGCTGATAGCCTTCTTCAAAAGCGGGTAATGGGTGCAGGCAAGAATCAATGACGAAACTGACGCGCTTTTGAATTCCTGCAGATACATGTGAATCGCCAAGCGCGCAATCTCAGAATCAATGATATTTTCTTCGACGATGGGGACCAAAAGAGGGCAAGGACGGGCAAGGACTTCGATATCTGAGCGCAGGCGAATTATTCGACTCTGGTAAGCTTCAGAGTTAATAGTGCCACGGGTGCCGATTACACCGATCTTACCGCCATTGGCGGCACGAACGGCGGCTCTGACCCCAGGATCGATCACCCCGATCACCGGCACCGAACAATCACTTTTCAACCGGTTCAATGCCAATGCCGAAGCAGTATTGCAGGCAACCACAAGCAGCTTGACACCCTGAATTTCAAGAAATCTGGCAATTTCTGAAGAATATTTCTGAATGACCTTTACCGACTTGCCTCCGTAAGGAACTCTTGCAGTATCGCCAAAATAAATAAGATCTTCGTGGGGTAACAGTCGGCGGATCTCTTTATAGACAGTAAGCCCGCCAACCCCCGAATCAAAAATGCCGATCGGCCTGGTATCCATATTTTATTTGCTTTCTGAAGTAACGATCTTCTTATCGATGATATCTTTGCGAATCTGATGCAATTCGCTGATCAAATCTTCGCCAACAACCTTGAAGCTGAGCTGAAAGTCGGTCAGGCCGACAGCGCCATCAGCAAGACCGTAAGAACGCTTTACCTCGGCTGGATTGGCATTCTGTGAAAGGCTCCGGGCAATATCCTCAACGACCAGGTCGACACGCTTGAGCATGCTGGTTAAAACCAGACCCGGGGCAAGAGAATCCTGATTCATGTCAACACCGATAACGTATTTTCTGGTCTTTACCGCCGTTGAAATGACTCCTAGTCCAGAAGCTCCGGCGGCAGCAAAAATCACGTCGCCACCGCTCTGATATATCTCCTGAGCAATATTGGCGGCCTCTTCAGCATTGTTGAAACCCGAAAAATCGCTTGCCACGTAGCGCTCGACAACTTCAGCGCTGCTCGAGGCGGCCAGAGCCCCATTTCGATACCCCAGAGCAAAGCGCTCGATCACCGGAATTTTTACTCCGCCGACAAAGCCCACCCGACCGGTCTTGCTCATCCTTGCAGCCAGGTAACCGCACAGATACGAACCCTCATCTTCTCGAAAGGAAATGCCACGAATATTGCCCTCGTCAATATCTGAATCGATCACGTAAAAGTTGAGCTCAGGCTGTTCACTGGCTATTTTGCGAATAGAATCGGTGAACGCAACGCCAACTGCAATAATGGCATCGAATTTTTGCCCGGCAAAAAAGCGCAATGAGGCTTCGTGATCATTCATCGTCGCAGGTTCGATTACCGTTCCCGCCACGTTGTATTTTTTCTCTGCTTCTTTGAGGCCATCGAAAGCATAATCATTGAAACCGCGGTCGTTAAGCCCTCTTGGCGTTATCAGCAGACCAATCTTAACCTGCTTGTCGCCGGCATTCTGTTTGTTGCCATTGCCACAACCTGCGCTAAGAATGGTCAAGAAAACACAAACTGTCAAAATTCCAAAGCAGAGAACTGATTGCGGGCAAATAATCGATTTTCGCTGCATTTTTCCGCCTCCCGGGTATATTCATCAGCCAGCTCCGGGCCGGCCTGAGATAAAAACATCTGTCGACTGGCTTCCTGAGGACTTTCAAAATTGACTTTTACCGGTTCAGGAAGTTTCTGCAGAAGTTCTTTAATATATCTGATTTTATGTTTAATTTCAGCCTGAGATAGAAATTTTTGTGATTCCCAGGCTGTGCCTTTCTTGGGCACAAAAATCGAAAAAGCCGCTGAAAGTGTAGTTTTGCCGGAATAACGCTGGGCACGGCCAAGAAAATCTATTGTCGCATCAATATCTTGTTGATTTTCATCGGGTAAACCGGCAATAAAATAAAGCTTAACATGTTCAAAACCGGCTTGATTGATCGATTCAAGACACGAAAAAAAACGGTCCTCATTGAGCGGCTTTTTCATCGCAGCTCGCAATCTTTCACTTCCGGTCTCCGGAGCAAGGGTCAAACTTCTGATATTTGAGTTGCGTAATACTTCGAGAATATTGGCATCGAGCTTTTCCCATTTTACCGAAGAATTGCGAATATGCACCTGCCGGCGGGCAAGCTCGGCAAAAATCTGGTCAATTTCCGGATGGTCGAACAACGAAGGCGCAACCAGACCAAGATCACGGCATTTTGGGAAACTGTCGAGCCAGCTGCAGAAATTGGCAAAACTCAAACGCCGCACTGGCTGATAAATGACCCGGGCCAGACAAAAGGCACAGTTTCGCGGACAACCGCGCATGATTTCAACGATATGTGCCCCGCCGAATGCATTGCGCGAAGACACGATATGCGACCAGGCCGGCGACAAATCAATGTTGCATTTTTCCTCGATCGGCTTCGGCATATCCCGCAAAGCCGGAACCCAGACCCCTGCCATTTCTTTAACATTATCCAGACTGATGCCTTCGTCCCTGAACTTTTCCAGAATTGGCTGTAAAGTAGTTTCGGCCTCGCCCGGAACAAGAACATCGAATATTTTCGACAATGCCAGCTGGTTAGCGGCAACTGCCGCGCCACCGGCAATCAGCAGGGGATGGTGGCGGTTGCGCTTTTCGCTCTTGATTGGCAGCCCAAGCGCAGAAAAAAGTCCGGGAATCTTGTCGAAATCACCCTCGTAGCTGAATGAAAAAAGCAACAGATCAAAATCGGCCAAAGGCCGGTGCGTTTCGAAGGAATAAAAGGGCGGGCGTAGTGGTCGCTCTGCCTCGAGAGCGGGAAAAAATCGCTCCACCCCATACCCGGGAACGGAACATGCGATGCGATGCACGGTCAAAAAACCAAGATTGCTCATTCCCAAGCTGTAGAGGTTCGGATAAACTACTGCCAGGTTAATTTTCCCGGCAAATTGCGGCTGCAAATAGCTTTGCTCAGAAGCAAGCAATTCCCGGCTGAGCCTTTCATAGTCGTGACGATGCTTAAGACCCATTTTTCGCCGATCCTTGTGCTTCAATCTCAGCCTGCAGGTTTTCGAGATCTTCCCATCTCTGCAGATATTTCATCAGATCATTCTCAAGCTCCACCAAACGGCTCTGTGCTTCTTTAGCCCGTTCTGCCGATCTATAAAATTCCGGATCAGCCATTTCTTCATGAATTGCCGCGATTTGGGTTTCCGCATTTTCAATCAAATCGGGCAACGCCTGCAGCTCCTGTTTTTCCTTGAAGGAAAGTTTCTTTTTTGCCGGCTCGCGATAGGCCGTGACGCTGCTTTTTTGAACCTTTTGTTTCTCAACCTCGAGAGCCTTCCTCTCGGCCAGCCATTCGTCATAGCCGCCGATTATTTCCTTGACTTCTCCGTTTTCCGCAAAAACTACCGTGCTTGAGACGACATTGTTCAAAAAAGTTCGATCATGGCAGATTATCAATACTGTACCTGAAAACTCTACCAGCAATTCTTCAAGCAATTCGAGGGTTTCGATATCAAGATCATTGGTTGGTTCATCAAGAATCAGCAGATTGGCCGGCCTGGAAAAGAGTTTGGCAAGCATTACCCGGTTTTTTTCGCCGCCAGAAAGAATGCCAACCTTGCATCTGACTCGATCTGGCGCGAACAGAAAATTTTGTAAATAGGTAATGACGTGAATGTTTTTTCCATCGATACAAAGCATGTCGCCGGATGGAACTAGATTTTCCCAGATCGTTTTCTGAGCATCGAGTTCATCACGCATCTGGTCGTAATAGGCAATTTCAAGGTTGGTCCCGTGGGTGACTGAACCAGCATCAGGCGATAACTGTCCCAGTAACAGTCTGATTAAAGTAGTTTTGCCGCAGCCATTGGCACCGACTACCCCTATTTTGTCGCCCCTGGCAACATTCAGGGAAAAATTTTCGAGAATTTTATTTTGCTCATAGGAAAAGCTCAAATTTTCTGCTTTTATGACTTCTTTACCGGAATCGCCGGCCTGGTTTATCTGCAGACTGACTTTACCCTGACGATTTCTGCGATTGCGCCTCTCTTCACGCATTTTTTTCAAAGCCCTGACCCTTCCTTCGTTTCGGGTGCGACGAGCCTTGATTCCCTTTCTAATCCAAATCTCTTCATTGGCGAGCTTTCGATCGAATCTTTCCCACTCTTTTTGTTCAGCAGCCAACAATTCGTCTCGACGCTCGATAAATTTGTCGTAATCACATTCCCAGTCATAAATTCGACCACGATCCAACTCAACAATGCGGTTTGCCAAACGGCGCAGCAGCATTCGATCATGGGTTACGAAAAGAATGGTCATGTTTGTGCGAACCAGAAAATCTTCAAGCCAGGCTATGGTTTCAACATCGAGATGGTTGGTCGGCTCATCGAGCAAAAGTACATCAGGTTCTGAAACCAGCGCAGCTGCCAGCAAGACTCTTCTTTTCTGCCCTCCAGAGAGATCCTGATAACGCCAATCCTTATCAATAGCCAAGCTTGCGGCAACCCGACCGATTTGATCGAGACAGGTCCACGCATCTTCTTTGTCAATGCGCTGTCTTAGCCCAGCAAGTCTTTCCAGGGCCTCATCGCTCAATAAATCGCCTTGCTGCGAGCATTCATGATAGTCAACCAGGAGGCGCCCCTTATCACCAAGACCATCGGCAACGATTGAAAAAACACTGCCGGAAAGGTCTGCCGGAATATCCTGGGCAAAATAGGCAATTTTCACCCCCTGGGAAATCTGCACCTGGCCTGAATCGGGCTTGATTTTTCCGGCAATAGTTTTCATCAAAGTAGTTTTGCCACTGCCATTGCGACCCAACAGGCCAATTCTCTGATCTTTCTCAATTTGCAGATCTATTTCGGAAAAAATCTCAGTTCCTGCAAAAGTCAGACCGAGTTTCTGCAATGATATCAGAGCCATGCCGTGGTTTCTCCGCGATGAATAATTAAGGCTGCATCAGAATACCTCAATCATTCAACTTTTGCCAGAGATTACTGCTCAAGAAAGCTTAAATACGTCGCGCCGCGACTGGGCTACCGCATAAATCACGATTCGATCATCAAGAATTTCGATAACTGAGAACTTGCCATCCACTGTCTGCCCAGTTTTGACCAGGTATTCTCCACCTTCAAATTCAATTGCCGCGATTCTTTCCTTGTCATTACCGCAGATTCCGGAAACCTTAATTTTAACAGGGACAACAACTTTTTTTTGTTCGACTTCAACCAATTTTTTTTCCTTGATTTCAACCGGCTTCACGAATTCCTTTACCTGCTTTTGGACCACAGGTTTGAATGGATCATGATCCGCGTTTTCCATCTTGAATACTTCTGCCGGAGCTAGCGCCTCTACTATCTCATTTTCATTCTCAATTTCCTGGGCAAACGTTACTGCTTGCAGATTAACCAACATAGCAACCACTATCGCTGTACCGATTATTTTTTTCAGGAATTTCATGATCCACCTCCGTTAAGTTGTCGTTACGATATTGAAAACGACTTTTAAGAACGCCGGATTTTTTTTTTTAAAAAAAAAAAAAAAAAATAGAAACGTCAAACGATTGTAATACGTAGTAAAATTAGAAGTACAATAGTATGCTCTTAAAAAGTGATCAAAACGGAGGGAAATATGCGCTTGCTCAACAAATTTGTCCTTGTTCTATCGGTCCTGCTAGTATGTACAGGCATTTACGCCGTATCTGGAGCCGAATCAGCCACTGAGGCTGCAACTGAAGAAACTGCCATTCCAGATTCAACCGACATGACCTTGGGCGTCGTTGAAAGCGAATTTGTCATGCCCGAAGGGTTCAGAGGCTCTGATGCTCCCAGTGAAGACATTCACTGGCTCGAAGACGTGGGCTATCTGATGGCAGAAAACTCTAATCTTTACAACACCGATGGTGCGGCCCTGGCTGAAAACGCTGAATTTGAAGGACCGCCAAACATCACCTGGACAATTTCTTCACAGGATGACGCCGGTACCATGCAGCCCGAAAGCGTAGACAACAACAATGTTGCCTCAAAACCCTGTAACATCACTGAGCCCGGCTATTATGAAGTCCACAATGGCGGTGCCAGAAGAGTTTCTGATTCTGGTGGAGCTGTTGAAGACGATTCAACCGAAGGCGGCGAAGGCTCTGGAGAGGGTTCAGCCACAACTGGCGAAGGCGGTGAGGAAGGTGACGAAGGCGCCGGTGGCGAAAGCAAAACGGTCACCGCTCAGCAGAGATCTGGAATTCATGTTCATGACTGCACTTCACCCGACCTCTGGGTAGCATTCCAGGAAGGCGCCGGCATGGTCGACATGGCCGCAACTGAAGAACAGCTTAAAAATCAGATGATTGAAAAAATGGTTGCCAACCTTGGCCGCCCCTTCTCAACCAAAGCTGAAGACTATGAAGAAGCCAGCTATCTGTTCATCGACGAAGGCGAAGATGCCGAAAGAAACGCCATCCCCTGGGAAAAAACAGCCAGACTTTCAATCGCCGGAGCCCTATTCAACGAACGCGGCGCACCCAAGTTCGAAAGCGGCGTATTGCCAGCCAAAATCGACAAAGAAGACTATAAAAATGCTGTAACCATCGTTGGTGGCGAAGGCAAAAATCTTAAAGGCGTTTATGTCCGCCGCAACGTTCCGTTCATTTTTGCCGCAATGGCAACCGACAACGGCAATAAACGTGCTTCAGCCGGACTTGCAGTTCCCCAGATCGTTTATGCCGATGGCAAAGAAGTAGAAAAGAACGAAAACGGTTATCTTTTCCGCGTTCCCAACTATCCCCGCGAAAAATATCCTGATCAGCCGGAATATTTCTTCACCGTATTTACTGCCGACAAAGATGGCAACAGCACCTCTCTGAAAATGCCTCTTTATGTAGTTGACACTCAGGCTGCCTTCGAAGGTGGTCGCAACGAATAAAACCCAAGAACCAACCAACCTACAACATGGGGCTGTCTCAAATATGGGACAGCCCCCTTTTTTTGGCCGTCTTTTGAAAAGCGAATAAAAAGCGAATCCGCTTAATGAGAGTTCAAATTTTATCTTCTGAACGCCAGCACAAAACAAGCGCCAACAACCAGCCCGAAAGAATGAAAAGCAGCTTGAAAAAAAACAAAAAGGGTAAAGCCGCCTCCCAGAACGCTGGGGGTATTTCTCGCTGCTCAGCATTCACCGGCAAAATCTTCAGGCTTTTTGGGTCGAGCGAAACGCTAATCCGGCCACTGCCCATGTCATCGAAAAAGGCCTTCAAGTCTGCAGAAAAATGTCCGCCGATTTTCAAGTCGCCGGCCTGCTCAGCCTTCATCTGAATGTTGAAGCGCCGACCCACTTTAAAAACACCTGCCGCTTGCGGGTTTCCGCGAACAATAATTTCAATATCGAGCAAAACGATATCGCCAACACTGTACCTTACGGCATCGATTATTCGAAATTCAATCTGCTCGCCAGTAAAGATCAATACCGCCAGCAGTCTGGAAGCCAACAAAAAAAACATCGCAAGAACCAGGATTCTATTTATCTTCATCGCTGGTTACCCCATTTTTTTCAAGTTTCTCAATTTCCACAAAACTATCTGAAAAAGCCTCGCTGCCTTGCCCCTCTGAGCTTTTCAGACATTTGAGCAGACCGGTAAAAAGTAAAAACATTGCCAGAACAAGCGCTATTAGTGCTGGAATTCTATAAACTGTGATCCAGAAAAACCTGAACCAGCATTGGCAGGCATAAGCAAGCCAGAAAAACATTGATGAAGCCATAAAAATGGCCCCAAGCCTGGTAAAAACGACCAGCAAAAATATCGGCAAAAAAGAATTGAAAAGCAGAAACAGAACTTCGGTCATTCCTGCTGAAGAATTGAACGGAAAACCGATTTCGACAACCGGCGAAAGCGTAATGACCAATACCAAGTTAATTCCATCGAGCAAGTGAAATCCCTGTGGCTGTAAAGTCCAATATGAGCAAAGGGAAAAAGCCAACAATGCCAAAAAAACCTGCAGGCGGTTTCTATCGGCGTAAATGCCCAGAATTTTTCTCAATTATGATTCCTCCACACAGACATAACTGAATTATATAACAAAAAACTGTTGTAATCATTAACGCGCCCGGTTAAACTATCGACGCCGGATTCAGTCTTTAAATCAGGAGCCGACAGATGATAGTGATGAAATTTGGTGGAACCTCGGTGGCCAATGCCGATAGAATAAGGCAATTAACCGATATCTGCCGGTCATTTCTCGAAGAAAAACCCGTCCTAGTAGCCTCAGCAATGGGAAGCACCACCGACAATCTTCTCGATGCGGCAGAAAACGCCTTAGTTGGCAAAGTTTCGATCAAAACGATCAGAAAACTGCACTTCGATACAGCAGCAGAACTTGACTTGCCAACCGATGAGATTAAACCCCTTTTAACCGAACTGGAAAGCCTGCTGCGGGGAATTGCGCTGATTCGCGAATTTTCGCCGCGCACCCGCGATTATCTCGTCTCATTTGGGGAACGATTGTCGGTACGACTAATCGCCGCCCATTTCAATCGTCAGGGTCTTACGGCGAAATTCTTCGACGCCTGGGATCTGGGTTTTACCAGCACTTCAACCTTTAATGACGCCGAGGTGCTTGATGAAAGCTATGAAAGAATCTGTGAAAACATCAGACACCTCGATGAGGACTACCGTTTCACCCCAATCGTAACCGGATTTATCGCCAAAGATCGCAAAGGCAGCATTACCACTCTGGGGAGGGGCGGAAGTGACCTGACCGCCTCGATTATAGGTACGGCGGTTAATGCCAAGGAAATTCAGGTCTGGAAAGATGTCGACGGCATTCTTACCACTGATCCCCGCATGGTCAAGTGCGCACGCCCAGTGCGAAATATCTCTTTCGAAGAAGCAAGCGAGTTAGCCTATTTTGGCGCAAAGGTTCTACACCCGCGCTCAATTCTGCCGGCCATGAAGAACAATGTTCCAGTCCGGGTCAAAAATTCTTATAACCCTGAGCATCCTGGCTCGCTAATTCTAAGCCGTCTTGAAGATGACAACGAGCTGGTCCGGGTAATTACCTTCAAGAAAAATGTTACCGTCGTCGATATCGTGTCAACGCGCATGCTCGGACAACACGGCTTTCTTGCCAAGGTTTTTCAAATTTTCGCCGATGAACAAGTCTCTGTCGACATGTTGGCGACAAGCGAAGTAAGTATTTCCATGACCCTTGACCACAAATCCCAGTCAATTGAAGGACTGAAAAATGAGCTCGAAAAAATTGCCAATGTTAACTTCAAAACCGGAAAAACCATGGTTACGATGATTGGTAATGTCAAAAGGTCTTCAGAAATACTTGAAAAAACCTTCGATGTCTTGAACCACCATGGCATCAATGTTCAGATGATCTCTCAGGGCGCTTCGAAAGTTAATATCAGTTTTATCATCGATGACGACCAGGCTGAACTCTGCATCAAAGAATTGCACCGTATTTTCTTCGAAGATTCCATAAACTAATTTAGCCTTTAACCAAGGCTTGAAAGGCCAGGCAACTATGAACAGGATTAAAGTCGGCATACTGGGTGCCACAGGCATGGTCGGCCAGCAGTATGTTTCCCTGCTGCAAAACCACCCATGGTTTGAAGTCAGCTATCTCGCAGCTTCACCAAACAGTGCCGGCAAAACGTATGCTGAAGCGGTTTCAGGTCGTTGGCACATGCGCGACGATATTCCCCGGGCACTTAAAGATTTGCCGGTTCAAGACGCAAATCAGCCTGAGCGCGCCGCCGGAAAATGTAAATTCGTCTTTTCTGCGCTGGAAATGAATAAGCAAGCAATCCTTGACCTCGAAGAAGCCTATGCCGCCATAGATATTCCCGTAGTCAGCAATGCTTCGGCCAATCGTAGCACTGCCGACGTGCCGATGCTCATTCCTGAAATCAATCATCAGCACATTGAAATCATCCCAGAACAGCAAAAAAGCCGCGGCTGGAAAAAGGGTTTCATCGTTGTAAAACCAAACTGTTCACTACAAAGCTATATGACCCCGATCTATGCCTTGATCGCTGCAGGATTCCCGGTTCGCAGACTTATCATTTCTACGATGCAGGCCGTTTCTGGAGCAGGCTACCCAGGAGTGCCCTCCCTTGACATGCTCGATAATTTAGTGCCCTTCATCGGCGGCGAAGAAGAAAAGTCTGAAAACGAGCCACTTAAAATCATGGGTAAAGTTTCCGGCAACAAGATCATTAACGATCAAACCATAAAAATTTCCGCACATTGCAATCGGGTTGGGGTAATCGATGGGCATACTGCATGCGTCAGCCTTGAATTTGCCGAAAAGAAACCGGATCTTGATCAGATTGTGTCGATATGGCATGATTTTAAAAGCCTGCCTCAGGAAATGCAGTTACCCTTCGCCCCAGCGCAACCGATAATTTATCGTCACGAACCGAACCGGCCACAGCCCAGAAAAGATCGGGACGCTGACAAGGGCATGGCGGTAAGTGTCGGCAGATTAAGACCTTGCCAGGTTTTCGACGTTCGTTTTGTCGGACTTTCTCATAACACGATTAGAGGTGCGGCCGGTGGCGGCATTCTTAACGCTGAACTACTAAAAGTTAAAGGACTATTTGATTTTTGATATGACACATCCATTTCCATTGAGTCTTGACCAAACCCTTAAACTTCTTGAAAAGCATCCAACCCCTTTCCATCTTTATGATGAAAGAATGATTCGTGACAATGCCCGATCTTTGAAACAGGCTTTTTCATGGATGCCCGGATTCATGAATTATTTTGCCGTTAAAGCTTTACCCAATCCTTTTATCATGAAATTACTCCATGCCGAAGGCATGGGCAGTGATTGCAGCTCAATGGCCGAGTTGATACTCGCAGAAAAAGCTAAAATATCCGGCGAACAGATCATGTTCTCTTCAAACAACACCCCGGCCGAAGAATTCGTCGCCGCCAGCAAGCTTGGTGCTATCATCAATCTTGACGATATCAGCCACATTGATTTTCTTGAACGGGTATCCGGGATTCCTGAAACCCTGAGTTTCAGGTATAATCCTGGTCCGCTCAAAGACGGCAACGTTATTATCGGAAAACCGGAAGAAGCCAAATACGGCCTGACCCTCGAACAGATTTTCCAGGCTTACAAAATAGCCAAAAATAAGGGTGTAAAACGTTTTGGACTTCATACCATGGTAGCTTCCAATGAACTGAATGAAGATTACCACATTGAAACTGCCAAAATGCTCTTCGAACTCGTTGTAGAATTGAAGAAGAAGGCAGACATCCGTATCGAATTCGTCGACCTGGGCGGCGGTTACGGCACTCCTTACCGCCCCGAAGACAAAGAACTCGATCTTGAACTGATTTCAGCCGGAATTAAAAAGCATTATGACCAGTTGATCATCACCAATGACCTAGATCCCTTGCGCATCGTCCTCGAAAACGGACGTATGGTTACCGGGCCATTTGGCTGGCTGGTAACCAGAGTCAGGCACCTCAAACACATCTATCGCGAGTATGCTGGTCTCGATGCATCCATGGCCAACCTGATGCGCCCGGGAATGTATGGTTCCTATCACCATTTGACCGTATTGGGCAAAGAACATTGGCCCCATGATCACAAATACGACGTAACCGGCTCGCTTTGCGAAAACAATGACAAATTCGCAGTTGAAAGAATGCTACCAGAACTGGAGCCAGGCGATATCGTCATAATTCACAATACCGGAGCCCACGGTCACGCGATGGGGTTCAACTACAATGGGCAACTTCGCTCTGCCGAGCTTCTGCTGCGTGAAAACGGCAGTATCCTCGAGATTAGAAGAGCAGAGACAATTTCCGATTACCTGGCGACTTTAAACTTCGCCGAACTCGAAGAATTCAAGGTGTAAGAAATGGTTAAACGCAATGAAAACATGGCCCGGCTGGTAGCCGGATATCTTTTTCCAGAAATCAATCGGCGCAAGCTCGAATTCGTTAAAAACAACCCCGATGCTAGGATCATAAGCCTTGGTATTGGTAACACTACAGAGCCAATAACCCCGCGTGTTCTTGCCGGGCTTCACGATGAAGTCAGCGCACTTGGCACCAGAGCCGGATACAGTGGTTACGGTGACGAGCAGGGCATTACCAGATTCCGGCAATTGATTGCAGAAAAGCTTTACCATAATATCGTGAAAGGTGAAGAAGTATTCATTTCTGACGGCGCCAAATGTGATATCGGCAGATTGCAGACCATGTTCGGCAACCAGGTCACCATTGCAGTTCAGGACCCATCTTATCCGGTATACGTCGACGGTTCGGTCATTGCCGGCGTAACCGGTGATTTTGATCCCGAGCGCGGACAATTCGACAAAATCATTTATATGAAATGTCTGCCCGAAAACGACTTCTTCCCAGACCTGCAAGCTTTACCCCGCACAGATCTGATCTACTTCTGCTCGCCCAATAATCCCACCGGAGCAGTCGCTACCAAACAACAGCTGAAGTCGCTGATCGATTTTGCCCGTAAAAATCGATCGATCATCATTTATGATGCGGCCTACAGCGAATATATTTCTGATTCATCCCTGCCCAAATCTATTTTTGAAATAGAAGGGGCGCGCGAAGTGGCAATTGAAGTGAATTCATTTTCCAAGCCCATAGGCTTTACCGGTATTCGCTTGGGTTGGACCGTCGTTCCTGACCAATTGAAATTTGATGACGGCACTCCGGTGCGCAATGACTGGAATCGCATCATGACCACTATTTTCAATGGCGCGTCGAACATCGCCCAGTATGGCGGAATGGCCGCACTTGAAGAGCAGGGCTTCCAGGAAATGCGTGAAACCATCGCCTACTACATGAAAAATGCTCGGCTGATCAAAAAAACCCTGGATCACAAAGGAATCATCACTTACGGAGGCCTCAATGCGCCTTACGTCTGGGCCAGTTTTCCCGGCAGGAAATCCTGGGATGTTTTTAGCGAAATCCTTGAAAAATGCCATATCGTCACTACCCCGGGATCTGGCTTTGGCCCGGCCGGCGAAGGATTCGTCAGGTTTTCCGCATTCGGCCATCATGAAGATTTTGCCGAGGCGGCCAAACGTCTTGAAAATTGGCAGGTACAAAAATAGAAAAATTGACAAGCGATATCCCCTTTGCTAGGATTTGTACATAATAACGTTTAACCAAGGGTCTGCCAAAATCGAGGTTCTACCAAATGGACGAGCAACTTGCCGATATATTGAGGCTAAGTAACAAGCTGGATGCCTCTGACGTCCATCTTCGGGCAAATAAGCCACCGGTCTTTCGTGTTGCCGGAAAGATTCAGATTTCTTCAAATCTGCCCCTTTCCAATGATGAATTGAAGAGATTTTTTGATTCAACTGCGACTCCGACCATTCGCAAAATGTTCGAATCAAGAAAAGATGTCGATTACTCGGTTTCTTTACCGGGTGTCAGTCGATTTCGCGTTAACTGCTTCATGCAACAGAGCACACTGGCTTTTGTCTTTCGTCAGATTCCATTCGAGTTGCCGACCGTCGACTCAATCCAATTGCCCGGAATCATCCTCGATTCAGTTCAACGAAGACGTGGTCTATTTTTGCTCTGCGGCCCCACGGGCTCAGGGAAAAGTACGACCATCGCTGCTTTACTGCAATTCATCAATCAGAATTATCAGGTAAGAATAGTAACTCTTGAAGACCCGATTGAATTTTTGTTTCGCGACGCGCAAGCCGAGTTTTTACAGCGCGAGCTAAGACGTGATTTCGTCAGCTTTCCCGATGCGCTCCGCGGCGCTCTCAGACAAGATCCGGACATAATACTGGTCGGCGAGGTCAGAGAGGCCGAAACCATGGAACTGGCTCTTACAGCGGCAGAAACCGGCCATCTGGTCATTTCGACACTGCATGCCAGCAGCTCGGCTTCAGCGGTAGCGAGAATACTTGGGGTTTTCCCAACCGATGCCCGCGAATTTGTGCGTGAACAGCTGGCCAGCGTTCTTATTGGCATCGTCTCTCAGGCATTGATAACCAAGAAAGACGATCCCAACCAACGGGTTGCCGCCCGCGAAATACTTCTTAACACCCCGGCAGTCTCCAATCTTATTCGCAGCGAAAAACACGAGCAGATTCCCATGTTCCTGGAAACCGGCAACGAGCTTGGCATGATTTCAATGAATGCAGCGCTTGAAGAATTGGTAGTCAAAAAACTGATTACCTGCGATCAGGCCTTCCCCTACAGCCCGGAACCGGAAGCATTGATGACCCGTTTTGAACGCAGGGGGCTGCTATGAGTGATATGCTCAAACCGATTATTGAAGAAGCTTTAAAACTTGGAGCTTACGACTTGCACCTGAAATCGGCTTTTCCGCCAATTGTCAGGGTTGCCAATGAGATTCGACGCCTTGAAGTTGCTGCTTTCTCACCGAAAGAGATGGAACAGCTAGTAATGTCGCTGCTCGAAGAAAAACAGCGACAGATTTTCAAAAGCAAGGGGCAAATCGACTGCTCATTTACCTATCCCGGTTTAATCAGGGTCAGAGCAAATGTTTTCTTTCAGCGTAACAGTTTGGCAATATCCTGCCGCCTGGTGCCGCCACACCCGCCTGATTTGTCAACTCTGGGCTTCTCCCAGGATGTAGTCGATGCTCTGGTAAAAATTAATCGCGGCATGGTTTTGATCACCGGCGCAACCAACTCGGGCAAATCGACCACAGCAGCCAGTTTTATCGACCTGGTCGCTCGCAATCACTCTTTACACGTTATTACCATTGAAGACCCTATTGAATACACCTTTCCCGAGTATCCAAAGACCATTGTCAGCCAGAGACAGGTCGGCGACGATGCCATGGACTTTCAGAGCGGTCTCAGTTCAGCCCTGCGGCAAGACCCCGATGTCGTTGTCATCGGCGAACTACGCGACCTGGAAACGGTTGAAACCTGTTTAAAAGCAGCCGAAACCGGGCATCTGGTCGTGGCTACCCTGCATACCGCAAATGCTGTTCAGAGTATAACCCGCATGATCAATATGTTTCCTTCGCACCAGCGCGACAACATCAGATTCATGATTTCAAGTTCTTTGCGAGCCGTTCTTTCACAGGTTCTTTTGCCCTCTTACGATCATAAAAAAAGGGTTTTGGCTTATGAATTTCTGCCAATGCTGCCTTCAGTCTGCAACCTGATCAGGCAAAGAAAGATCCATGAAATCAATTCTATTTTGCGGCTCGGGCAGCGCTCCGGTTGTATACCCATAAATACAGTCGTTAAGGAACTAGTAAAAAAACGTCTGGTGCGCCACGAAGACATTCCAGAAGAATATCTAGAGGAAAAATAAATGGGAATTCTTGACTCTCTCAAAGGTGGCGCCGCGAACAAAGAAAGCGAGAGCCTTAGAGCAGAGCTAAATCTGCTCAAGAAGCAATTCAAAACACTTGAAGCAGAACTATCGCTCAGTCAGAACAAACATGTTGAACTGATCGACAAAACCCATGCCTTTATGGAACGCTTGAAGGTTCTGGTCGGCACACTCGATGGCGAGGCAGTTCTGGCCAGATGTTGGGACTTGCTCGACCTTTCCCTTGGGATCAAAAAAGGCGCGGTTTTTCAAAAAATTGATGAAGGCTGGCTTTCTGAGCTTTCAATTGGCTTCAAAGACGACGAAATCCCTCTGGTTCCAAACAAAGAAGATTCGATGTTCGGATATGCTGCAGAACAAGGCCTGATAATGAGTCTGGCCTTCGTTCGCAAACAAGATGACCTTGCCTATCTTGAAAGAAGAGGAGTTATTCCAGACGCCAAAATTGTCTGTCCGGTGCGAATCGGTCAGAACTTTGAAAAAATGATCGTTATCTGTTCCTACTCGGGAAATGTTTTCAGCGGAGAAGACGATCTCGACACAGTTCAAATGGTGGCCACGATTTTGGGCCTGGTATTGCAGAATACGAGAGTTCTGTCGCTTCAGAAACAGGAACTCGACCAGAAAAAGCAGGAACTCTTTCGGCTTAGAAGCATGTTCTCGAGCATGGTTGCTCCCGAAGTAATCGACTTTATCGAAAAAAATCCCGACGGAATAGTTCTCGGAGGCAAAAGACAAAAGGTTGCGGTCCTTTTCGCCGATATCCGAAATTTTACCGAAATGGCCTCTGACATTTCTCCTGAGAAAACAATCGAATTGCTCAATCAATTCTTCTCGTTAGTCACCGACATCGTCATTCAGACCAGAGGCACTCTCGACAAATTCATGGGGGATGCGGCCATGGCTTTATACGGCACTCCAGTGCCAATTGAAGATCCGGTCAAATCGGCAGTTAACGCAGCAATGGAAATCCAACATGCAATCGCTCAAATGATGCCAAAATGGAAAAGCGAAGGGCTGCCCAATTATGGCATTGGCATTGGCATCAACTTTCAGGACGTAGTCGTTGGCAACGTTGGCTCAGCCCGCCTTTCAAACTTTACCGCGATAGGCGATGGAGTCAATATCGCTTCGAGGCTTTGTGCAATTGCCAATGCCGGCGAAATACTCATTTCAGAGTCCTGTTTTGAGAAACTCGACTGGAAAGGTCATTTTGAAAAGAAAACCGGACTAGTTATCAAAGGCAAAGCTGAGCC
>CAZTHA010000005.1:0-37018 GCA_964613435.1 uncultured bacterium
ACCAGTCTGAAAGATCTTACCGGCCGCTTTTACTTCCCAGATGTCGTAATGTCCGATCATAACGCCTTTCTGAAAGTGGGGAACATTGTAGTAGCTCATGTTCTCGCTTTCATAGGGCTTAACGCTGACTACACGGTATTCACCGTCGGCAAAGGTTTTATGATACTCCTTGTCGATTGCGTCCTTGGTATACTTCGATGGATAATTTAAATCATGGTTATTCATATTATACTGATTACAGATGTTAATCTTAACCTTTTCGACGGCAGCCTGGGCAAAACTTCGCGCTTTGATGCGGTGCGCCTCGGTTAGAATCATATCGGTGCTCAACCGCGAAGAAAGCCAGTAAAAAATACCGAGAATGCCGAAAATTATCAGCAGGATCAAGGCAACTATGGCGATGAAGCCGCGGCGGCGATGATTTAGCTTAATCATATCCTTTTACCACCTTAACACAGACCAGATCAGTTTCCAGGCGAACGGCAAAATCGAGGGTTTCCTGCATCTTTTCATTTTTTGGATCGATGAGGGTAACCTTGATCAGCACCTGCCTGATATCTCCGGGGTCGGCCTTGAAAAAAAGATCTTTTGCCTTTTCGGCAACGACTTTTTTCTTCGGATTACCGTCGTAATCCTGAATTTCGCGCATCAGCTTTCCCTTTTCGAGGTAGTAGTGAATCCGGTCTTTACGTTCGAGATTGCTGAATGAGGTCTGAAAAAAAACAATCTCTTCGCCGCCGTTCTCAGGCTTCTTGTCCTTGTCGTAAATCGTTACCAGGTTGGGAAACAGGTCGTTGATTTTTTCGCCCTGAAACATCAAATGGCCATCGCCGTCTAATTTCAGGACCGGGTTTACCAGTTTCAGATCAGAAAAAATCTGTTTCATCACCAGTTGAACCTGCTGGTTAAATTCCATGTGCTTCTGGCCCCATTTCCAGGTATTCAGATTGCTACGAAAAACCATGATCAGTACCAGCGAGATCAAAGCGACGATCAAAGCCGAGATGCTCAGCTCGATCAGAGTAAAACCTTTTTTGTGTAAATGTCTTTTCATCAGAATTTAGCCGAAGTTTTGAGATTCAATGAGTTGGTATTGGCCCGATAAGTCAACATGCGATACTCTTTGCGAATACCGCTTTCCAGCCAGGCAAGAATGACCGTCAGCTGCAACAGATTGGTTTCTTTGGCACCGGTACCCAGTATGGTGTGATCCGGGGCTTCTTCGATCGTCAGCGTTGCCGAAGCCTGGTATTTCTTTTTGAAAAATTCTGGAATTCTAAATTCGGGATATTTGGAATCGGGGATCGAAATTGTCTGCTGATCGCGATTCCAGATAAAGTCGTCGCTGCGGGCGCGGTCGAGAATATTTTGCGAGATTATCGAAGCTTCGAGAATGACACTGCCCTTCTCTACGGTTTTGGTTCCGGTTAGAAACAGCGAGATGACCGGAACGACGCCGACGCCGATGATAAATACCGCAAGCAGCACTTCGATCAGCGAGAATCCTGCGTTTCGCATTTTATGGCACTTGAGCATCAATAACCCCGCCTTTTTCGATCTTCAACATCTGCCGGGATGTATTCCTGCTCGTATTGCTCGAAATCCTGGAGATATTTGATTCCCGCCCGGGCATTTTCAGCCGCATGGGAATTGGGATATTTTTCGACGATCTCCTGATAAGTTTCAAGAGCCTTATCGTTAGCCTTGTTACGAAAATAAAGTTCGGCGATGCACAATTCGGCAACGCTTGCCTCTTCAGAGTTGGGATACCGCTGCACAATGGCCTCGAAAAGGCTGACCGCCTTCGAATACTCGCCCTTTTCCATCAGGTTGATGCCCTGGAGATACTGGGTTTCGAAAAAAGCATTGGCAGGGGGCTTGATAACCCCTGGTTTCTGGCCACGACTGTCGAGGGAATAATTCAGCCCGGTCTGCTGCAGAATATCGAGGGGTCGATTGACCAGATCTTCATTTTGCTCGGGCTGATTACCCCTGGCCGGTTTGCCGGCTTTATTCTGTTTGCCATTTGTCGCGTCAGAACCATTGTTTTTGCGGCAACATCCGGTCGCAAAAGCAGCAAGACAAATAATCAGCAGGTAAACAAGATTTTTTCTCATGGCATCGATCTCAGTTTTCAGCAAAGATGAGTCGAAATGGTTTTGGCGATGCTTTCTACCAGGCCTTTGATTTCAACTTCATCGGGACCTTCGGCCATAACCCGCACCAGGTCTTCAGTGCCCGAGGGGCGGACCAGAACCCGACCACGACCAGAAAGTTGTTTTTCGGTGTTTCTGATAACATCGATAATTTCCGGTACCGAATCGAAATTTTTGTTTTTAACGCGAATGTTTACCAGCACCTGAGGCAGCTTGCTCATGACGCCGCTAAGCTCTTTGAGCGATGCGCCGGTTTCCCGCATGATCTTGAGCAGATAGCAGGCGGTAAGCAGCCCGTCACCGGTGGTGGCATGATCAGAAAGAATGATGTGTCCAGATTGTTCGCCACCAACGATGGTTTGCGTCTTGTGCATTTCTTCAAGGACGTAACGGTCACCGACTCTGGTTTTGAAAACCTTGATGTCGAGATTCTTCATGGCCAGGTCAAGGCCAAGATTAGCCATGACTGTGGTTACCAGAGAATTTCCCGGCAGTTTTTCCCGATCCTTGAGAAACTTGGCAGTTATCGCCAGAATGAAATCGCCATCGATGACGTCACCATCACTGGAAACGGCAATAACTCTGTCGGCATCGCCGTCGAATGAAAAGCCGACGTCGAAATGCTCTTTTTTCATTACCGATAGAATCGCAGAAATACAGGTAGAGCCAACCCCATTGTTGATGTTGATTCCATCAGGATTAACCCCGATGGCGTCGACACTGTAGCCAAGATCGGCAAAAAACTTCGGGGCCCAGCGGGCAGCCGAACCATTGGCACAATCAAGAGCGATTTTCAGGCGGCGGGCGCCGACATTTTCCCCGGCTATTTTGCCAAGATTGGTCAGCCAGAAAGATGTCGAGGAATCATCGGTAGTAATGCGCCCGACATCGGCGCCGGTCGGCAGTTCGATTTTTTCCTTGGCGAGCAGGTCCTGCTCAATCGCCTCTTCAATAGCATCGCTGATTTTATAGCCATCGGCGCCGAAAATCTTGATGCCGTTATCCTGGAAAGGGTTGTGAGAAGCGCTGATCATTACGCCACCCATGCCCTGGAGTTCTCTGGTAATGTAGGCTACCGCCGGAGTTGGAACAACTCCGAGCAATCGGGCTTCAGCCCCGACTGAGGCTATGCCGGCGGCAACTGCGTGTTCAAGCATGTCTCCGGAACGTCTGGTGTCTTTTCCGATAAAAAAGGGTCGCCCCTGTTTTTTATGATTCAACAAAAGCTGTCTGGTGGCGGATTGCGCGATTCTGAATGCCGTGTTTGCATCGAGAGGAAAGCGATTGGCCAGGCCGCGTACACCGTCAGTTCCAAATAATCTGCCCATACAAAAAATACTCCTGAGTTTTTTGGTTCTGAATGAGTATATCACATTTTCAAAATTTGCATCTTGTGAGATTTGCCGGGCAACAAATAATTATTGTTGAAGGGCGCGAATAATGGTATTATAATCTCAACTAACCAAAAAATGGGGCTGTCCCATAACCTTAAGACAGCCCTGTTTTCGTTTATCAGAAAGATATTGCAGGAATCAGGAATGTCAGTCAACCCCAATACCGGCGCGTCGGTCAAAGATTTTTTAAATAGCATCATCCACTGGCTGAGTTTTAACGACGAAATTTTCACGATTGTCGATCGTTTGAACCAGAAGCTCGAAGAACCACCGATCAAACTCGGGAAACGACATATTTCACACCCAGGCGGGTTTGGCCGGGAATTTGGCCGACGCCGCCTGAGCATTGCCGAGGCCTACCTGATCATTGCCCGGCATCAGAGCCCCGAGCATGCCGAAAATCGACTGCAGGCACTGCGCATAATGATGGAGCAGTCTCTGCACGCCAAAACGATTACCATGCCGATCAACACCGCACGGGTTCAGATTCAGCTGATGAAAGATGCAGTTAAAGCCCATGGAAACCGTCGTCTGCAAATGGAGCACATCGCCGACTTCGGCCTGGCTTCATTCGGTCATGAGGCAGTGATCAGATCGTATCTTAAAGATCTGGCCCTGATCGAAGTCCCCGAACTGGGAAAACCGCTGAAAAAGCTTGATCTCGGCTGGGATGATCATGTTCATGATTCTCTTTCCGAGGGCCGAAAAACTCCGACCCAGGTGCTTCTCGATGCATTCATCAAAGGGATGTCGCGCATAACCCTGGTCTACAACAACATCGAAGAAGAGCGCATGATTCATGAGGCGATAACTGCCGGTGAAATCCTCGGCATCGATGTCGAAATCGGCATTGAGTTCAGTGTCGGCAAAGGCGGCAACCGTCGCCATTATATGTTCGTGCCGCCATTGGTTGAACGCAGCCGCGATTTTTTCAACTTCCTCGACAAATACCGCAAAGAACTCGAAGAATTCAGAGAAGGTCTGAGGCGCAATCAGGAAAACCGCTACAACAGCCTGATTTCCGTAATCAAACAATTCAATGAAATTCATCTGCCCAAGTTGAATGAAGACTTTTCTGCAGAAAGCCCCTGCTTTTTTCCGACAATCTGCGAAGAAGAATTCAAAAAGGTCGTCGCTTGTGGCCAGGCCTCGCGTGAGCACTTGAGTGAACTGCTCAAGGAGCGTTTCGTAAAAATTTTCCATAAGCGGGTTTTGCTTTATAAAACCATGGTTTCGGCCGCCAAGGATCGTTTTAAACGGGGCATTTTCAGCCAATGGGAAATGGATGCCATCACCAGCCGCTACGAAGCCAACCGCCATTTTTTCGAGACTATTTCACGGTCAGAACTTGCGAACAAGTATCTGGCAACCCGCAGCTCAGTCGATTACGACAGCGTCTTTGAAGACGAGCTGCCGTTACTCGACAAAATTGCCCGCCTGCCGGGCAAGGTCGTGATGATTCACCCCCTTGAACTCGGCCTGAAAAAGGCGATCAGGCACATCATCGAATATGCCGGCATCTGACCAACGTTGAAACGATGAACCTGCGCGACAGTGCTTCAAGAAACCCGTCCGATATCATCATCTTCAACAAGTTCCTGTTTTACCTGAATAACCGGCCACTCGAAGAAATCAATTCGTTCCTTGAACAGAACGACATTACCGGCATCCACCCCGAGAAACTGGAAAAAGCCAAAGCAGCCGCCAGCCAGCGCGGCGTCGTGCCGAACTGCGGCAGCGATTCAACCGGCCGCAACAAGCTGATCCCCGGGATGGGCTTCATCAAAACATCGCAGCTTTGCCCGAAAATCAAAAAGGATTTTCTCGAAAAACATGTGGTGCTGCCCCAGCCGATTTCGACGCTGTATCTCAATCAGGGTCGCTGGGCCAGTGAATTGCAGAACGACCACAATGGCGAATGCGACACCATCGTCTGCATGGGCAAACAAATACCGGTTCATGGCTATAAGGTCGGCGATGAAGAAGAAGTTGAATTTATCGGCTTTACCCGCTTCTGGCAATATCTCAACCCGGAAATCAAAAATTTCTTCAGACTTTCTTTCGGTTTCGTCGTCGCAATGTATTGGATGTTCATTTTTCAGTTCGAGGGCGACCTGCTTTTCGGCACGATTTTTGCCTCGATCTGGTTTTTCATTACCTTCTTCAGAAACGTTCTCGTTGACCTCGTGGCTTCTTCAGGCACCGACTTCAAAAATTACAGCCTTAAAAACGTGAACTTTGACAATGCTTACCAGTCAGTTTTCTGGACCGGTTTCAGCGTGCCGGTTCTCGGCATCGTAAAGAACAACTTTGACCTTCTCTGGCCTGGCATACAAAGCGGCATGCTTTTCGAAGGCAGCAAATTCTTTTTCATCTGTCTGGCCAATGGACTGTACATCTCGACGCACAACCGACTACGCAATTTTGACCGCAGCGTCATTCGCGGCAATTTTTTCAGATCGGTGCTTTCGTGGCCGGTAGTTACCATCTTCGCGCCATTCGGCAACATGTTGGGCATCCCCAGTATCGTCCAGGCTAAGTTCTGGTCAGACGTTGTCGCCGGTTTTATCGAAGGCAGCAACAAGTTCAGCAACCGCTTTACCCTGCGCAAGCGTGATCTCACCGAAATTCTGCCGCGCTTACATTCAGAAGATCGTGAAGAACGCATTACGGCGATGCTCGATGTTCTCTATATCTGGTCGCGAGCGCCGCGGGGCAAAGCCTGTCTGCGACTTTTATTGCTCAACAAACCCTCTGTCGGTGAAAGAATCTGGCGACGGCGCAAAGAGTCAGCTGAAGAAATCGAAACCCGTGCCACTAAATTTCAGAACTATTTCAAAAGATTGCTTGAACTTTTCAGCAATGCCGGCATGCTCAACATTCTTACCGATTATGCCCTCAAATATTTTGAAGGTAAAGATGCGGTAGAATTGACCGGCCTGATCGGCGAAGAGGCCGAAGACTTTCTCGTCTGGCTCAAGGAACTCGGCACGCATTTTCCCCAAAAAGCAAAGTCAGTCCGACCAATGGCCTGAACCCCTTCTTTTGCAGACATAGGTAATGCTGCTAATTCAACGCGCCCTGACTTATTTACTGTCCATGATCCAGATTCCTGCCCAGTCCTCGGGCGGCGGATTTTCTTTCAACAACCTGGCCCGCTCAACATAAAGCTTGCTCGGCTTGTCGTTGGGATTTATGGCCAGACACTCGTTGAACAGCCTTATGGCCGGGTCCCATTTGCGGGCGCGATAAGCCGAAAGAGCGTCTTTGAAGATTCCCAGAACCTCACCCAGGCCGGGGAAGCTTTCAGGCGTATGGTATGACAAAATCTCGTAAACACCGACCGGCTGGGTTTTGCCCTTCACGACAACCTTGTCGATTTCCCGCTGACGGTAAGTGCCCTTGAGCTTTTTCATGGTAAATTCACTGACGAGAATGCGGGCACCGTATTGTTTGCAGGCCGACTCAAGTCGCGAGGCCAGATTGACCCCATCACCGATAATAGTGAAATCCATACGTTTACTTGAACCAATGTTGCCCGAGACGACCAGATCCGTGTTCAGTCCGACACCAATGTTGACCGGCAGCTTTCCTTCTGCGGTTCTGGCCCGATTCCATTGGGTCAGCTTTTCCATCATCGCTATTGCCGCCCGTACCGAACGGTCGGCATCATCATCATGGGCGACGGGAATGCCGAACGCCGCCATGATGGCATCGCCGATAAATTTGTCGAGCATTCCTTCTTCCTGCTGAATGCAGTCGACCATCAGCGAAAAGTATTCGTTGAGCAAAGCGACGGTGCCCTGCGGCCCAAGCTGCTCGGTTAAAGGGGTAAAGCCGCGAATATCCGAAAACAACACGGTACATTCAACATTGGTGCCACCAAGAATTTCGGTACCGGAGGCCAGCAGCCGATCCGCGATACCCGGGTCCATATAGCGTGACATCGTTGATTTCAAACGTTTTTCATTGCTGATATCTTCGATGATGATCATGGAGCCGATTCGCTTCTGATCAATATTCAGCAGTGATTGCACCGTAAGGTTCACCGACAAAATCTCTTCGACAACCTTCAGCGGAGCATCGACAGAAGTCTGCTGACGCTGGGTTTCCTGAACCAGGCGCAGCTTTTCCATGACCCAGGCATTTTCGGCGACAAAAAATTCATCGGCCTTTCTGTTGAGAATCGCATCGGCAGAAATACGCAAGATTCGCGCACAGGCTGCATTGCAGGTAACGATCTTGCCGGCCGCATCGAGAGTGATCAGGCCATTCGACATCGACTCGAGCATCGCTTCGTTGTAGTTCTTCATCGCCTGCACGTCAGCAAAAAGCTTGGCATTCTCGAGAGCAATCGAAACCTGGGCGGTAAAAGCACGCAACCTGGCCTCATCTTCCTGGGAGAACGGACCGCCATGCTTGTTAAGAACCTGAGTTACCCCGATGGTTCGGCCATTCTTGTTTACAACCGGCACGCAAAGAATCGAGCGGGTAAAAAATCCGGTCTGCTTGTCGAAAGACGGGTTAAAACGCAAATCGGCATAGGCGTAGGGAATATTGATCGTCCGACTCGATTTGAAAACCGCGCCGGCAATGCCCACATGACTGGGAAACCTGATCTGAATCGATTCGAGCCCCTGCCCAACCTCGGACCAGAGCTCATCGGTCTTATCGTCGTGCAGAAAAAGAGTCGAGCGCTCGGCATTCAGCATGCGGGTCGCCTCGGCCATAACATTCTGCAGCAATGAACCCAGCTTGATATCAGAGGTCATTTCCGAAACCACATTGATAAATTCAAGCTCCTGGCGCCGCAACGTTTCCATCTGTTCAATAAATTTAAAACTCTGCAGCGAAAGAGCGCCCTGACTCATCATCGCCTCAAACAGGCGAAGATCGTTACGATTGAAATTGCCTTTTTTGCGATTAAGAATCTGGGCCACGGCAATGGTTTCGCCCTTTGCCGTCTTAACCGGCACGCAAAGAATATTGCGGGTAACGAAACCGGTTCGCTCATCGACATTGCGGTTAAAACGCGGATCAACATAAGCATCGGGAACGATAAGCCCTTCACCGGTGCTGAAAACATGGCCGGCAATACCAGTGGTGTTCAAAATGCGGATCTCACGCATAAAGTTGCCCATGGCCACTCGCGAATAAAGCTCATTGGTATTGGCATCGTTGAGGAAAATCGAACCTCGTTCGGCATTAAGCCTGGAAGTAGCGGTTTCAATAAGCATCTTCAGAACGCCATCGAGAGAATCTATCGCTGAAATCCGGTGAGCAATGTCGAGCAGCAGTTCAGCTTCGGCAAGTCTTTTTCTTTGCGCTCTGACCAGAGCCGAAGCATCGGCCTTGCCAACTTTTTGCCCGGCAGTTTTAGCCCGGCTGATTTTCTTTTTAACCATTTTTCGATTCCCTTTGATCGTTCGAATTTGCCTGTTCCATCGCGACGCGCATCGCCTGAACAGTTTGTCGTAGCTGCTCGATCTCGTCTGCCGCAAGCAGGCGGGCCCGGCGCACCTCGTTTTCGGTGCGGGTCCTTCCGGCTTCCAGCTCCTCACGCAATTTGGCAATCATTCCCTGTAATTGCTGAATCTGCAGGGAATAAGCCGTATGGGTTGCCTGCACCGCCGTCTCTTTTTCGCCAAGCGCCCGCTCGAGCTGAGAACGCAAATCGACGATCTGGTCATGGAGCTGTTGAATTTCGTCCTGGCCGGCGGCAATAGCTCTTTGCACCTGCTTCTCACGCTCGATGTTGGCAAATTCAAGCTCATTGCGCAAGGAAACGATGGTCGCTTTCAGTTGCGCAATTTCCTGGCTGCTGTCAAGGTGCGCCTCTTCAATTGCGTCTTCGGCGAGAATATTCTTCTTTTCAAGCTCGTTGCGCAATTCAACGATAGTTCGCTGCAAATCACGAATATCTGTCTGGTTCTTACCTTCCAGTCGCTCGACTACTCTTGTTTTTGCCATTGATTCAAGATCCTCGTTTTCCCATGCCGATTCGGTTCGCAGGCCTCTACTCATGAAAATCGCCCGTCCTAAAGGGTACCATATCATCCGAAAATTTCGATGTCAATCAATCGAAAGCCCCGGAAATTCAGTTGAAGCTTCTGATCAGCCACCTCCCAAATGTTTCAGAATATTTTCACTTTCACGAAAGTAGGGGTCGCGTTGAATATCTTCCAAAATCAAAACACACTCATGCAAAGTCTCGGGACTCCAGCCCCAGCCAGAATGAACCAGTCTATGCCCACCCCTGGCATTTTCGAAACAAAACTCCAGGCACATGCGTAAAGGGTCTTGAATAGTTATTTTTGCCTTCTTGTTAACGACTCGCACCGAATGAAGTGTTTCCAGTGGAAAGGCTTCCCATTCACATGATCGATCCAATCCGGTTTTGAACCGAATGATTCCCTTTTCAATCTCGATCTGGTCGATCCATTTGCTGCTGTTGTACTCCCGGCTGGTATAACCAAAACAAAAAACTATCACAAAGAAAACGAACAAATTCAGGTCTTTCTCAACTTTCACCAAACCTGACCCAAATAACGCGACAAGAATCAGCCCGAGAAACGTAAAGACCGGCTTCAAATTCAGCGGTGCGCTACTCTTACCCCATGGTTTGTAACCAATCGTTGAAAAATATAACTTGAAAACGCCATCTTTGTAAAAAATCGGCACCGGAACAATCGTGCCATCTGCATGTCTCACATACCTGTCAGGCCCAAGACCGATATTCTGAGCATTTATCGTCTGCGGTGGCAGCTCAAATTCTTCAGCAAAATCATGATCTTGCGTTTTTTGCCCCGGATAATCCGGTCTTATGGCTTGAGCCAGGCCTGCCGACTGCTGTTTCCGGTTCACTTCTTCGCCTGGCAAAACTTTGCCGGAGCAGACGCCATTTTTGCCGACGGCAAAATCTTCCGATTGTGGCCCCTCTAACTGAGCAAGATCTCCAGAAGTGACCACTAAAGTTTTTAATTGGGCTTGTTCAGCAAGATCCAGATCCTCGGACGTAATCACCAACGTTTCTGATTCCGCCTCGAGCTTTTTACGGTTCGCGGTCTGGAAACTTGCGACCTGGACCGTTTCTAGTTCTGCCCCTGGCTTTCTAACGGAAAGCTGGGGATGACTAACATTCTGTTTCGGCGAAATGTCAGCAACAGCAGACTGATGAGCTATGGCATTCTCAGTTACAATTTTCCAGGGATTCGGCCCGGCCGGCAAGCCTGATTTTTTCAGCAATTCAACGTATAATTCTCTTGCTTCATAGTCGACTGCAGAATCATAAAAAATTCTGCCTTTGCTTGTCTCGAAATTTATTCCACACAAGAAACGGTCACTTTTCCGTAAAAAAGAGCCTGAAGCCATCACATGCCTGATTTCATGAAAGTAAACGGTTTTGTTGAAAAAAGCCAGGTTCCAGCCCCAGGAAAAATATTCCCTAAAAATCGCCTTGTCTTGAAATGAAATCGTCATCTTTTCATCCAGGCAGGCAAAAACTATGCCGAACGGCACCAGCACGCTTCCAGATAGCAAAGCTTCAACCGAAGCATCAAGCCCAGCAATTACCAACAGAAAGACACCCACGGTAATCGTCAACATGCCAAAAAGCTTTGCCCAGGCACAGTCGCGAACAAAAACCATATCCCTTTCGACCATCTTCAACAAATCCTGGCGACAAATTAAAATGATATTTTAAAAAAAAGAAACGGCATGGTCAGGCAATAAGCTTGACCACGCCGCGCACTATAACAAAAAGTTTAAATCATCAGGGAGCGGTTGCTGCTACTTCAGCTGCAGCTACCATGATGTTTGAGTTGAGAATGAGGATGCCGACAACCATGGCGAAAAGGCCTACTGATTCGGCGATACCCATGGCAACGATGATGTTACCGAAACCTTTGCCGCCGTTGTCGACAAGAGCTCTGACACCAGCGCCACCAATCATGCCCTGCACGTATGCTGAAAACAGTTCGCAAAGGCCAACACCCACAGCGATACCGAAAAGAACGCCGCCGTTAGCTTCAACGCCGGCATAGGGGCTCATCAAAAAGTAAAGAATCATGCAGTACAGAGTCTGGCTGACCGGCATACCGACGAGACCACTGAATTTACCTGAAAGCGGTTTGCCTTCTTTACCTTCTTTTGCCCAGCCTGCTGCCGCGGCAATACCTGCAGCACGAATACCAAGACAGCTGCCCAAACCACCAAAGCCCATTATAAGCCCAAGAGAAAGTTTTCCCAAAATCGCTAACATATTTTCGCTCCTTAGAAGATTTTACCGAATTTCCTTGAAAGGATCGTATTTACGACCCGCCCACTCCAGCTCAAGATGGTTCGAGAATTCAAGCAGATTCAAACGAACACCATGGGCCAGAACCGCAATAATACCCAGAATTATGTTGATACCATGTCCGAAAACATAGATCGGCACCTTTACCACTAACCACGGAACCATGGCAGCTATAGCATTGAAGGCCATCGCCACCTTGCCACCAGCCAGGCCAACCGCCCAAAGACGGATGTAGCTGACGATATCGGAAAAACATGCCGAGGCATTCTGCAGAATCGCGCCGAAGCCTGCACCCAGCCGGGCAAAAATTCCGCCCTCATTGGCTGAGAACAACAGAATCAGCACGCCAGAAACCTTGAACAGAGGCATTATCCAGCTCGAAGGCATCAGGAAATCCTGCTTGAGAATCAGGCTGCAGATTACTCCGTACATTGCCCACAAGAAGGCAACCCAGCCGATTTCCGAGAGGATGGTGATGTCGATTTTGCGGCGCAATGCCTTGTAAATATGACCGACGCTCAGATGCACCGTTCCCATCAGGAAACAGATGCCCTGCAAAAAGATCGTTCCGTCTGAGGTATTCGGATCGAAAGTATAACTGCTCACCAGTCGATAGGTTTCGCCAAACCAGGTATTGGTAAGCAAGCCGTAGATCGAAACGCCACCAAACAGGAACAGGCCGAGGTTAAGCGCTTTTTTGTCGACACCCTTTTTCAGAAGTGGCATGTAGGCCGCAGCAACCACCAGAAAGACGATCAGACCATAGCCGGCATCAGCCAGCAGGAAGGCACTGAAAACCGTGAGCATGATCAGAAACATGCCGCTGATATCCGCTTCATGATAGCTTGGAGTCATGCCCATGAATTCATATAGAGGTGCAATACTCTGAGCCCATGGCGAGTTTTTCAGCATGGTTGGCGGAATTTCTTCGCCTTCAGGTTCTGAAAACTGCAAAGCAACTTTGAGGTTCTCTTGTTCAAAGGCTTTGCCGAGATCTTCGCCACGGTCTGCCGGACACCAGCCGCTCATAACGAAAATGGCATCCTCCTGGTATACTCCGGTGGCAACTTCAGACTGGCGTTTCCGGTTAAGCAGCTTGAGATAATGCTTACGCAGGTCTTCGAGCCTTAGCGAAGCGCAGGAAATCGCCTCTTCATGCTCTTCGATCTGCCGTTCAAAGTTAACCATTTCAGTGTCGATGGTGTTAACATCGCGCTCAGGAATTGGAACTTCGATAAACGACGGATCATAGCTGATTTCTTCCCTGGCAGCGGCAACGACATAGGCAAGGCCCGCCTCTCGGTTAACCAGAGTTATAGCCTCGGCCTTTATCGATTCAACGCTGTCAATCGGACCTTTGAGCAGCTTTACCTTAACCCCATTTTCAAGCAGATATTTGATATCGTTAAGGCCAAGCTGGCCCCATGGAGTCAGCTCTTCTATTTCGCGACGCAAATGCACCAGCTTGTCTTTAAGTTGAGGAATGGCCCGGGCATGCCCGATAACTTCTTCAACCAGCCGGGACGGCGTTCCAGGGGGAACAAGCTTGCTGTTCTCAGGTGGGGATACCTGTTCAAGCATCGAAATTACCCGGGTACAATTATCGATTTCAAGCGAAAGTCCCTCGGGCAATCTGATCGTCGTTGCGTCAACTGCCTCAACATGCACAGCTTCAGCAGCTTTGAGCACATCAATTACTTTTTCACGATCGACGACCTTCGCGGCAAGCAGGAGCTTTTTCATTGGACTTATCATGTTTTTTCCTCCTTAGGCCGCGGCAGACTTGCCCTTGGCGATCTTCGATCGACCGACGGCGGCTGTCTGCTCTTCTGCAAGCGCAATACGAATCAGACGAATGTTTTCTTTTGCGCTGGGGATCATAACTTTTTCAAACAGATTGACACGCTGGGTTACTTTGCGCAGTTCCTGCTGCAGCAGTCTTTCCTGCTCATGCAGAACCTTAACCGTTTCACGCAGCTCCATCAGCTCTTTCAGCAAATTCAGGCCGGCATCGATCCAGGGTGGAGTCGCCAAACGGCTGAATTCTTTTACTTCATATTCAACTTTGCTCAGAATCGGCAATTTGATCCCGGCAACGTTTCGAATACCGCGCTGAATATCTTTTACCGCTACCAGTCTTGGCAAAGACCCCGGCAAAGACTCGCTGAACAGAGCCGACCAGCTGTCGATCTGCCTGATGCGCTCGGCCAACTGCTGGTCGAGCTTGGCAACCTGCGCCCTGACCTTGAGGATTTCAGACTGAATCTGCTGTTTCTTCAAGACCAGAGTCGGCAGGAAGCGCTGAAACATCGACAGCTGACGCCGCTGACGCAACAGCTCAGGTCTGGTTTTCTTGATTTTTTCAGCCATAATTAGTCGTTAATCCTTTTTAGGCCAGAATTGGTCACACAGGCTTGATCTGATACCGGTTTCTCTCGGTTCGAAATGCTTGGCGAGAATCACCCAGCATTTTTCAAGGGCGTCATAGAGGCTGACGTTGGCAGAGAAATCCATAATTTCTTCTTCGAAACTTTCACCATAGGCAAGCAATTTGTTGTCCCAGTCGGACATTTCAAAGCCCATGGCGCGCTTTTCTCTGGTTTCACGACACTTTGAATACAGCTGAATGCAGCCATCCATGATTGCGCGATGGTCGTCGCGGGTTTTGGCGTTCACCTGCTGCTTCAAACGTGAAAGAGAACCGAAGGGGTCGATAACCCCGTTTTTGAGATAAAACTGACCTTCGGTGATGTAACCGGTATTATCGGGCACCGGATGGGTAACGTCATCGCCGGGCATGGTCGTGACCGCCATCAATGTAACCGAGCCACCTTCTTCAAAAACCACCGCTTTTTCATAGCGCGAAGCCAGCTGAGAATAAAGATCGCCGGGATAGCCACGGTTCGAAGGAATCTGTTCCATGGTAATCGATATTTCCTTCAAAGCGTTGGAAAAGTTGGTCATGTCGGTGAGAAGCACAAGCACGCGCTTGCCCTGCACCGCAAACTGCTCGGCCACCGTCAAGGCGATATCGGGTGTCTGCAGACATTCGACAACCGGATCGGCTGCGGTATGAATGAACATGATCGTGCGTGACATTGCGCCGCCTTCTTCGAGCTGACGGCGGAAATACAGGTATTCATCGTATTTCAGACCCATGCCACCGAAAACGATAACATCCGCTTCGGCCTGCAGTGCAATACGCGACAGCAGTTCGTTATAGGGCTCGCCGGGAATCGAAAAGATCGGCAGTTTCTGACCTTCAACCAGAGTGTTGAAAACATCGATCATTGGAATGTTGGTCGGAATCATGCGATGGGGCATCAGCCTTATCGCCGGATTAACCGATGGGCCGCCAACTTCGATGAGATTGTCGGTCAGTTCGCTGCGTGCGTCGCGGGGCTCGCCGCCACCGGAAAAAACTCGTCCGAAAAGATCTTCGGAAAAGCTGAAACGCATTGAAGAGCCGAGAAAAGAGACCTTGTCGCCGGTTGAAACACCGCGGGTGCCGGCGAAAATCTGCAATGCAACTTCATCACCGGAAATACGGATAACCTGGGCCAGGGATTTTCCCCATGAGCCTTCGACGACGGCCAGTTCTTCATAGCCAACGTTATCTGCTTTAAGAGTAGCAACGTTACCGGCAATATTGTCGATTTTTGAATAATACTTACGCATGAGCCGCCTCCTTGCTGGTCAAAGTGGCCTTGAGCTTGCTTTCGTTCTCTTTCATCTTGTCGCTTTGCCAGGGCGAATAGTTCCAGTCTCTGAACTGCTCAGTGAGGGTGAAGAACATGTCTCGGGCTTCGTTCTTGTCTTTGAATTTAAATTCATGCTTGAGAACGTCAACGACCATATCGAACAGATACTGCTGTCTTTCGGTCGGACATGCGGCATCTACTTCATCGAAAGAGTTCTGCTGCAGATAGACGTTATCGAGAAATTCAGATTTCAGATAGGTTACGAAGTCATCGTTAGAAGTACCTTCTTCACCGACAACCTGCATCATTTCATAGATTGTCTTGCCGCGACGCAAGAAGTTATGCGCCCAGGCAACCTTCTTGCTTTCAATGGTGCCGGTGTATTTCGACCATGATTCGAGGGGGTCGATGGCCGGGAAACGGCGGGCATAGGAGCGAGCATAAGACAGACCGAGGAATGCGCCGACAACCTTTAGAGTTCCCTGGGTTACGGGTTCTTCAAAGTTTCCGCCGGCGGGGCTGACGGTACCACCAATGGTTAAAGAGGCTTTGCGACCGTCTTTAAGTTCGACGATACCACCGCGCTCGTAAAATCTGGCGATAGAGCTTTCGAGATAGGCCGGGAAAGCTTCTTCACCTGGAATTTCTTCAAGACGACCGCTCATTTCACGCAGAGCCTGCGCCCAACGCGAGGTTGAGTCGGCAAGCATAAGTACGTTGAGCCCGACCTGGCGATAATACTCACCGAGGGTAATCGCGGTGTAAACCGAGGATTCGCGGGCAGCAACCGGCATACTTGAAGTATTACAAATGATGATGGTTCTTTCGATCAGGGTTTTGCCGGTGCGTGGGTCTTTCAGATGTGGGAATTCACGAAGAGTTTCAACAACTTCACCGGCGCGTTCGCCGCAGGCGGCAACGATAACCAGGTCGATTTCGGCATGGCGGCTGGTAATCTGCTGCAAAACCGTTTTGCCGGCTCCGAATGGGCCGGGAATACAGTAGGTTCCGCCCAGCATGACCGGGAAGAAGGTATCGATAATGCGCTGCTTGGTTACCATCGGCTGCGTCGGCAACAGGCGTTCTTTGTAGATTCCGAGAGGCAGACGCACTGGCCAACGCTGAATCATGTTAACCGCAACGGTTTCACCGTCTTTTTCAAGAACGGCTACTTCTTCTTCAACGGTATATTGACCGGCCTTGGCAATCTTTTTAACTTTCCATTCACCGACCAGGGTAAATGGGGTCATGATAAAGTGGTCGAAAATATTTTCTTTTACCTTACCGAGATTTTCGGCGGCGGTAAGAGTTTCACCCTCTTCGACCAGCGGGGTGAATTCCCATTTGCGGGCACGATCGAGGGCTTTGAGATAGTTTCCGGGCTTAAGAAATTTGCCGATTTTCTCGGCCATTTCCGGGAGCGGATTCTGCAATCCGTCGTAAACCATGCCGATCAGGCCTGGCCCAAGTTCAAGCGAAAGCAATTCTTCGGTAATTTCTACCGGGTCTCCTACTTTCAGGCCGCGGGTCAGTTCAAAGACCTGCATGTCGGCTCTATTGCCGCGAATGCGGATAATTTCAGACATCAGTCTGACGCCGTCAGAACGCTGACAGTAGGCAACCGCATTTTGTCGTACTGCGCCTTCAAATTCTGCAGTAACCATGTTGCCATAAACGGTAACGATTCGACCGGTGGTGCTCACAGTGCGGTAACCTCCTCGAGTATTTTGCGTCCCTGTTCGGGACTCAAACGTGCATACCTGTTGTGAATTCTCAATTCGAGCATATAGGCAATCAGTTCTTCAATTGTGAAGGTAAAATTGCCGGCAAAGCTGCGCAGGTAGTCGACACGACTCTGATCAAGAAGCTTTTCAGCCGCCATTGGATCGGCAGTGGCTTTCCAGGCTTCAATCAAAGCGCTGTGATCGACGATAAAATTTTCATCGTTCATGAATCCGGGAATGATGCGGGAAAAATCCTGGCCCTGGTCGCCGGAAGCACGCAGCCTCTCGATTCGCAAAGCCGTTCTCAACGAATATTCCCATTTTGCCCAATCGGCAAGCATTGGTGAACCGACCCGGCCACTAAGCTCGATCATCAAATCGAACCAGGCGGCAAAAATTTCGGTTAACCATTCGGCTTCAGCCCTTTCGCGAAAACTTAAAAAGGTTTCAACGAAGCTTTCGGGCAGTCGCTCAGACAATTCAGGGCGGAAATCAGCGTTCTGCAGCACAAAAAACTGCATGCCCGTTTCCTGAATCAGGTTTTCGGCATCAAGCAGATCGGCCAGGAGCAGCAAGTTTTCGTCAGCCTCGTCTCTGATGCGTGCCAGAGCGTCTTCTTCTGCCAAAGGCTCACCCAGATTGGGCAATGCAGGCAGATAGGTCATCAGGTAAAATAATTGTTGTGCCATCTTCTAAATCCGGCCCGTCAGGCTTCCAGAATCTTCTTCAGTTCTGGAGAAAGCAGCTTTTTGAAAGATTCGGAAATCGAATCTTCAGTAACTTCAATAACTTCATTGCCTTTGGCGGCTTTGAGTTCGAAGCCGGCTTTCTTGAGCTCTTCGGTCAGTTTGACCGTGGCACCCTCGGCCTTGAAAAGAGCCGCAACCGTGTCAGCAAGTGCCTTACCGAGTTTTTCGCCCAGGGCTAATTCCCATTCCTGGCCGGTTTTCTGGGTTTTCAGCAATTCACTGATAGCATTTTTGACAACTTCTTTGTCATTCAGGTTTTCGGCAACTTTACCCTTGAGAAGTCCGGTTCCGACTTCCTCGATTCGCTTGCGAAAACTGTTCATCAGGTCACGGGCAGCCAACTGAATTTCTGCTTCAGAGTTGGCGCGTTTCTGGGCAATGCGGCCTTCCGCATCTTTTTCCATCTTTTCGATTTCGCTTTTAGCGTTTTCGAGAAGTTTTTTTGCCTCTTTTCTGGCTTCAGCCAGAATATTTTCGGCTTCTTTCTTAGCCGCGTCGATTCCGTCTTCTTTCAGTTGTTTTGCAAAAGCTGCAACATCGGTTCCCATACTGACTCCTTAGTTGTATCAGAGAAAAATGAAAAGAGTTCTCCGACCAATTTGCGATAACCAGTAATTTTTATCATTAACTGTTCAATTTTTCAACTTTAATTGTCCTGAGGTCGCAAGGGCAAATTTTGTGCTAATTGTCCGTCTGATTATTGCCGATGACTTACCCGAAGAGCATTAGCTTGAGGAGGTAAACTATGAACCGTTGGAAACGGGCGGCAATATTATGTGCGATTCTGGCCGCCATGGGCACCCCGGTTTTTTCGGGTCTCGATCGCAATACCGTGACAGCAGAAACTGCCGCTATCAGAGTAAACAAGCATTTTCCTGCCAATATGGCGGCAGGAGTTTCACCAGACACACCACTGACCGTAGAATTTGCGGGAGCAGTGAATCAGTCTTTCTATCAGACGGTTAACCTCAATCTGTTCAATGGAACCGATCCCATTGACGGCGAGCTTTTTTACAACCCCTCGGCGCGCCAGATCATGTTCAAGTCAAAGCAACCGCTCAAGGAAGGGCACACCTATACAGCCCAATTGAGTTATCATGACGGCCTTGGCCGGACTTCAGAAAAGGTCTGGAGCTTTCAGACCAATGGTTCCGATCAGTTTCAGCCAATGCCTTCTACCCAGCAGAGCAGCGTCGAGCCGGCCCAGCCGACCAATCCTGCCAATTATCTGAACATTGCCAATGCCAGCATGGGTTCAGGCAAAATCACCGGCGACTCTCCTCTTGAAGTGACTTTTACCGAACCTCTCGACATTGTCTCTTTAAAAAGTGCTCCGGTTAAGCTTTTCGAAAACAATCAGCCTGTCGGCATCGACTATAAACTTTCACGCGACCTCAAGACTCTTACCATCAGTCCTAGAAACGGCTTGAAAGCTAATGTCGCCTATGCGGTTGCCGTCGACCTGAATCTGGCTGCTACTTCCGGCGAAAGATTGCACAAAAAAACCCTGATTCCCTTCAAGCTCGCAACCAATGAAGATCAGCCTATGGTTGCCGCCCACGAAATAACCGAATCGCCAGCACCGGCAAACAATGCCTATGCCAACCCGTTCGCCGAACAGAACCAGGCGCCAACCCGCCAGGTGCAGCATCCGACCCAGGCTCGCCGCCAAAACACAGTTGCTCAGACTGCCCCGGCAGCTCCAGTTTCCGAACCGGTTCAACTGATCGGCCTCGCTCCGGTTAATGGCGCCAGAGTCACCAATCTGACCCAGCCCGTAACCATAGGTTTCAGTGAAGAAATTCGCCCCGAAACTCTCAATGAATTCACATTCAGACTTGAAGACGATTTTGGCCCTGTACCCGCCAAAATTCATTATTTCAAGGGCCATAAACAGGCGACCCTTACCCCGGTCGGCCTGCTTGACAGCAACAAAAACTATCGTGTCGTCGTAACCCAGGGAATCACCGACCTGGCCGGTCGTCCAATTCGCAGCGGAATCAATTCCATGTTTTCGACCACTTCACCCGTTTCATCTCCCGCCATGCCGGAAATGATGGCTAACAACCAGCCTGCCCCCGCACCCGAAGAAGAAACTGCCGAGATCGAAAACTTTGACCATGCACCAGTAAGACAACCCGTGGCCCAGCAACAGCGCCAGGCACCGGTTCGTGAAAACCTTGTCGAAAGACGCCCGGTTCAGACCATGGCCGGAGCTGCTCCCGCAGATAGACGTGTAAGAACGATGGTCCAGGATAAGCCGGCAGCATTGAAGTCCTTCAAAGTTACCGCAATTTATCCCGGAGCCGACAATCAGAACGTTTCACGCAAAAGTAAAATTGCCGTGCATTTTTCTGAACCGGCTGACCCCAAAACCGTCGACAGCATCAACATATCGGTTTTCGGCAATCAAACCCGCGTCGACGGCAAGGTCGTCTATGACCGCCGCAAAAACCGTGCGATCTTTGAACCCAGCTCACCTTTGGATGCTAACACCGAATACAAGGTAATCGTCAGCGATAAAATCAAAAGTCGCATGGGCGAACCGCTTTCATCTCAGTTCTCATGGCAATTCGCCACCGCTGAGAATATTCGCCACCACTACAATCCAAGAAAAACAGCTGAAGCCGATGCCGCTTTCTACATTCCTCTCGTCGACAGTAAACTTAAAAAAGAACCCGGACATCACGCCGCCAACCTTAAAACCGGCAATAATACCGGAGCCGCCTTCAACTTTGTCGATCCGAAACACTGGTCGTTCAAATCAGTCCGGCATATCTCCAATAAAGGCATTCTCAATTCATTCCCGTTTGTCTATACCGACAACGTTACCCGCTATGAATTCGCAACCGCGATCAATTCTGCCCTGAGTAACCTCAAAACCATGCAGCACATGTCAAACCGGCCAAAGCTCAAAGTCGCTGATATGGTCGAATTGCAGAAACTTATCGTTGAATTCAGAACTGAACTGAGATCCTGTGCGGTCAACACCACCTGGTTCGAAACCTTCCTTGCCAGACAGGGCGTCAATCTGCAACAGATTGAAGCGAGAGTGAAAAAGCTCAGCCAGAGCTGACCGTCTAATACAAGCCAGGAACAACCAATACGCAGCTGTTCCACAGGCCCTTATTACTTAATGTCATCGCCCGACTTTGATCGGGCGATCATTATTTAAGCCTATCTTGAGATGCCCCGATCAAGTCGGGGCAAGACAAGTTTCCAGAATTCATTTCAAAATTCATACCGATTACCCGCGGCAGAACCATTGCAATCGTCATGCCTGGGCCCTGTTCTTCGTAGCCTTGGGAAGAAGAAAAACAGGCATCCAGTCGGCATTTCAACCACGCCTAAGAAGAGGTTTTGGGAATTGTTCAGGTCATATCAATAACTGAGAAGAAACTGGAGAAAGCTGAGTTTCGTGCTGTTGAAAGGAGACTTTTCAGGAACGCTGGCGCTGAAACGGCCGTTGCTGTCACTGAATTGCCCTGAAAGCTGAACCGGGTGTTGTTCTGAAGCCAACAATTGTCCCTGGATTTTCATGTTTCCCAGGTTTTCGCCGCTACCTTTCCAGGAACAGCCGCTCCAGCCCGATATCTTTTCTAAACTGCCGCCGTCTGCAGAGGCAGAAGAAAAACGCTGAAACATTGCAGGCAAGCCCGCGATGAATAAGTTTTTTAAATCAAGCTGCCACTTCAATTTTTCTTTTTCGTTAAAGGTAAAATTTATCGCTCCTTTCAGGCGATGACGCGCATTCTGATTGGCGACTTCAATTTCGTCAGCTTTGATAGCCGCTGCCACATCGGGATAAGCTCCTCTGATGTGCAGGTTAAATGTGGCGGTGCCGGTCATCTGCGGCAACCCGGAGCCGTATTTTACACCCCAGGGCAAGTCGCTGTAGAATTGGCCCATATCGATATGATCGGCTTTAAAACTTAGATTCCAGCGCCGATTGGCATTGAAAACACCTTCTATTCGACCATCAAACACGGCCGGAAAACCGGCAAAAAAGCTGCCGCCATCAGCAAATTCAAGATTGCCGTCGAAAAGTTTCCAGGTGCCGTTCAATTCAAAAATAGTTAAAAATAGCCCCTGCGCAACCATGTGCAGCTTTTGAAAATTGCCGCTGAGATTACCGAGGAAACCAGTTTTAGGGTTGAAAATCCAGGACCCGCCGATACTTATTTCGCCGTCAAAACCAAAAGGAAAGGCATCCTGCCACATGGATATCAACCAGCGGGAAATGACGGCCAGATCAACCGCAGCTTCAACAATGTGCCCGCTGAATTCAAGGTTTCCTTTGCGGTTGGCAACAGCAATCTCACTGATCAACTTTTTACCGGCAACACATGCCTCGATGCGCCCTTCAAACTTCTGGCTTTTCTGCTGCAGCTTGCCGGAAAAACTTCCTTCAAGAAATCGGCGGTCTCGAAAAAAGCCGCCGGCCAGACAGGAAACCTTCTGCACCTCATGTTGATCAGGCTTTCCCAAGAGCAATCCGGCAAGCCTGATCTGAATTAATCCTTCATTGAATGGTTTGATTAGAAGTTCATCTACTTTAACCCTGGCGAAAAACAGGTTGCCCGGCAAATTAGCTAGACAGGCAATTTCGGGAAAATTTGGCAACTGCTCGAGCCATACCGGCATCGCCTGCCCCCCGGTTTCGATTTTCTTACAATCGATTTCAGCCATGATCTTTTTTACCGCTAGCAGATTTGAAAAATCGAAGCGAAGGCGAATATCTTCACAACTGACAATCTGGTAAGGTGAAGCTTTTCGCCAAACCAGCTTTTTAATGAAAACCCCGTGCTTCAAAGAGCCTGACACCCCTTCGAATTCCAGCTTTGCGGCGTTGGCAGAGACGATTCCGGCAAGGTAATCAGCGGCAAACAGGGTAAATTTTTCTGAGTTCAGCAAAGACAGAGTTATCGCAACCGTCATGGATGAAAGAATCAAAACGATCAGAAAAATCTTCAGATAAACTTTTGAAGGTCGGGGTTTAGCTTCTGGAGTAATCAAAACCATGCTTCCTGAATATTAGATAAAAAAACTCTCCGCACCGGGGAGAGTTTTCTTTTCGGTCAAACGGGTTTTTTAAGCGTAGTATATCCAGCTTTCAAGTTCAAGACGGTAATCCAATATTTCCTGCTCGGTGAAGTAAACTTTCACTTCATGAGCGTAGCTGTCAGGGCAATCGGAACCATGCACCAAATTATGTTTTACGTCGAGCGAGAAGTCGCCGCGAATGGTTCCCGGGTCAGCATCTAATGGCTCAGTTGCACCCATAATGCGGCGACAAAGCTTTATTGCATTGCGACCTTCCAGGACAAGGGCAAGACAGGGAGCCGAAGTAATGAACTCAACAAGAGATTCAAAAAATCTTTTGCCCTTGTGCACATCATAATGGCGCTCGGCTTGTTCTCTGGTAACCTGAACCAGCTTGGCAGCAACGATCTTCAGACCTTTTTCCTCGAATCTGGAGATAATTTTGCCGGTTAGCCCTCTCTGAATGGCATCTGGTTTAAGTAATATGAAAGTTTTTTCTTTAAGGTCGTTGTTCATTTATCATTCCGCCGGGAGAAGATTGAACTGCATTGAATAACAGGCATGTCGACCGGCCTCACTGATGATTCTGAAATCATCAGTCATGCTTATGACATGAGCCATCATTTCCCGCAGCTTATCTTCGCTCAGCGGAGATTCGACCGTCACAGGCTCCTGGTCATCGACGAGCATGAAATCCTCAACAGTTATCTGCAGCTTATCTTTAAACATTGAGAATTTCAAGTCAAAGAGACCAGAAAATTTCTGATGTGACAGGTCGATGGATTTAGCCAGGGCTGATTCAAGGGTCTTTTTAATTCGGTCTCGGGAATGTTCGCCCACGCTGAAATGTTCGCAGATTCCGTCGAGAGTCAGCAATGCATTATCGAGATAACACATGTCTGCGGGAATCCGCATATGCAGCGAGAGCTCATCTTTTCGGTATTTCAGCATGTTTTCACCTGATCTTCCCGACCAACCCCGGCAAACTGCAACTTATTCTTTTGCAGCAATAATCTTGATAACTTCTTCTTTGCTCTTGGCTTTTTTGAGATCTTCGATCAGATCCTGATAGCGCAGCAACCTTGAAATTCTGGCCAGCAGTTTGAGGTAAAGACTGCCGGATTCAACCGGTGCCGCCAGCAAAAAGATCAGATGAACCGGATCTCCGTCAACTGAATTGAAGTCAATGCCTGAACCAGAGCGGGCAAAAGCAATTGAAACCTCATTTACCGTATTGGCACGGGCGTGGGGGATGGCAATCCCTGCACCGATCGCTGTACTGCCAAGTTTTTCCCTTTCGAGAACAGCATTGACGAAGTGTCCATGATCACTGACTTTACCCGATGTACAAAGCATACCTGATAACTTATCAATGGCAGATGCCTTGTCATTAACGTCGAGTTGAAGATCAATAAAACTGTCTTGAAGTAATTCTGATATCATAGCTGTTTCTCCTTGCCTAACTTATGACGCTTAACAACTAAACAAGCAATTTTTATGCCAGGCCCTGATTCCGTTTTATTCGGAGTTTTACCGTTCATTCAATGGTGCAAATTTCACACAGAGGGTACCCATGTGTAAATATAGCACAGATTTCATAAGTTGACAGTGAATTTTTTCATCATTTTTCAGAATCATTTTCAAGGTCGTGTTTTTTTAACTGGTGCCTGAGGGCAAAGCGGGTCAAACCCAGCATATCAGCAGCTTTGCTCTTCTTGCCTTCTGCTTCGTTCATCACTTCAATTACGATCTGCTTCTCAACCGAGTCAATGTAGTCCTTGAAATTGAAACCAGGCAATTGCCAGGGCCGCTTCTCCCCTGGATCATAGGCTACACAATCGAGCTCTGCCGCCTTTTTCAACTCTTCAGGCAAACTCGAAGGCCGAATCTGCCCTGAGGTTTCCAGCAACGTGGCACGCTCGACAATATTTCGCAATTCTCTCACGTTTCCGGGGAAATTGTAGCTCTCGAGCACACGACAGGTATCTTCGCGAAACCCGGAAATGTCCTTTGAAAACTCTTTTCTGAATTCCTCAAGAAAGAATTTGGCCAGCAACATGATATCATCGCGCCGGTCGCGCAAAGGTGGCAGATTGATAGTAAAAACATTTAAGCGATAAAACAGGTCCTGACGCAGCCTGCCGTCTTCGATCGCTTTTTCTAGATCAGCATTGGTCGCAGAAATGATTCTGACATCGACATGAATGTCGGAAGTGCCACCCACCCTTCTAAACTTGCGTTCCTGCAACACGCGAAGCAATTTGACCTGCAAGGAAGGGTCAAGATCACCAATTTCATCAAGAAATAATGTACCGCCATTAGCAAGTTCGAAAAGACCTTTTTTCTGCTTCTGGGCGTCGGTAAACGCACCCTTTTCGTGACCAAAAAGTTCGGATTCAAGCAAAGTACTGCTGACCGCTGCAGCGTTGACGTCGATAAACGGCTTATCGGCCCTGGCGCTTTGAAAGTGAATCTGCCTGGCCACGAGCTCTTTACCGGTTCCGGATTCTCCACGAATCAGCACCGTCGTTCTATCGGTCCGCGCCGCCATCTGAATGTGCTCACGCAACTGTTTCATTTTCTGGTTATCACCGAGAATGCGCGAGAACTGGTTTTCCAGCCGTTCCTGATAATGGTGCAACTGACTTTTGAGCAAGTTGGCCTGAACAATCTTCTTGATCAGCAAACTGACCTCTTCAAGACTGTACGGCTTGGAAATATAATCGAAAGCCCCGCGCTTCATCGCATTAACCGCTGTTTCGACATCGCCAAAAGCGGTCATGATTACCACGATCGCATCAGGATCAATGCGGGTGACCTCAAGAAGAAGATCGAGCCCATTGCTGTCCGGAAGCCTGACATCAAGCAAAACGATGTCCCCGCCATTGGCATTGAAGTAGCTCAAGAACTCCCGGCCATTCTCAAAAGTTTTCAGATTGTACCCTTCGCTCTCGAGCGCTTCCTTGAGAGTCCAGCGAATCATCTCCTCATCATCTACAACAAGTATATCTATTGCCATTTTAACTCACCAGTCCGGTGCGTCGAACCGCCTCGACTATTTGAGGTCGAATCTTCTCACCAGAAATTTTAAATAATGTCAAAAAACTCTGATAGAGTATTTTGCTCTTACTGCCTTCAAGCCGATTGAGAATATAACGCTGCAGATCAGCTTCCTGGTCGGCGAAGCCATCGACCAGCATTTTGACGGCTTCATCGGAATCTACCCGCAATAGCTCATCAGCTGCGGTTTTTCTCGCCCGATTGGAAAGATCGCGCAGCAACTCGCCTAGTTCTTTCAAATACTGACTTTTGCCAGTTTCTCGATAAAAAATCCCGCACACTCCGGCGCGAACCGCACCGTCGGCATCTTCGAGCAGATGTTCAAGGTGGCGCAACGCATCCTTGCCGGAAAGTCGGCGCAAAGCCCGGGCAGCGCTCAAACGCACTTTCCAGCTCGCTTCCTTGGTCGAACCAAGAATTACCGGAACAACCTCATTTTTGCCGATGCTGGCAAAGGCATCGATAATAGCACTTCTGAAGGGCGCTTCCTGCGCTTCAGGGAAAATCCTTTTCAACAAGCCCAGTGCCTGTTCACTACCGATAACTTTTACCGTTTCAAGCGCCTCCAGCGCCACCTTTTCGTCGGAATCGGACAGAAGCTCGAGTAATGGCTGAATCATGTCGTCCAATTCAAGATATCGATAAGCAACCGCTACCGCCCGCCGCGAAAAAGAATCCTTGTGGGAAACAAAAGCCGCTATCTCCTCTGGCTTGTTCCAGCCAACCAGCTCAAAAAGTGGCAGCGCCGGCAAAGGCGAACGCATCTTAATCGGCTTCCATTCGCGAAAATCGAATAAAGGCAAAGCCGCCTTGTGAATCTGTTCGTCAACGTAGATCGAAAAGTCTCCGGCCGCCTCAGCCAGAGTTTCGGCCATGTAAACCGCTTTGCCGATCCAGGAAGGCTCGGCAGCAATACCACGTTTGACTTTTACGATTGGACCTGATGACAAGCCTATCGCCACCCGGGCCTTGGCATCACGCAACGCAGAATCAGATTCAAGTATTTTTTTAAACCGGGAAACAGTTTCAAATGCGACAACCAGAGCCTCAAAAAGCTCATCATCCCGACTTTCGTCTTTTTCAAAAATCAATATCCGATCGAGCTGGGCCGAATGATAACAGGCAAACGGAAAGGAAAACTCTTTCTCGAAAAGATTCTCGGCTCGCCGGATCAGTTTAACGAATGCATCTCCCGAAGCAATAACCTCTTCAGGAAATCTTAGCTGAACCGCAGCAACCACCGCCTTAACTTCTTCGTGACCGGTCGGAGCAGGCAATCGCTGATCGAGCATGATTCGCAAACGTAAATCTTCTTCGCCACCAGCTTCGACCATGGCAACCGCTTCAGACTCCCGGGCTCGCACCGGTTTTGGTGGTTGCTTGGCCGTATTCTCGGCACTAACCCCGACCACGGCTTCCTGCTTGGCCACGACCTCTTCGGCTGCGGTTTCGTTGCCGGCCTTCTCAGCTTCCTGCTCCTGCAGAAAGTCGGTGTCTTCCTCCTGGTCGTCGAGCGAAAACATCACAAAAACCAGAAGTAGCACAACTAAAACTATGATTATCATCAGAATCGCGCTCATGTTATATCCTTATCATCATTATAGTAAGAGAAATCGCTGACAGCCTATTCCTGACGGTAGCCGAGACGTTGAATCCATTCCTCACTTCTGCGCCAGTTTTCTCTAACTTTTACCCACAACTGTAAAAAAATATCACGTCCCAGCAGACGGTTCAACCTTTGTCGTGACTCTTTACCAAGATTCTTGATTCCCGCACCGCTTTTACCAACAATTATCCGCTTATGGCTATCTCTTTCAACGAAAATATTCGCTTCAACGAAGGTTTTGCCGTTGCCACGCTCTTTAAATTGTTCTACCTGAACAGCAATAGAGTGAGGAACCTCCTGAAAATAGCTTTCCAATGCCACTTCCCGGATCGTCTCTTCAACTATTTCCCGCTCGGAAAGACTTGTGTAATAATCGGCATCATAAGCGTGAGGCCCTTCAGGCGCAAGCTTCATCAGAAAATCACGCACATCGGCAACTGCTTTCTGCTTGCGTGCAGAAATCACGAAAGTCCTGGCAAAGGGAAAAAATTCGGCGTAAGTCTGTTCAGCCTTTTTTACCACCTGCTCTTCAACAAGGTCGGCTTTGTTGAAAACCAGCACCAATGGGAACTGCGTTTCAGAGCGCATCTGCCCAAGATAATTCTGGTCTTCTTCCGGGCGAAGATCCGCCAGATCGACCAGATACAGCCCGGCCTGCAGTCCTTTTAGCGTCGCCATAATCTCAGCATGCATGAACGCATCGAGCTTATTTTTAATCTGGTGCAGCCCCGGAGTGTCACAAAACACCAATTGAGTTTCTTTTTCAGTCATGATACCGAGAATTCTTTTACGGGTCGTCTGTGGTTTTTTGGAAACGATGGAAACCCGTTCGCCCACGACTGCATTTATCAAGGTAGATTTGCCGGCATTGGCCCGGCCAAAAAGCCCTATTGCTGCGAATTTTTGCATATCAACCCTTTTCTGCGGCTTTTTGGTCACTGGTTTCAACCGGTTTTGCCTTTTCAGCCGCTTTTTCTTCTTTTTTACTTTCCGGATCAACTCCATTGATGACCACCTTGAGATTGGGTGAGACCACCTGGACCCAAACCGGTTTGCTCTGGTCAAATACCACGCTCTTACCGGAAGCATCGCGATAATCGGTCATCGATTTTTCATCTCTTTTATGCCAACGGGCATCGATCATCGTTCCCCGATAAAAAATGCGAGCCGAACCGCTGCCGACAAAGCTTATTTCCTGACGACCCGCCGAATCGACGGTTTTCATATTGGCAGTCTGGAGAATTACCGTTCCCGGCGCAATGTGCTTGCCGTTTTCGCGATCGACATGTTTTGCGCCATTCATGAAACGTTCATACAAACCATTGGCAAACTTGTATGAGGTATTGTAATTTCCGTGATACCTGATGAAAATTTCAGTTCCCGGCTGACTGCCGACACTGGGAACCGGGCCATAGTTCAGCGGCACCTGTTTTTTAGCCAGTTTCATAGGCACAGAATTCTGCATGTATTCGACCAGACTGCCGCCACGGCTATAAAGATTATGTGGCGCTTTGCGTGAGTTGTCGCGATAAAATGGCTTTCCATGCTTTATCTCGTCGATGGAGTTTATTTTTGATTTGCTCAGATAGGCATAGCCCTTCGGACTGCCGCCGCAATGAACATAAAGGGCCGAGATTTCCAGGGCCCGGTCGACAAAGTATTCACGGCAGCTGCGCACCGGCCCAAGAACTCCGGGAAGGTGCAAAAACACCGCCATAAATCTGGTAATTCCGCCTTCAACCGGCATTTCATAAACCAGTTCGGCGTCAATCAAACCACTTTGCGGGCGCGCTTTGCGATGATTTTCAATCATTACGGCCAAAGGTCGCATAAATGCAGCCGGGCCGGAAGCTATTTGCGAAGTCACCGTCGCAACCGGAGCAAGGCTGACAGCCGCGCTGGCAGGAATCTGCTCAACCGGAGGCGGCACAACTTCGACCCTCTGCTCGATGTTCTTAACCGCCGGAGCCTGCTCAATTACCGCCGATTTTGTGGCAACGCTTACGACTTTTTGCTCTTTCGGCAAAACATGGGCAATGACAGCACTCTGAGGCGCAGATTTTGGCTTTTCTGTAGTCTTTTCAACGGGTTTTATGCCTGATTGTCCGGCATTTCCGGTTGTTTTTTCCGGTAGATTCCCTGGCGGCAAATTAATCTCGACAGGTGTAGAAACCCCGGCCTTATCTCTTTCAGAACCAGAAGGAGCGACCGGCATTGCCGGCGCAACCGGCTTATAAGGATCTTTCATTTCAACCGGCCTGACCACTGTAACCGGAGTGACGGGTGTCTTGCCAAAAAGCTCGTTTTGCGATTGTTTGGCCGGCGCAACTGGCGCAACTGCTGAAGCAAGAGTTTTTTCCTGCATCTGATTAGCCCAGACCTGCTCAGCCTTTTTCAAATCTTCATTCTTCAACAAACCCGGGCTGAACAAAGTGCGCAAATCGATAGGTTTGAAATAAGGACGAGCCTGCAGCTCATTAGCCGCAGAAGCGGTTTTGCCTGAGGCAACCGGGCCCTTCAATTGATTTACCGGCTTGCTGCGGATTTTCACCAGAACATTGGCATACAAATACCTTGTTTCAAGAAAAAGACTGTTGAGATTGCGAATATAATGCTGTTTCAAAGGCGTATTCAGTTGTGCGAAATCCCTGACCCGGCCTTCGAGAAACATCACCAACCGGGTAAGATTTTGCTCGGCGGAAGGATCGGTCAACATCGGTGAGCGAGAATCGGGGGCCAATGCCCGTTTCATTTCAAGGTTCACCAGACTGAGGGTATCTCTGAGTTCAAAATATTTTTTGATTTCGTCAATCTTTTCAGCATGTACAAAACAGCTGAACCCCGCAAAAAGCAGTATCAACAAGTAAAAAATGCGTCGGTTCATCGAATTTCCTCTTAAACTTGATTAGTGGGGAATGGCGAAGTCGTCGATCATTGCCTCTTCGGCACCCTCAGGAGCGCGCCCGGGCTGCACCAACCCCCCTGAAATGACGACTTTCATGGCTTCTTCAATATCCATATGCGTGTCGACAATACGCTCTTTTTCAATTATCAAAAGAAATCCCGAGGTCGGGTTCGGAGTCGTTGGAATGAAAACCGTAGCCATTTTTCGCTCATCGATGGTTTCTGAGCGCAGTGGGACGGTGAAATCGGCTGTGACGAATCCAAGGGTCCAACTGTGTTCCTTGGGATATTCGACCATGACGACCCTTTTGAATTCACCGCGGTTCTTTTGCACAACCACGTCGGCAACCTGCTTGATGCCATTATAGAGAGAGCGAACGACCGGAATGCGCTCGAGCGAGCCCTCGATTCCCGACAAAATCCTTCGCCCCACGTAGTTTTGCGCTATTATTCCGGCAACGATACAGATCAAAGCAGTCAAAAACAGACCCATGCCGGGAATCCGGTAGCCAATTGTTCTGGCAACAGCCACACCAAGCAATCCATCGGTAAGCTGAAACAGAAAATACATGATATAAATGGTCACAGCCATCGGAACCAACACCAGAATGCCTGTCAACAGGTATTTACGCAGCTGCAACAGAAAATTCTCGATGCGAACCGCCGCCCGGTCAAGGGTTCGGTTAAGTCTCTCGTGCTGAATCGGCAACTTCATTTTTCAACCTGTGTCCTTAAAATCTTTATCCATTCAATTTTTCGCTCATCACTGGCAATGATTCGCATCCGAAATCCATCGAGCAGAAATGACTCACCTGCACAGGGTATTTTACCAAGATAAGCCTGAATCAGTCCATTAATTGTTGCAACACCTTTTATCGAATTGAAATTGAACTCTTCAACCTCGTTCAATTCGAACAGTGGCACGTCTCCGCGCACGGTGATCGAACCATCGTCGTTATATTTCATTTTGTTGCGCGGTTTGTCGAATTCATCGTGAATTTCACCGACCACTTCTTCGACAAGGTCTTCGAAAGTCACGATTCCACAGACGCTTGAGTATTCATCGACGACAATCGCAACCTGAGAAGCCTTTTCCCGCATTTCCCTGAAAAGTTCGATGGCGGGCTTCATTTCAGGAACAAAAAGCGGTTTGAGTATAATTTCGCCCAGGGATTTAATTTTGTCGCCTTTGAGAAACAGGTCTTTGAAGTAAAGAATGCCGACAATACGATCTATTTCTTTGTCGTAAACCGGCACCCGTGAGAACCCTGATTCAATGACGGTCTTGCGTGCAGACTCGATTGGCGTGCCGAGTTCGAGAGCCAAAACCTGTGGCCGGGGAATCATAATTTCTTTTACGTAGGTTTCTCGCAGCTCGATTATGCCTTTTGCCATTTCGCTGGAACTTTCTTCGAGCGTTCCTGAGCTCAGGCCATAGGTTAGCAGAATCAGCAATTCTTCGCGGGACAGCCGGCCATCGATTTTATCGGTTGGCAGATTTAAAAGCGCCATTACCTTTCGGGTCAGAAAAGTAACGATCTTTACCGGCACATAAAAAATGAATTCGGCAACAACCAGAATCGGCAGGAATTTCAAACAAAATTTAAGGGGCCGATCGCTGAAAATCAATTTTGGCAGAAACTCACAGGCAAGAAAGATGAAAATTGAATCGAGCAAAGTGCCGATCTGCAAGGCCATCGGCCCCAGTTCCTCGAGAAGAACAGTCAACAGGGAAGTTGAAATTACCAGACAGCTGTTGATGCCCAGAAGTGTCACTGCCAGATAATTTTCAGGTGATCGGGCAATTTTTAGCAGTCGATTTTCTTTGCTGGCATTGGTCTTTGTTCGAATCTTGAATTTCAGATAGTCGATATCAAGGGTAACCAGCCCTGTTTCTGCGCCATTGAAAATGGCATTTAAGGAAAGAAACAGCGCTACCAGTAGAATATAAAAAAGATAGCCCATCAAACCTGGCTTTCAACGGCAGATTCAGCTGCCGGCAGAAATGAAATCGGGATTTTTGTTGAATCTGACCCGAAGAATTCGGTTGCCCTTGATCTCGGTAACCTGAAAGGTACCCTGGGGTTCGGTGAATACTTCACCCTTCTGGGGTATTCGACCCAGCTTTTCAAGCACAAACCCGCCAACCGTCTCTGAATCTTCATAATCCAACTGAAAACCCAGTTCTTCCTCAAAGTCTTTGATACTGAATCTCGCGTCGACACTGAAAACGTTTTCTTCGATGCGCATCAGGGGTTCCTGTTCTTCAAGGTCGTATTCATCGACGATCTCGCCGACGATTTCTTCGAGCAGGTCTTCAATGGTGACCAATCCGGAAACTCCGCCGTATTCATCGACAACCATCGCCATATGCTGTTTTCTTTTCTGAAATTCGCTGAGCAGATCATCGAGCTTTTTGGTTTCCGGCACGAAAAACGGGGCCCGCAACAGCTTGAAAAGATCATAGGCCTGTTTGATTTCATCAAGCTTCATCAAAATATCTTTAACGTAGAGAATCCCGACAACTCGATCCAGACTGTTATCATAAACCGGGAAACGTGAATGCCCATCCTCCCTGATAAACTGCAGCAAGTCGTCCAGGCTGATGTTAATCGGCATCGAAATGATATCTGGTCTGGGAATCATGACTTCGCGCACCAGAGTTTCACCAAACTCGAAAACCGAGCTGATCATTTCCTTCTCGTCTCGCTCGATAATGCCAACCTCTTCGCCCAGAGTGAAGTAACTGTCGATTTCATCCATTGACGTCGAAGAACCCAAATGGCTGTTCCAGTCTGAATAGCGCGGAAAAACCCGACCCATGAACCAGGTTACCAGTGCGGTAATCGGGTAAAACACAAGCATTGCCAGACGCAAGGGCTTGACCGCAATACGTGAATAGCCATAAGCGCCATAAATAGCAATAGTCTTCGGGGTAATTTCTCCGAAGATCAGCAAAACGATGGTCATAAACACCGAAGCAATGGCAACCCCCATGGTAACACTGGTTCCCAGCCATTGAGCAACCGGAGACTGGGGCAGATAATTTACGATAAAGCGAGTGGCCATCGCCGTCGCAATGACGTTAACCATGGTGTTCCCGAGCAGCAGAGTCATCAACATGCGCTGCTTGTCGGCAAGAACCTTGAGAATCTCTGCGGCGCGCTCATCGCCCTCAGACTCGATTTTTTTCAGTCGCAGCGGCGAAAGAGCGAAAAAAGCGGTTTCCGTCGCCGAAAAAAACGCAGAAAGGCCAAGAAGGCCAATAAAAATTAGACCAGATAGGGAGTCTTCCATAAGCTTAAAAAATATCCACCTTTACTGTCTAGTCAACTTCGCTAACTCGTTTAATGAGTGGAGAACACTGTTCGGTGTCGACACAATTCAGCAGTTTCTTCTCACACAGGTGTCGAAAAATCGAAACTTCTCGGTCACGCATTTGTTTGCGTAAAATCTTATTAGAATGTTCGTAACCATGCAAATGCAAAATTCCGTGAATCAGAAGAAAAACGATTTCGAGAAATGGATCGTGCTTGATCACATCTGCCTGACGCATGGCCGTTTCAATACTGACGACAACATCGCCAAGCATGCGAACTTCGGACTCGAAGATTTCTTCATCCATGGGAAAGGACAAAACATCGGTCGGCTCGTTTTTACCGCGATAGTCTTTGTTGAGTTTCTGAATAAAATCGTCGTCACAAAAAACCAGAGACAACTCGGCCTTTTCGGGACTTGCCTCGAACATCATTATTTCCTGGGCGATTTCCTTGATTTTCTCAAGGTCAATTTTCAGTAAAGACTGATTGTTACTGATCAGAACTTCCATCAGTTGCTCCCTTCGGCTGGTTCGAAAGTTTACCGGGATAATCTATTCTTCCATGGTACATTGAAGATATTGTTCTGACAAATATCTGTTCGATTTTTTCAATGTCCTTCAGGGTCAGATCGCTTTCATCAAGCTGATTTTCGTCATTCAGTTTATGTTCGATAATTTTCTGCACCAGCCCCTCGATTTTGCTGTGAGTGTGTTGTGGCAAAGTTCGTGCCGCAGCTTCGACAGAATCAGCAAGCATGACGATAGCCGCTTCTTTGGTTTGCGGCTTGGGACCGGGATAGCGAAACCTTTCTTCGTTGACTTCTTCGCCATCCTTGTTCTTTTTGGCTTCTTCGAAGAAATAACTGATCAGGGTCGTGCCATGATGCTGCGACATTATCGAGAGCACCCGCTCCGGCAACCCGTATTCACGGCCAAGATCGAGACTGTCACGAATGTGGCCGATCAGAATAAGACTGGACATATATGGGGTAACCTGGTCATGACGATTTTCATCGCTTTGATTTTCACTGAAATACATTGGCCGCTTCAATTTTCCGATGTCGTGGAAATAAGCCGCAATCTTGGTCAGCAATGGATCAGCATTGATGCCATTGGCGGCGGCTTCAGCCAGAGTTGCCACCGCCACACTGTGCTGATAGGTTCCCGGGGCTTCTTCAGCCAGCCTTTTAAGCAATGGCTGTGACAAATCGGCAAGCTCGAGCAATCGCGAACTGGTCGCCAATGAAAACATGCTTTCCATATAGGGCAACACCCCATTGGCCAGAATACCCGAGAATACGCCGTTCATCAAACCGAAGCCGGCTACCATGAGGATTTCCTGCAAATTCATTGCGGCAAAGCTCTCTGTATCGAGCAATATGAAAGCCAGCATTGAAACGCTGGATGCAATCCCGATTTTCAACCCCGATGACCCGATGAGGTTGCGGACATCGCTGGCCCGGGTAGCAGAGCGCCAGGCGAGAATACCGGTAATTGCGCCAAAAATACTGACAACAACATATTTCACGTTCGCTTCGCCGATGATGAACATCAGCATACCCATCAGTACTACATGAAAGAGGGCAATCGTTGAATCGAGAAGCATGGTCATCAGCAAGGCCATAGTTGGAAGAGGCGTAAGCAAAGCTGCCAGATGCGGTTTATCAAAAGAGACCGCCACACCATGCACAACTTTGGCAAGAGCGACGGTTATCAGACACAAAACGCCAAGCAGTCGCAACTGTTCGTGGTCTTTGAGAATATTCGGGCTCTCGAGCCGCAAATAGACCAAAGAAGTTACCAGAACCAGCAAAACCATCAAAAAATTCCCTGACAACGACAGAACTTTATTCTTCTGCAACTGTTTGGCGATACGTTTAAGCACATAATAGTCATCGGAAGTAACAATTACTCCCTCATCGATAATCTTCTGTCCCTTTTGAAAGGTTCTTTTCACCGGTTGAATCGACCTTGCCGCCGCTTCCTTGCGCTGACGCGTCAGTTTTTCATCTTCGATGGCATTTACCAGAAGCGAGTTTCTTATCAAGCCGGTCATCAAAAGCTTGAAACTTGCTCCTTCCGGATAGGCGTCGACCATACCTTTAACCTCAGCCTTGATAACTTCAAGATTCTGTGAGGTAATAATTTTCTGGCTGATATTGCCAAGAATACGTCGTGAAACCGAAACCAGTCGTTCTAATTGCGCTGGCTTGAAGGTTTTTAACTGAATTAAGCGCTCGGGCTCGAGAAGGCTCTCAGCAGAAAAGTAGGATGCGATAAGTGTTTCTGGCGACTCTGCCGGCGGCAGCTCGCGCAGGTCAAGATAGAAATCTTTCAAGCTCGAGGTAAAACGGTCGAAACGATCGAACATCTGTTCTTCGGCATTTTCTATCGGCGAATAGACCGGCAAAACCTTTTCCATTTCAAGATTTCGCAGCTCTTTGGTTTTCTGCTCATCGACAAAACTTATCAATCGCGGACATCTGATCGTTTTCGGAGCAGGTCGACCCTCGATGACATCAGGACTGAAACCGCTGGGATCGATGACCATGAAAATGACCATCAACATGAATAAGGCAGCCAGGCGGAAAAGGAAGCGCTTCTGGTCTTTGGCCGGTATACACAACCATTCAAGAAAACTCGATAATATTATATTGGTTTTTTCGCTCAAATTCTTTTATTGTTCCTGTTTAAAAAATTATCAAATGCTTTGATTATTCGACCGACTATTTCATGCCTTATCACGTCTTTGTCAGTTAAGTCAATGAAAGAAACCGAATCCAGGCCGGTGAGAATGTGCTGTAAAAAGAGTAGTGACGAGTCTTCACGGTGAGGCAAATCGATCTGGGTATGATCGCCGGTTACCACCATGCGTGAACCATAGCCCAGACGGGTCAAAATCATGCGCATCTGGGCAAGGGTTGTATTCTGGGCTTCATCGAGGATGACGAATGATTCGTTAAAAGTGCGGCCGCGCATGTAGGCGAGCGGAGTAATCTCAATTATCCCCTGACGCAGAAACTGTTCAAACTTGCCGGTGCCAATAAACTCCTGAATTGAGTCATA
>CAZTHA010000006.1:0-34121 GCA_964613435.1 uncultured bacterium
GCCAAGATTGAGTTTGAGGGTTATTTCGCCCGGATTGAGATTGGTCGCCATCACATAGGCTTTTGTGGCGTCAATTAGCTTCCCGTTTTTGTAATAAAGGTTTCCGAGGGCAGAGTAAACGTAAGCCGCTCTTGGATTGATCCTTATCGCATCCTTGAGCAGTTTTTCCGCGTCACGCAAAGCACCCAGACGCATCTGTTTCATTCCTTCATTAAAAGCCTTCTGGAATTCTTCCTGACGTTTTCTTGCCTGGGTAAAAGCTTTTTCAGTCTTTTTGAATTCTTCAGGCGAAAGAATACATTCGAGCGCGGCCATGGCTTCACGGCTGATGATAGGATCTTTGTCTTTCAAAGCTTCGATGATAACCGATTTAGCCTGAACTGCCCGAATGATGCCAAGGCCCTTGATAGCCAGTCGGCGTTCCTCCCAGATATTCTGGGGGTTGGCCAGCCGCACCAGATCAGCAATGATCGCCGGATTTCCGAGTTCAGCAAGGGCTTCGATATACGCCAGGCGCGGTTCGAGTTCTTTCTCTTTTTCAAATCTCTTTTTAAGCTCTTCATAGCAGCGCGGATGGCTGATTCGGGCCAGAGATTTAATAATGTGAATTTTGAGATCGAGGGTATCTTCATCGAGCAACTTGAGTAGATCGAGAAAAGCTCTGTTTGCCCGCAATTCCCCAAGAATCCTGATCGCCTGAAATTTCAATGTCCATGATTCGCGTTGCAAGGTCGATATCAAGCCCGGAACCGCTTTCTCATCGCCAATTTTTCCTAGCGAAACTATTGCCGCCATGGCAAGGTCTTCGTCGTCGTCTTCGAGCGATTCGAGAAGCTGGGGAACGGCCGCCGGGTCACCCAGTATACCCAGGGTTTCCGCTGCAGCGATGCGGGATGGCCAAAATTCGTCTTTGAGCAAGGGCATGATCAGCTGAGCATCGTCAACAGAGCCAATCTGGCCGATGCAGAGAATAGCCTGCCTTCGAACCTCTTCCGCTTTTGAACTCAGCAATTGCACGATCTGCAACCTGGCTTCCTGTTTGAAGCCTGTCAAGGTTCGGCGAATCCAGTAACTTACGTGTTCATCGAACTTACCCAGATTTCGACAAAGCTTGCCAACGATAAGATCTTTGTCCATACGCTGAAAAGTCGAACTGACGCTTTCGAGTAATTTGCGCTTGTCACTCTTGAGCAATGCAAACAGATCGTCGATAACTTCTTCACCATAATTGGCCAGAGCTTTCTGAGCAGCATCGCGAATAGCTTCAGACGGATCTTCAAGAGCTTTAAACAGCAATGGCAGAGAAATACTCGAACCGATTTTACCCAGCGAGCGCAAAACCCAGTAACGAATTTCGTGATCTGAAGAGTCGGTCGCCAGAGCGGTCAGTTCCATCAGAGCTTCTTCGCCATAGGAGCCCAAAACGTCAGAAGTTGTCTTCCTTATGGTCCATGACTTGTCTTTGAACAGGCGAATCAGATACTGGTAAACACCGGCCGGCTTGATATCGCCAATACAGCGCAACGCCCAATAGCGGACATCTTCCTCGATGGAATTCAAAGCCGAAAGTAACTGCGGCACTGCCTTGCCACCGAACTTAACCATGGCCTTACAGGCATGTTTACGCACAACCCATGCCGGGTCGAGAAAGCGTTCAATAATCGGTGGAATCGCATCAGGATTCAGATAACTGCTCATGGCCTCAAGGGCAGCCATACGAATTTCAGCATCAGGATCGGAAAGAAATTTTCTGATCTCTGAATAGGCGCTTTTTTCACGCATTTTACCAAGAACACGGATCGCCCAGTATTTGCGCTCCTTATCCTGGCTTTCAAGAGCATTAACCAACGGAAAAACCGCTTCGCTGCCCATTTCAGTAAGAGCCTGAGCCGCAAGCGCCCGTCCCATCCAATATTCACTCGAAAGCGATTCCATCAGATATGGAATCGAATGGGTACCAAAATCTTTGAGAATGTCATAAATCAGATCGCGAATCTGTTCAGATGGCTGCGAAAGAGCTTCGAAAAGCTTGCTGGCGACATGTGGATCGCCGATTTCACGCAAAGCCCGTAAAGCTGCAATTCTAACGCCAATGTCGCGGTCCTGAAGTTTTTCGAGAAGAATCTTGCTGTGGCTGCGATCACGAAGGTTGCCCAGGCAGATCGCTGCCCAGAACCGCACGTTGGCATCATTGTCTTCAAGAGCTGATTTCAGAGCCTCGACTGCACCGGTGCCCATTCTCTTGATGGCCATCGCTGCACGCGAACGCAGCTTCCATTCTTTATCGCCAAAAAGGCGAATCAACAATGCCAGACTCGATTTGGGATTCCTGGCCAGACTTCGCGCCGCCATGTTGGCAACGGCATCTTTACTGTCACGAATCAGGGTCATCAGGGAACTGATCGCTTCATCATCGCTGCAAGAAGCAAAAGAGTGGGCGACCCTCAGGCGAACGTCGGCGGATTTATCATGGGAAAGAGGCAGCAATAAATGCGTCAAGTCAGGAGGATTTATCAGAGACAACGCCTCAACCACCGCGCATCTTACCTCACGCGAACGATCAGTGGCGATTTGCGCCAGGGGCTCCACCGCCAGCGGAGTTTTCAGGCGTCCGAGATCTTTCACGGCCTTCAGCCGCTTGGTGATCAATGTTGATCTAAGATCGGTAACCAGATCCTCCACTTCCCGTTGAATCTGACTGTCTACTTTATTGATGAATTTTGCGGCCATCTTCAAACCTCTAATGCAGAGTTTTATTTTCCTTTAAAGCTATAACATATCATTAAAACGTCCGACACGCGCCATTTTTTTCAACTTTAACCGTTGGTTAATCAAAGGAGTCGATCAGTTCGCCAGCTCATTTCCGACTTGCTTGCAGCAGGTTGACCAAAATTGGTAAAAAGGCTATTATCGCCAGAGACACCTTTTCAGGGGGACCGAACTATGAGATACAAGCAGGTTTTTCTTATCGTCAGCCTGATGCTTCTTTCAATGCTTTCAATACTTGGCGCAGAACAGGTCATCGTCGAAGGAAAGCCACCGATTACCATGCGGGCCGCAGATTGTCACATGCGCCTGATTGAATTTGTTCTGGAAACAAGGATGACCGTAGCTCAGAAGAATGCCTTTCTCGATGCGATCAAATCTGAATGTACACAGATGAGCGAAGAAGACCGCCAGGGCTTTCTTTCGGCACTAGAACTGGCCGAATCCATGGAACAAATGGAAGCTGCCGGGCATGATGCGGTAAAGTTCGTCTTAAAGAAAGACTTCGAAGAAACTGCCACCAGCCTTCCAGGCGACCCCGCAGCGAACCTTTATCGACAGCTGAAAAACAAAATTGTCGAGCCGATGGTTAAAGTTCAGGAAAATGTCATTACCAGCCAATCATTTGCGGCACTTGTAGAATATCTGCAATTCATTGCCAGTCCACATAAGCCGATTGAATTTTCTGAGGCTTCAAAAGCAGAGCTGAAGAAGGTTCTTGAAGAATATTATCTCAAGCTCGATGAAAACGAACAGGCCTTGCTCGATCAGTTCGAATTGACCTGGTACATGATCCGTGCCGGCTGGCAAAATATCAGCGACAAACAAAAAAAGAACTCTGCCGAAAAAGAGATGCAGAAAACAAACCTGAAACCCGGACAGTCATTGGATCTGAAAAAATTAAAAGATTGCTTTAGCCCTGAAATTTACGGTGATCTGATCGATGAAGCAGCCAAGCTTGGTTTCGAGCCAAACGAATGGTCGGTCGGCCAGAAACTTACGGTGTGGTAAAGGAAAAGTCATGCAGAACATAGCCTATAAGAAAAAATTCCTGGTAACCGAATCTATCGGTGCCACTCGCCTACATGAATCTTATCTGATAATCGACCCTGAAAACCAGGAGACCATTGCCGAAATCGTTGAAGAGGCAAGTACCGGCCAAAAAATAGCCAAAATGTTTTTGGACAAGGCATTTTTACCGGTTAAACTTTTAATGAAGTCGGCAGAAGGTGCGACAATTCTTGAAATAACTCAGCCAGCCGCTCTTTTCAACCCGGTTTTCACAGTCAGAAATGCCGACGGCAGAATTCTCTGCATTTTTAAGCAGCGATTTTCCCTGATCAAACCGGAAATTGCCGTTGAAGATGCTAATGGTCAGAAAATTGGCCTGATCGTCGGCGGCTGGAAGTTTCGGAACTTTCAGTTCAAAGATAACAACCATAATGTTCTGGCAACGATCAGACATCAGTATGGCGGACTGGCACGGGAGATGTTCACAACCGCCGATGATTATGAAGTTACCATGAATACAGATGCGTCAATGGCTCTAATTACACTGGCGGCGACCATCTGCATCGACTTTCTCTTTCACGAAAGCTGATTCAATTTGCGGCGGCGTCTTGCCCAGGCATGGGTCAGACGCCCCCAGAAATTAAAAAATTTCAACCCCATTTTCAGGTGTCGATTCCAGAAAGGGGTTAAATAGGCAATTTCGATCAACTGCCGGTAAGCCTGATTTAGATTATCTACGTTAAATGAAACCTTGTTGTCTTTACAGACCAATCCCCAGGCTTTTGCTGCCTTTGCTGCCACATCGACACCGTCACGAAAAAGCACCTCGACCGTTCCGCTCTCCGAGCCAGTGAAAATCTGCCCCACCCCAGCCTCAAGGGCCTCGACGGCCTGGGCTGCCATTCCCTCGCGCAGTCGTTCTTTTGGCAAGCGCAGCGGCTTGTCGACCGCATAAGTTTTCAACCATGGCATTGCCCCGAGCACCTGTTGGCAGGCAAGGCCCTCACCACTGAAAAAAACTGGCTTAACCCCTGATTCGGCGACGGAAGCGCTAAACAGTTCAGCTTCGGTCAACAGGCGGCCATTGAATCTTATTGCCGAAAAGCGTGAAGTCAAAGTGTGGGGCAAGAAGCCTTCTGAGCCAGATGCGGCATGTAAACCGACCAGAAAAAGGGAATCGAAGCCAGAGCAGTCACCTATGCCGACAACAGGCCCACAAGCGTATCCTTGACTTAGTTCGACTCTGTCATCAAGCTGGTCGGCAAAAATATTGAAACCGGTCCGATGAAAATCCTTCACTTTGATCCGGGCAACACGACCAGTGGCAAAAAGTTTTTCAACAATTGCATTGATGTCGAAAGTCTGGTCGATGCAAGCTCGAACCCAGCCATCATTGAACAATTGACTGTCCGAGGGTTGCCCGCAGCCCGTCGAACCCTCTATATCAGCAATTATCAGAACCGACTGCATCGTTTACCTGAACTTGTTATGCTCGATGACCCGATAGAGTTTGCGCTGCACAAAAAGGTCGACGATCTCTTTATTGATGTGTTTGTTATTCACATCGAAATAAAGTATCTCAATAGCCTTCGCCAGGGGCACAGCCGGCTTATATGGTCGATCCTGAGCGGTCAAAGCATCAAAAATATCGGCAACGCTGATCATCTGCGACTCAAACGGAATCTCAGGGCTTTCAAGATGATTTGGGTAACCGCGCCCGTTCAGCTTTTCATGGTGGGCGTAGGCAATCTCTGGAATGCGATTGAGGCTTTTGGTCCATGGAATTTTGGAAAGGAAGTTGAAGGTGTGGCGGACGTGCGATTCGATTTCGATACGCTCTGCCTCAGACAAAGATCCTTTTCGGATTGAAAGCACGTGGGTTTCGCGCTCGGTTAAAAATGGAGTGCGGTATCCGTCATGATCGATATGCTGCATGTTGGCAACTTCAAGAAGATGTTGAAAGTTCCCCTCTTCCATGATCGAAGGTTCATTTGAACGCACCAGAAATTCGAGTATTTCCTGAACTTCAAGAATTTTACTGCTAAACCTGGCCTCAAGGGAAGGCTTAACCATATTGAACTTTTCTACCCCGTATTGCACGGCGTAATCGAGACATTCCTTATAAAAATCCGCTTCAATTGACTTTTGAATATAGCGATAACGGTCTTTGAGCAGTTCAAGTTCGTGGGGAAAAAGCTTTTTAGCCTTAACCAGGATTTCTTCACGCACGCCAACCTTGCCAAAATCATGCAACAGCGTGGCATATCGCAGTTCGGTCAACTGCTTGTCGTCAAAATGATACCTGGCGAATGGACCATTGTTTATCCCGTTAATTTCCTGGGCAATGGCCATAGTCAATTCGGCAACGCGCTCAGAATGCCCTCTCGTCGTTGGATCTCGCGATTCAATAGCAAAGATGGAAGCTTTGACAAAGCCCTCGAAAACGTTTTTGATATCCTGATACAGTCGCAGGTTTTCAAGAGCCACTGCTGCCTGCGAAGCAAGACTGCTAAGCAGTTCCAGATCATCGAAGCGAAAAGGTATAACCTTGTCCATATCAAGCGCAACGCCGGGAATTTTCTGGTTATAATCGGTGCGCTTGTTGATCAGTTGAATCACGCCAAGCACATGCCCTTCCTGGTTGCGCATCGGAACGGCCAGCATCGACTTTGAGCGATATCCAGTCTGCTCGTCATAGCTGCGATTGAAAGTAAAGGGAAATGCCGGGCTGATGTTATAGGCGTCGAGCAGGTTCAAAGGTAGCTTTGAGCTGGCGGTATAGCCGCTGATGCTGGAATTGTTGATATCTATGGGCGTATCCTGTTTTACAGCCCAGTCGAGGGAAACGTTTTGTGAAAGTCGAAAGCGCATGCGACGGTCATTTTCGACGAGGTACAGGCTGCCGGCATCTGCTTCGGCAATATTTCGACTCTGCGTCAGAATCATCTCAAGCAATTTGTCGATGTCGCCTTCTGAAGAAAGAGCTATGCCGATTTTGTGCAGAGCTTCGATGTTGATTTTGGCAACTTCAAGTTCGTGGGCATAATCGTGAACCGGTACGTGTGTACACTTTCCAGCAAAAGCATCTTTTACGGCAATTGACAGGTCTTCTGGCGAACTCACAGAATTAAGATAAGTAAATGGCCTGAAAATGAATAAAGCCTGCATGTAACGCTGAGAAAACTTTTCTCCGACAATGATCAGCGGAATCTGCTTACTGACCTTCGCCTGCAAGCTTTGCACGTCAATCACGTTTGCCAGAAAAAGGTCTTCATGAACCACGAAAACACCTGCGTCGATCTCTTCAGGGTTTTCGATTTTCCGTATTTGCTCGTAACGACAAAATTCAAATTCCGGCAAAGCCAAAAAGCCGGTGAAAGGCTCCCTTTCGGGCAGACCAATCGCAAAAACTCTAAGGTTATTTTTCATAGCATCCCTCAACTATGAATGAAGTATAAGGTTTTTTAGAAAATTATCAAACCATTACACATCTTTTTCGCGACGGATCTCTTCGTCAAAATTGATGAAACCACGACCAAGCACCTGACGCGCGTCACCGACAATTACAAAAGCGTTTGGATCGAATTCATAAATCAGGTTACGCAAAATTGGCATTTCACGCCGGCGTACCGCAGTCAGCAAAACGCTGGTCGGTTTTCCAGAATAAACACCGTAACCGTTGAGGCAGGTTACGCCACGGTGCAGCTCTTCAATTATTGCCCAGCCGATTTCATCGGTATTCTTGGAAATAATCATCACCGTTCTGAATACTGACATGCCTTCGAGCACCGCATCGATAACCTTTCCACTGAAGAAAACGGTGATCAAACCATAGAGAGCAAGCTCGGGACCAAACGCCCAACCGGCAAAGCAGGTCACAAAAATGTTCGAAATCAAAATCACATCGCCCACCGGAATATGGTAGCGAATGTGAAGAATCTGGCTAACGATATCCATGCCACCGGTAGTACCCCCGGCACGAAAAGCGAGCCCGACGCCTATTCCAGAAATAATACCACCGTAAAGGCAGGCCAGAATTGGGTCTCGGGTCAAAGCCGGAATCTGCAGCAAATTCATCATCACTTCAATTGAAGCGGAAACGACGATTATCGACAACAGGGTTTTCCAGGCAGACCGGCGACCGATCAGCCATGCCTGCAGAGATATTAGAACGATATTACCGCCGAAAACAACCAGACCGACAGGAGCATTGATCGTATAGAAAAGAATCGTGGCAATGCCGTTCAGACCACCTGTAGCAATTTTATTGGGAATTGTGAAAGCAACAAGGCTAAAGGCCAGTAAAATTGATCCGAAGATCACATAAAAGATATCCATCGCCCGAACTGACTGTTTTGCCATGACGGCTCCTGAATTGATAAAAATTGGTGCCGCAAGTCTATCACAGCATTTCGGCAATTACAATTGCCGGGAGTCAGTCCGGGTTTGCCCGGTTAAGTGAATGGTAAAACTTGAATAAAATGCGTTATTGAGCTAGAGTTTTGAAGGATCGAAGCAAGAAGAGAAGGAAATTATTCTTCGCTGTTGAACTGGCCTCGATAGAAGATTACGAATTTGCAATGATTGCAGTTAAGCGTAAAGTACGGAGTCTGTCTTCCATTATGAGATTTTCTTACCATCGCAGCGCTACATTGTGGGCAAAGCATATCGGGCCTCCTTTGATAAACAGTTTTTTTCCTGTTCTAGATAATACATCGGCATTATGAAAACCAAAGTTTAGCCTTTTATGAAAAAAAAACAAAAACCCGGCAATCTGTTGTTCTGGCTTTTTATTGGCGGCCTGGCCGCAATCATGGCTTTTGCCATCGCTAAACTATGGCAAACTGAAAAGCTTCTAAACCATCAATTACGGATAAATCGCAACCGCAGCCTGACAAGCATGGCTGCTTCTGCGATCAACAGCGGACTTGAAAATGTTATCGGCAAACTTGAAGTCGTTTCCCGATTCGACGAATTCAGCAGGTTTCAGCGCCAGGCCTTTTTTACAAGACAGGTTTCAGCGGCAAAAAAGAAAATAGACCACTCAATCGACGCATTGAGCATGGATATTGCCAATGCTTACTATCATCACGTTGAATTCCAGCAGACTCTAGAATACTGGCAGGAACTGCCAACGGCCCTGCTGCGACGGCTTAGCTTTGAATTCTTCAGGCTTGGCGGGCTTATTCCAATTGAAGCTGATGCGGTTGAAGACGACAGCCTGGCCGATGCTTCACTTTTGTTGCCATCTCCTGATTTCAGACGCATCAGCAGCCCGGATTTCATCAAGAACAGCAAACGGGCGATAAACTACATCAACCATGCCGTGCTTCTTGCTACAGCCCTTTATGAACCGCTTCATAAACTAGCCGTTCGCCTTGACCAATTGATCGATTTTGGCAACACCGTGCTCCAGGAAAAAATAAAATGCGAAAAATACCTTTCGACAGTGATCAATTCCCGGCGCTGGATATCCGGCATAAGACTGCTAAACGCCTACGGGTATTCTTTGCTGGACCACAATGAGAGCGGCATAGACAATGACTTGGATGATTACAAAATTTGCCAAAAACTGGCTTCAGGACGTTCATGTATTGTCGGCCCGGTTCACTTTTCCGGCAATAAAAAAGCTTTTCTTCAGGTTGCATTGCCGGTAAAAAACCGACAAAGGGTCATGAGCGGTTGTCTTCGGGCAGCCATTGATCTGGAGCCTATTCGGGAAATGTTCAACAAAACTGTCTTCGAAGTTGGCAGCGAGCTGATGCTACTCGATGCTGGCGGCAACATCATCCTCTCGACAAATTCAGAGCGCGAGCCTAACCGGATCAGCTTCGTCAAGACCCTTGCCGAAAGCAAGGGCATCGACTTTTATCAGGACCGGGAGATTTTTATCAACGATCATTCAGGCAGAAACAATGTTCATATTTTGCCTTTATCCAGATTCAAAAATGATAAAACGCCGACCTGGCGAGTTGCGCTGGTTGAAAAAGACCCGCAGATCAGTCTGATCGCTTTTAATATTCCCGACTTTGGATTATTTGTACTTGCTGTAATAAGCATCTATGTTTTATTCTATTCGGTGCTGCGTTTAAACAAAATATTCTTTCAGGAAGACGTTGATGACAATTAAAAAAGTCGCTACGGCGGCATTGCTGCTGACATTGATCATCAGCCCGGTCAATGCTGGCGAAAAGGCTACCGACCTTATGTCGTTGGCTTTGAAAAATAAGGCTGCCGGCAAAACGGTTTTGGCGATAGAACAGCTTGAAAAGGCGGTTGAGCGTAGCAATTCGACACTTCAAAAGCAACTTGCGCTTTTCATGCTCGGCGATTGTCAGCTTGAATCTGGGCGCTATTCCAATGCGGCAAAAACTTTTGAATCCTTGCGGCAAAGCGCCACCGAAGACGAAGCCCAGGCCGAGGCAACTTACCGTCTTTTGCAGGCCGAAACTTTTTTAAAGAACCGCAAAAAAGCAGCCAGACTATATGGCGAAATAAAAAAGAGTTATCGCTCAAGCCCTTATTATGAGCTGGCCAAAGCTTTTGTTAACGCACAAAACATCGCCACCGACATCGATTCAGTTCGTCCTGAAAAGAAGCAAAGCGACAACCGGGCCAATGTTGTCCCCCAGAAAGCAATTGAACCGGAAAGAAAGCCGGCCAAAGCTATTGCCACGGCGCAAAAAGCAGAGCCAAGTCCGGCTCAAGCCAAATCGGAAAAACAAGAAAAGACAGTCCCCGTGAAGGCAGTAGAAAAAACAGCTTCAGAGCAGCAAAACAAACCGACAAAGCCGGGAGTCAAGGTTTCTCAGGCTCAGGCCGACCTGCTCAAAAATGCACTGACCATTAGCGGCAATGCGAACAAAGACGGCCTGGTATCCGAGATTCTCAGTCTTCAGGACAACCTCAAAACAGCAACCAGCGGCAAGGACCAGATTCTTTTCGAACTCGCCGGCAAAACACTTGAATTCGGCGAAACCCTTGAAGCATGCAAGTTGTATGACCAGATTCTCAATCAGCACCCGACATCGGCCTATGTTGAACAGTCTTATTATGAATCGATAAGATTGCGGGCAATTCTCGGGGTTCATGAGGCAGTAGTAAGCTGGGCAAAAGCATTTTTAGCGACGTTTCCGGCTTCGCGATATGCCCAGAGCGTGAAAGCACTGCTTTTTTATTCCGAAAACAACGGACAGATCGACTATTCCCGGGGAATAGCCCAGGCTGTTGCCGAGAGCAAGCCAGCCGAATCCGAGGTTAAAGACGACAGCGAAAGGCTCAAAAAAGACAGTAATTACCTGCAGGCTTCGCGTAAAATGAAAGACGGCAAGTATAACCTTGCGTTGATCGATTTAAAGAACCTGGCGAAACAGTATCCCGCGGCATCGCAGGTCTGGTGGGATCTCGCACTCGTATACGTGCAGTGCGAAGATTTCCCCGAAGCTGAAAAGGCTGTCAAGAAGATGCTCAGAATCACCCCCGACAATGAAGAAGGCAACTCTCTTCTTGGATATATACACTACCGCCTGGAGGAATACCAGGAGGCTGCCAGCGCTTACGACCGGGCCGGAGAAGCCGGTGGTAACGGGGTCAATTTCTTTGACCCGAAAAGGGCGGCAGAGCGTATGAAAAAATCAGTTAATGCAGGCAAATGAACGACGTTTGTTTGAAGGAGAAATTTGATGAACAGTGAAAATAATCAGGTTATTCAATCGCTTATCAATGAGGGCGATCAAATGAAAAAAGCCTCAGAATGGGGTCAGGCAAAGATCAATTATCTTCGCGCCCTCGAAGAATTCAATGCCATGCGTGAAGTCGATCCTGACGCGCCCTTGTCACCTGAGCAGTCAGAATACAAGAAAAATATCGATCAAAGACTTGAAGAAGTCAACGATCACCTTGCCCAGACCCACAAAGAAAAAGGTCTGGCAGCATTCAAGAACAAGATGTTCCAGGTCGCGATTGAAGAGCTTGAAGAAGCTACGCGCCTGGCCAAGGACGACAACCTTGCTTTCCTTGAAGAAGTGAAAAGCCATCTGGACAAAGCCAAGGTCAGACATCAGGATCACATGATTCACCTGGAACTCTCGCCTTTTGTCGGTCGAGGTGATAATTTCCGGAATTCCGGAAACTATGCCGAAGCGATTCTGGAATATCAGGAAGCGCTTAAAAAGATTGTCAATCTTCCTGACAGCCACAAATTCGTGAAATACATCCGCGAAAATCTTACCGAATGCAAACGCAGCCTTATCAGACCATATCTGGCCAAGATTCACAAAGCCTGCCATGCCGGAAATTTCGCTCAGGCATCGAGTTTGCTCAAAAGAGCACAACTGCTGCTCGACCAGCAGGATTCTGTCTACAACGCATTTCTCGAACAGTTGGGTGAAAAAATCCGCCTGAATCTGAAAGAAGAAGAAGTAACCGATGTCGAAGAATTTGAATCGACAGAAGTCTGGGAAGCTGCGGTAAAAGATTACGAAGAAGCCCTCGATCTCTATTCTTCATTCACGGTTACCGATCCATTTGCACCGGCTTATACCGGGGTCAACGTCTTTGAAGACAAGTTCATCGATTCAAGACGCAAGCTCGGCAAGCTGTACAAAAATCGGGCCGACAAACTTTCCGAAATCGGCAAAGTCGAAAAGGCCATCAAAAATTACAAAGAAGCGATTCGTTTGTTGCCTCGCGCCGACAAGCTTTTTCACGAAGCATTCAAAGAAATGAAGAAGCTTCGGGCCCAGATTGCCATTCCGACGAACAAATAAGAATCCAGACCGCTGCATAAATGAGTCAAACCAAAAATCCTGATTCTTCCGACCTGCTCAATTCGCAGGAAATAATTCAGCTGACATCGGTCAGGCCATCAGCTCTCATGCCTTTATGGGAGCTGGCGCTTGGCTTTTTCCTGGCGTTGTTGTTTTCATTTTTCTTTTATTATGGCTACTTTGCCCAACTTGAAAATGACAGCCTCGATTTCAGATTCAAGCAGCGCGGCGAATTGCCGAAGAATCACGATGTAGTTCTTGTAAGCATTACCGACGAATGTATTGCCGAGCTTGGCCCATGGCCGTGGCCGCGAGAGGTTCACGGTCGCCTGCTTAAAACCTTGAGAAGTGCGGGCACCAAGACGGTCGCCTTTGACATTATGTTCAACGAGCCTTCGGTCCTTGGGCCACAGGACGATGCTGCTTTTCAAAAAGCCATCGAAGGCTTTGGCCGGGTGGTTTTACCGCAAACGGTTCAAAAACAGACCGTTCTCGACCCGGAAACCTTTGAAATGTCGGAAAAACTGATCATCGAGCAACCGATTCCGCAATTCCGAAAACCACTCTCGGTGCAGGGATTCATCGATCTTGAATACAAATCCCTGAATCCCGACGGAGTCATCCGGAAGCTTCTGCTGAGCAAAAAGGCAGAAGAGCGCGATTGCTTCATTTTTGGCGTGGCAGCGGCATCAGACTATCTTGGCATCGATCCGGTAATCGAGAAGTCAGGACTAAGACTCGGCGACCGTTTACTGCCGTTTTACGAATGCCATGAGCCGGTAGCCGGCATGAAAGTCGGTTCATACATGCTAAATTATGCCGGCGGAACCAGACATTTCGATGAAATCAGTTATGAAGAGGTCCTTCGCGGAAGATTCACGCCGGGCTTTTTCGACAAACGACTTGTGGTTATCGGCACTAGAGCTATGGGCACTTCAGAAGATGTAAAGTTTTGTCCGTTCGGCGCGCTTTCTGGAGTTGAGATTCACGCCAATCTTTTGCACAACATTCTCAACCGCCGCTTTTTACACCGCATCACCGTCGAAACCAACATTATTTTCATTCTGATAGCCGGATTGGCATTGGCTTATCTGATGTGGCGCAAGCAAAACCTTTTCAGCAACATCGTCTGCCTTGCCATAGCACCGGCCTGGGCGCTGATCGCCGTTTTCGCCTTCAATTTCGATGTGGTTATCGAAATAGTTCCAATAGGACTGCTGATGCCGGTTCAATGGGCTATTACCCGGCTCATTCAACAATTCGTTTCACTACGCGAAAAAAATTATGAGCTGGCCCGCAAGGTTAGAGAACTGGCGATAATCAATGAAATAAGCAAGGCTGTCAACTTCATGGGCAACCTTGACAAAACTCTTGACGCAATTCTCAGCAGAGCTGTTCAGGTAATGAATGCTGAACGTGGCTCAATATTTCTTCTCGATGAAAAATATGAAGAGTTGGTTGAAAGAGCTCTTGTATACGGGTTTGAAGATGCCAAACCCAACCCGGAACTTAAACAGAAATTTAAAATGGGAGCTGGGGTCGCTGGTGAAGTTTTCAACAGTGGCCAGCCTAAACTCGTGCAAAATGTGCGTAAAGAAAAGAACTTCGAGGCCGGGCCACCTGAGAATGAAAGCATTAAATCACTGCTTTGTGTGCCCCTGACGGTAAAAGAAAGTGCCATCGGAGTAATGAACATTGTTAACCGCCGCGAAGGCAGGTTCAACCACGAAGATCTGCAAACCGCTCTCACCATGGCCAATCAATCGGCCGTAGTAATCGAGAAATCGAGATTATTCAATCTTGCCACGATCGATGGCCTGACCGGCCTGGTCGTTCGCCGCCATTTCCAGGCCAAAATGGAAGAAGAATTCCGCCGCGCCAAGCGCTATGGCAAAGACCTCTCCTATCTGATGACCGACATCGACCATTTCAAAAAATTCAACGATACCTGGGGCCACCAGGTAGGCGACATGGTTTTGCGCGAGGTTGCCAAGTGCGTTCAGGCCTGTGCCCGCGATACGGACATTGCCGCCCGTTACGGTGGCGAAGAATTTGCCGTTATTTTACCTGAAACCGAACTTGACGGTGCCATGCTCTTTGCTGAGCGCCTGCGACAGAAAGTTGAAGAATCAAGTTTCGACGGACCCAAAGGACCGCTGAAAGTCACAATCAGCGTCGGAGTCAGCTCGATACCGGTACATACTGCTGAGACTGCGGTTGACATGATCAAGCTGGCCGATGATGCCTTGTATGTCGCGAAAGAGAGGGGCCGCAACCGGGTTGAAACTCCGATAGAAGGCGTCGAAAAACCCGATCCGGGCAAAGATAAGAATTAATCAGCTTTCAAGATCTTCCCGCGACAAACTCAGGTTTTTCAGGTGCCGATAAAAGGTGGCTTTATGAATTCCAAGCATTTCTGAGGCTTTGGTTATATTACCGCCGGCCTGGCGATAAGCCTGACGCAACTCTTCTTCGCCAATTTGATTATTATTGCTGAATTCAGCCGGAATGGCCTTTTCTTTTTCGAAGTGATTCATGCCCAGAGGAATTGCCTCCTGGTAGGGAAGAACGGTCACCTCTCGAAACTCGGGCGAAGCCGGCGAACGGGAAGCCAGTGACTGACGCTCTTCATACCATTCTTTCAAAGCACGCAAGCCGATCACATCGGTCTGATTTTCGGCAAAAAGCCGTTCCATAAGGTTGCGAAGCTCACGCACATTTCCCGGCCACTGATATTGTTTGAGCAAATGTATCGCCTCGCGAGTCAGACAGACGATATTGCGCTGGTATCTCTCGTTGAGTACCGCGATAAAATGCTGAATCAGCGGTTCAATATCATCGACGCGCTCTCTCAGCGGCGGAATTCTGATCTGCAGAGCGTTGATTCGATAAAAAAGATCAGCCCGAAAAGTTTTGGCAAAACTGTTCAACTCAAGATCATGATTAGTTGCAGCCAAAATTCGCACATCTACTTTCACCGGTTTTTCCGCACCGACTTTTTCAATCTGCGAGGTCTCAAGAACTCTCAGTAGTTTGGCCTGCGATGAAAGAGGAAGATCGCCAATTTCATCAAGAAAAAGAGTGCCGCCATCAGCGCGTTCGAAACGACCACGATGGGTTTTGATAGCGCCGGTAAAAGAGCCCTTTTCGTGACCGAAAAGCTCTGATTCAAACAGAGTTTCGGTTATGGCGCTGCAGTTCATGGTTACAAAGGGCCGGCCACTACGCTTGCTCATCCGGTGCAGAGCGGCCGCCACCCCTTCTTTGCCGGCCCCGGTTTCTCCGGTAATCAGCACTGGCGCATCGGAAACCGCATACATGCGAATCTTGTTAAAAACGTTCTGCATCGCCTCGGAACGCCCGACAAGACCGCAGAAGTATGAGGTTGCCAGAGTTTCTGCCGAAACGAATTCAAGCGGAATCTCCTGAATAATGACACTGATCTGGCGCTCGCCATTGTCAGAAATGGCAATCATGGTATCGAGCAAGAGCTGGTGCTTATTGCCGGCAAGATCGACAAACCCTGTTTTAAAGCCTTTCACAGGCTGTCCAGAATCACTGGTGCGCAGCAAAAGTTCGCGCAAACCGGGAATAATGCTTTCAAGCTCGCGATCAACCTTGGTTCCGATGAAATCCTGAGCCTGCTTGCCGCGCCCCTGCGCCAGCCAGGCCGGAAACTCCCTGACGTAAAAAGCATCTCCGCCATCTTTTACAATCAGAGTGCGGGATTGCGTCAGTAACAAAGGTTGTCTGCCAAATTCTGCCATACTTTACGTAAGCTAAAATACTATTTCATCGCGCTTATTTCAAGTCGGCCGCCCATTAAGGCAAATCCATGTCGTGTTCGCACCTGGGCGCGGCGTGCTCGTGCTCGTAATCGAATCACTAATTGACAACAACTTCGCCGTGATCTATAGGTTTTAGCGATTCGCCCGAGGGCAGCTGGATCATGTGACCCGGCAGTCGATTAACCCGGTAGCTGAGGGTTATAATGCTGAGCACCAGAATAATCAGCCAGGTAACCTTGGCGATTATGCGCCAGATACTGACCGATGCGCCTGGTTTGTTGCCATAATCATCAACGACCCGCAGCCCCATGAGCAAACCACCAGGAGTTGCACCGATGGTCGTTTCAAAGAGGGTGTAAAAACCTACCGGAACAATCAGGAATATCCATGAAAGCGCGAGAATACCGGTTAAAAGACCATCTGGATCAAGCTTCATTGCCTCACCGATTCTGACGCCGGCAACGATTATAGCCACAAGCATCGGAAAATCGACAATCGCAGTCAGTGCCCGTCTGAACTTGCCGGGCTTGCGAATGCCCCAGTCACGCGGCGGCATGGTCAGGCGACTGTGCACTTCAGCCGGTGGGTCGCTGCGAAAAATACCGTCGATAACCTCGCGGTACTCAGGCCCTTTCGGACCTTTGAGCAGATAGGGGTATTTCTGGCGATATTCTCTCAGAGACAAAGGGTTGCCCATGAGCGCCACAATCTCGTGGTAATACTGATTGTCAGCTGCTGCTCTTTTTACGGGCTGCGGCCGGGAAGGTGCCGCCACAGATCCGGCAGGCTGTTTTTTGGGCGGAGGTGGCGGAGCGGGCCTGCTCGCTTGTTGTCTGGCCGGTGCTGCACCAAGCGGCTGACCGCAATCGCCGCAGAACGACTTGCCCGGATCATTTTTTCCACCACATTTCGGGCATTCGCCGGGAACAGCTGGAGCGGGAAGCGGCTTACCACAATCACTGCAGAAGGCCTTGCCGGAAATTACCGCTGCGCCACAATTCGGGCAGGCTTCTGCACTTTCAGCGGGAGGAAAAGGAAATTCAGCCGGACGGCCGGTTATCATTTCGAGGGCCTGATCGACACTCACTGCGCCTTCAGGGTCGGCACAATAAATCTGGCCACTGTCATCGAATACGGTAAAGGTGAATTCACCCCGCAAACTGTGTACCGTCATATTCACCGGGCAAATGTCATCACCAGGAGGCGGGCACAACTGCGACAAAATCTGCAGCATTTCACCAATGCGTTGAGGTCCAAGATTTTTGAACTCGATACTCTCATAGCTACCATTAGCCTGCATCAGATCAGGGGTAACGCCCTGCACTTCGACATTGAATCGCTCTGATTCCATATAATACCTCTTTAAGAATTTTTCCAACCCATAAAAACAATACTCAATCCAATAAGAACAAACAATAACCAGCGTTTTAATTTGCGTCTATTTTTTTGCCTAAGCTAACAGAACAAGCGAATATACCAGCGCTTTCAAGACCTTATTTTAAGGAACGTATTTCAGCCCCAGGATTATCCTTGTCCACCAGAAACCGCCACCAGGAACTGTAAGTTCGGCCCCTTGCCCCACCAACCCAGTCTTTTCCGTCGTACCTTCTACGTGAACACGAATTCCACTTCGATCATCCGACCTTTTATTCAACAGCGTATGTCTTGTGTGTACACCAACATGCATAGGATCATCATTTTCCACATCCAGAGCCCATTTAGCGTGCCCGGGACCAAAATCGCAGTATACTGTAATCTCTTTCTGAACTCCATTCGCTATTATTCTTTCTCCAACAATTCTGATGTTGCGTCCACCGTAGACCCTTATTGTAGCAGGAGTAGTTCCACACATAACGCGGATGGACGCATGCGGGGTTGTGAGATCAATTTTATGCGCAGATGCACCAACTTGAACCCCTTGTTGTTGCTTTGCCTCTTCCACTTGCTTAGTTGCAGAAACAGGCGATTTTTTATCTTTATTCTTCGCGGCAGCGGCACGCTCTTTTTCTTTCCATTCTTCAACTTTCTGGCGCAGGTCGTCGTTGTATTTTTGCGCCTCTTTACGCTTCTTTTCGCCTTCTTGCTCTTTCTTCTGACGCTCGGCTTTGATGGTGTCGGAAATCTCGCTCGACAGAGCGGTAATCTCGACCATGGTAGGCATACCAGGATTTTCGCCCTTGCGCGAACCGATAAATTTGCGCATATCACGGCTCAATCGCTGCGCTTCCTTCCAGTTGCCGTTAGCAAGGGCAATTTTGGCCTGGCGAATTTTATCCCAGGCAAGGCGGGAATCATTTTCTTTCCAGGCTCTGACCGCCTGCTCAGCCTCAGCAACTGCGGCACCGCCACGCGCGACCTTTTCAATTTCCGAACCGACTACCCCAACCGCCACAGTTGAAGCAATCAACGGCAGGGTTGTCAGCCCCATGGTACCGACTAAAGCGCCGACCGCTACCGAGCCTCCTCCTACGACGGCCTTGGCAAACACGCCAGTTTTATGCTCTTCATAACTGACTTCGCCAATTTCGTATTGCGATTTCATGTTAAAAAGATCATAACCCAGGCCAAAAATTGAAGCGGCGTGACCAGCAACAGTCGATAGCGTCTCCATTCCCCTGACGGGTATCACTGTTTTTTTAACATCGACACAGCGCCCGAGCGCCCCCTTAACGACAGTAGTTCCGCCGCCGGGCAAGGTAACTTTGCCAAGTTTTCTGAAAAACAGGTCGCCATCTGTAACCCAGACCTCTTTGGTGAATTCTTTAAAAACACCGGCGTTAACCCCGAGAAAAGTATCTCGGGCAATATAAACCCCGGTTTCAGCGATGTAATTTCCATCTTCAGAGGTTGAACTGCCACCGAGGCTCTTAGCCATGTTATTGGCTGCTCCAGACATGTTCATCAACGGGGAAGTCCCTGAAGGATCTTTGAACAACAAAGGGTTGCCGCGGGCATAAAGATAGGGATGAGCCTCCTCTGGGTTTTCAGGCGCAAGCGGCGCCGGGTCGCGTGAAAGAAAGCTTCCGGTTTTCGGATCGTAAAATCTGCTGCGCATATAGTAGAGATCAAACAGCGGCTCATAAAGAAGGCCGCAGAAAAGCACCGGGCTCTGCCAATCGCCGCAACGGGCGACCAGGTTGCCAAACGGGTCGTAAGTCCAGGCGCCTGCCGGCTTGCCGGATTTGTCAGTCGCCAGAATAATGCTGCCATTTTCATCGCGGTGCAGATAGTAAGTCTGATCATTTTCAACTATCGCCAGAACTTTGTCGATACCGGGCCCCTGCACATACCGGCGCATCACTTTTCCGGTTTCATCAAGCTCGGCGAGAAGATTGGCGCCGTCCCAGACATGGAAAGTCGTCTGATTGCCACTTCGGCGCGAAACCAGCAGACCGTTTTCATCATAGCTGTAGCTGACTTCGCGCCCATCGGCGGCGCGAATTGAAATCAGCCGGTCGAAATCATCGAAAGAAAAGCTGGTTTCGCCGTCTTTAGCGGCAATCGCAGCAAGTGTGCCGCGATCGCTCCAGCGATACTGTCTGCCGTCTCGTTCAAGCAGCAATCCACCATTACCAAATCTGCTCTTAACAGGCTTACCCGAGATTTCTTCACCAACCCGGTTGCACATGGCATCCCAGCTATATTTGAATGCGATGCCGCCGGCTTCAGAACTGAGCAGGCGCCCGGTTTTGTCAAAAACTGATTTTTCGCTGCGGGTCGCACCACCAACCGGGGCCGGCACTTCGCTAGAAATATGGCTTTGGCGCTCAAGACCATCTGAAGTTTCTTTGAGCTGCATGTCGAGCAAAACCTCATTTTTACGGGCAATTCTGATTTTGTTGCTGCCATCATTTTTCTTCATTTCTACGGTCTCGACAACGCCATTCGGAAAAACAATTTCAAATGCTTTTTTGGCCTGATTTTTGCGCAGCATAAATTTTCCGGCAGGATCATTGATAGTCATATCGCCGCTTTTCGCATCGACCTTGACACTCTGCTCGACCTGGTCAAGACTGATTGTGGCCTGCCCGTCCTTACCGGTTTTATAACTGAGCTTTTTGCGAATTTTGTCGTTGAAGAGAAGATCTATTTCAGAATTGCCGGCGCCGTTAAGCTGATAGCTTTTTTTTAAACCGGGTTTCGCGACAGCGATCATATTACCGGCTGCGTCATATTCCAGTTTTGTTTCGTTGCCCGAAGACTCGCGAATGCTGACCGGCCTATTCAATGCGTCATAGGCAAATTCAATCTTTTTACCATCGGGGAATTTGCGCGAGACAAGATTAGACTCGCCATCCCAGGCGAATTCTTCAGCAAATCCGTCCGGGTGTTGCACTTTGATCGCTCGGCCGGCGGCGTCACGAGTGATATGCATTTTACTGTTATCGGGAAAAATGATTTCAACGGGTTGAGCATCGGCGTCATATCTGATCTTCATACCCGCCGGGCTGTTCCAGGTGTTGCCGGCTCTTGAAAAATCCAGGGTGCCAAAGCGCTCGGCCAGATTGGTTTCCATAGCTTTGCGGAAGTCTGCCCATGCCATATTGCCATAGGGAGTTTTAACCGTTTCAGGGCGACCCTCTTTTGCTGTTTTGACCTCAAGCAGTGTTTCGCCGTCGGCAATGACCTTTACCGGTTCCCAGCCATTGCCATATTGAAACTTGCGCGAATTGCCGCCTATCGTCTGCCAACCCGTCAGGCGACCGCTTTTGTCATAGGCAAAGGTTTCCTGGCCGTTGCCACTTTTAATTGTAGTTACCCGACCGTCGGCGTCGTATTTGTATTCGGTAGCGTTGCCGGCAGCGTCGATAATCTTGGCAGGGTTTTCAAGATTGTCCGCATACTCGATCTTGATTGCGCTGCCATCAGCATGAACAATTTTACTGAGTCGCAATGATTTGTCCCAGTTGTAGGTGGTAACGTTGCCGCGCCGATCACGCGCCGATTTTATCTGACCGGTTACCGGGTCACGAACCATTTCGCTGCGCCCGGCGACATCGACGATTTCAATACGATCGCCGGCGGCATTGGTACGCCACTCGGTAGTAGCGCCGCCCGGTTCAGTTACCGAAAAAATCGTGCTGCCATCTTTTTCGCCATAGGAAAATTTTTGCGCATAACCGCCCGGGCGCGTCAGGCTGACAACTCTGCCAGAATCATCATTGTTTATTTTCCAGGCAAAACCAGAGTTTATCTCTGCCAGTTTCAAACGCATTTTTGAATCATAACCGTAGTGACCGACAAGGACGCCGTCGCGAACTGATGTTTTCAGGCATCCATCAGCATTATAGCCATATTCGACCTTTTCGCCGCGACTGGATCTGGCGGCAATCAGATAACCCTCTTCGTCCCAGGTCAGTTCAAGCCATTGGCCAAAATCGCCTTCAATGCGGCTCAAGCGAGGACCTGAATAAGTGAATTTGAGTGAAGTTCCCGCGCCTCGCAAAAGAACTGCCTGACCCTTTTCATTGAAATGCATGATACCGAGATCGCTCTGCCAGGCAAAGCCCTGACCGTCTCTGGCAATCGCATCGGTTACGCCTCGCCGCAAATATAAGCCTTTTCCGACGTCCTGAAACAGATGCGAAATACCGCCGGGACAAAACAGCGCCACGCCGCCTTCAAACTTGATCAGCCGATAATCAAAAGAGTGATACCAACCGTTGCCCAGACCGCCGGCAATTTCGGGTCTGCCGCGATAAACCCGCTTCAGCGATAATCCGAGCGGGTGGCCGGGAAAAGCAAGATCGACGGCATCGATTTTAAGCACTCCGGTCCAGGGTTCGACCGCAACTTCGACCATTTCGAGGGGAATTTTGGCTGAATTCTCTGTATATGCCGGCTGAGACTTGTCTGAAGTTAATTGCGAAGCAACTTTGTCTTTTAAGGTTTCGAGGTTCCAGTCGCTGTAAAATCCAAAAGCGATGATGCCAATAATTAACAGGGTGAAAAACGGAAACCTTGAACGACCAGGTTCACCGGCCTTATCTGCTACGGCGAAGGTCTGTGGTCGCGCTGACACCGCTGACTGGTCGGCACTGAAACTTGAAACCGGCAAATTTGTTTCGATAAATTGGCGCAACCATTCTTCGGCCTGGGCCGGCAGCACTGCACCTTCAGCTTCCGAGCAGCGCAGCTCTTTTCCAACCCAGAGAAACCATATTCGCTTGCCGGCGATCTCGATAATTAAACGAGGCCAGGAAAACGCTTGCGAAGCTTTTGTCGGCAGATCAAGAAACTGAAATCTGCGAAAATAGCCCACTGCTTCCTGCAGAGTTTCTGCCGAAAATGAATTTGTTCGGCGGGGGTCGCCGTTAGCCTGACTAATAGCCTTATCAACGCCCTGTGTAATTATGCTGATTCGCGCCATTTATACCTCACATCTGCAAGGCTGGAAGCAAGAGCATTCCCGCCCGCCGCCTAATCTCGTGTAAAACCGACCTGCACCTTATTCAGCCGCACCTTTTGCCTGAGAATTCGAGCATCCATTCATTTCCGGCCAGCCAGAACTTCTTCTAAAGTCGGCCAGAACCAGGTTACCGGACCATAATCTTTCGTGATAAAAGCTTTAAAGGTTTCAGGAGTGCCTGCCCACGGAAAAAGATAAAGCGCAGGTTTTCTCTGGTAAAAAATGCTGAACGCTTCGCGATCACCGCGCTTTGCCAGTTCATGCCAGGCCGCCATCAGCACCCCTTTTCTCTCGCCTTCAAGCGCGCCCATTGTCGAGCTTGCATGAGTTAAACCTTCTTTGGCATAAAATTCGATTATGGCACGACATATTCTTTCGGGAGCTTCGCCGGGCCAATAGAAAAGGCCAGCCAGCCATTGGTGCGCCAAGGTCCGTCGCGGATCGGGCAAGGTTTTCATGATTTCGCCTTCAATCAACTGCAGAACATCGTCACGCGCTTCTTTGGCCAGATACTTGAACACGACCACAGACAAGCCCTGGCCCCTTTCCTGAACCGACTTATGTTCTTTTTTGAGAAATTTGTCGCTCAGACCGGGCAGTAATTTTGGTTCCCATTCTAATACCCGTCCCCAGCCAGACATTTCGCCGTAAAAATCGTCTTTCAGGAGGCATTCGAGCAAATATTCATCTTTCATTTCGGCGAGAATCTGCCTGGCGTAATAGCGCGAGGTAAAGCGCTCGGCACCACTACTGGCAGCAATTTCTCTGAACAGTGCCTGAACCGGCTGGTCGCCGTTCACAGCATATCTGCCGAGATTTTTAAGATGCTGGGTCAGATTGCCGTCAAACATCGGGTTCTGGCGAAACTTTTTTACCTGGGCCAGCTGTTGTTCTTTGAAATTCTCGTCAAATTTCAGGCCCAGCATGACCTCACCTTTTGTCTTTTTTTTAGCTTCTAGATAGGTTGGTTTATATCTTTTGTCATTTGCCCATGGCGGGTAAGCCCAGCTTTGCGCGGTTTTTTCCTTGAACTCGGCGGGAATTGCCGCCACCAGACTGGCAACCCGGTCGTATTCAGCATCGAAGCCATTGTAAGCAGAGGTCTCATGCAGAAGAAAATATTCCCAGACATCTTCGCCGGCGAAACGTGCCAGCTCACCCTGGGCAGCGATCATCGAACGCCCGTATTTTCTCACTTTCAGCAGTTGGTTTTGCTCACTGATTTCCTGAAGAAACTGCGAAAACTTGAATAACACAGCTTTAGCGGCATCGCTGCCGGCAGCGCCAAGGCCCCTGACAATTCCCACATAAGCTTTTTCATTCAGGTCTTCGTTGTAGAGCAATTTTTCGAGTATCGGCACAGCATTATCCGGAGCGACGGCGCCAAGGACTTCTGCCAGAACCGCGAGTTTTTCAGGGTCAGGCAATGACTGGCTTTCAAGCAAAGAAACGACAAATTCTTCACAGCCGGCGGGTTTCGCTTTCTTCAACATTGGTGCACAATTGACAAAATCGCTTGTATAAGCCCGGTTGCCTTTATCTTTCAAGTATTTCAGAACTTCATCGGCGATTTCAAAACAGTTAATCTGAGCAAGGATTGCTGCAGCCTCTGTTTTTCCAAGCTGATAACCTTCCTGACGCCAGACTTTGAGCATCAGTTCCTTTAGCCCGGGAATCTCTCGGTCGAGCAGTTCGGGCAAAATTTTGAAGGCATTCAGCCAGTTTGTATGCTGCTTTTCGACTGCCCTCATCAGAGCGGGGGCAAATTTTTCCGGATACATTCTTGCTGCCAGACGAAGATTATCAAGAGCAAAAACAGCGCTGGGGGGAATGGTTTCAACCAGCATCAACAAATGCCGGCTCAGCTCATCGATCTGGGTGTCGGCAGCGGACGGCTGAGCAGCTGTTGAAGGCTCCGGGGCCGGAGTTTCCCCACCACCGCAGGCGACAACAAAGGGCAGAAAAAGCAGCATGGCAAAAACAAACAGTTTTTTCTTCATGATTAAAACCTGGCGACTTTAACAGGGCGCTCAGCGACTGAGATTCCAGTTGCCAACAAAAAAGTGAACGCGACGAAAAGAAAGGCAAAAATGCTCTGAGTAAATGATTTATAATTCTTTGACATATACACGTCCTTCCAGAATCCAAAATTGGCACGTTTTTTGTGTTTAAGTTATATGTGCCATCCGAATTATAAACAAATCATTTATAAGCGTCCAACTATAAATTCAGGCTAAAAAGCCCTATTACATGCGGGTTTTGAGACACCGGCCAATGGTTCTTATCGATTTGACAATTTGGCAGATTCATTTTAAACAGGATTGATGACTTGCTGATACCGCAAACGCAGGAGATGAAACAATGATCGAGAAATTGATTGCCGAGAGAATTCTGGCAAAAAAAGGCAACAAACCTTTCATTGTCGGGTTTGACGGCGTTGATGCCTCTGGCAAAACCAGCCTCGCTGATCGGGTGCATGCTCAATTGCGCGCCAGAGAAGTTAACTGTGAAAGAATTTCAATCGACAGGTTCCATAATCCTTCAGAAATTCGCACGCGCAAGGGCAGACTAAGCCCCGAAGGCTTTTTTTACGACAGCTTTAATTACCAGGCATTGCGCGAAAATGTTTTTGCACCACTCAAGCAACAGAAAGGCAAAATCATCAGAGGCATCTTTGATTACAAGCAAAACAAGGCTGTTGACGAGCAAACCATAGAAGTTGTCCCCAGTCTGATTATTCTTTTCGACGGCATTTTTCTCAATCGTGATGAACTGGCCCAATACTGGGATATGACCGTCTTTCTCGACGTCAGCTTTGAAACCGTCATTAATAGGGCTCTAAAAAGAGACCTGGAGTATCTTGGCAGCGAAGAAAACGTCTTAAAATGTTACGAAACCAGGTATATTCCCGGTGAAAAGATTTATCTCGAGACCTGCAAACCCAAAGAAAAGGCCGACATCGTCATCGACAACAACGACTGGCAAAACCCGGATCTAATAAAAGACACCGACAACCTTGGCAAATAAAGGTTAGGAGCTATCTTTATGACCTGAAGCGTCAAAGCTCCAGGCGGGGCCAGAACCCTAGATCACTTACAAAAGTTTTTCTATCAGAGAGTCCATTTCAGCATTATTGAAAGCTGCTTTAACCATATCGCTTAAACTGCATTTTTTGAGCAGACTATGAATCAATCTCTTGTATTGCAGATAAGAAACTGTAGTAGTTTTGCTGTCTGAAATAATCTTTTCAATCTCGCCTTTTTCCAGGATTGGCTCATTTTCCATTTGGGGAAATTGCTGAGCAAGGTGTATGGCAAGACCTTCGAAAAACCAGACGGGCCCCATCCCATCTGCTGAACCGGTTTCCTTTATTGCAATACCTTCGTGAAACATATGAACAATTTCGTGTTTGAGGCATTTGAAGAACTCTTCATCCTTATCCCAGGTGAACTGAGAATATAGCTTATTAAACATGCTGTGAATTATGTTTTCGTCAGTCATGAATAAAGTAGAGCCTAATGGAGTTCCTCCAATGGTTTCGGGTATCTTTTCGATTGGCAGGTCAAATTCCTCGGCTAATGTTTCTCTTGCAATCAAAAGGTCTGTAAATAGAACAAACTCATCAATTGGCCATTCATCAAGCTTATATCCCATTGCCTCAAAGGCTCGGGCAGTTTCATCACAGGCTTTTTTTACTTTTTTTAAATATGGTTCCGGACGACGTTTGTCAGGAGGCATGATTTCAATATCAATCATCTGCTGATTCCTTTTCAGGTATTTCTTTCACATCAGAAGGCCATTGCGTTTCCATCTATAATTACACGTTCAAACTGATTCTTCATTTTGCACTCCCTTGATAGTTTCTCATCCTCTCAAGTCAACGACAAGACATGCTAACATGTTCTTTCAAGATTGCCCAGTTCGCACCCAATTGTCAGTCCAAGTCAGCCAGAAAAAAAGTATTCTCAGAATTTCATTTCCAGAATTAATGATCTTTATCACTGATCCAACCCGAACCCTCATGTCCCATCTGGCTTGTTCGCGGAAAAAGTCGACAAAATCATTTCTTTGGCGTTTTTATAAAAATTGGCTCCCCGGCCTGTTTCCTGAAACATGAGGGGCTTACTTAAGAAGAGACAGATAAATATCTTCTTCTATCGATAGAAAAATGGTTAAAAAAAATGATTTTTGCTCCGACTGGTGATGGAAATTTGAAGGTTTGATTTGCCAGAACTTTTAAAAGTTTTAATTAATGAGGATTTAAATGAAAAAAGCTATTTTGTTGCTTCTTGTCTTTTCTCTTTTTCCAATGAGCACCCTGAAGGCTGGGGTTGTTATTGAAGAAAAAAAAGCTTTGAATTCACGGGAGCCGGCGCTCATTGAATTGGAGAAACAGCTCCAGGTTATTGCCAAAAAGATTGAAGATCTTAAAAAATCTGACGAATCTACCGACCGCGTAACCCCAGGGAAAATCGACATCAGTCAGGATCATTGCTCTTTCTCGAATTCCAAGCCCAGCAAACCAGTAGAGAATGAGGACATTCAATTTGGTGGCAGCATGGTCACGAGATATGAAAGTACCTCGGTTGACCGACCAGCAAACACTGTTGGCGGTGAAAAGCAAGCTCATACCTATTATGGCGCCAGATTGAATGCCAGCAAGAAACTAGAAAAAGCAGATTTTTATGCCGAAATTCAGCAAAGTGGAAACTTTGGTGAGAGGGAAGCTGCTAACATACTCACCCTTGGCACCGTGCAAAGCACGAATCAAAATGGCCAAAATTTTGCTTTGAAAGAATTCTGGGCCAATTTTTACATTAATGATGACAAGAAGCAAAACGTGAAAATTGGACGTTTGCCCTTGGAATTTGGGCTTCCTATGCATGTTGCCAACTGCGAGTGGCGCATACAGGGAAGGCGATTCGACGCGGTTTTATATGAAAATAAAACCAAAAAAGATTTTTATTGGAACGCTTTCTTTTCCAATTTGAACCAGGAAGAAAATTCATTAGGACTTGTTACTACCCCGGCTGGTGATATAGCAGCAGACCAAGATGGTTCTTTCAAAGGGCTCAATCTTCAATGGAACAATGTTGCCAAAGGCAAGTTAAAAGCATTCTACATGTCAAAGCAAGTAGACGACTTCGGCGCAGCCCTTTCTACGCCCGGCACCATTAACACACTTACTGACAATCATACCAACACTTTTGGGTTTGACTGGCAGAGAAAAGAGAAAAGGTTCGACTGGCATCTCAGCCTTGCCAAACAGGGTGGGCATAAAACTGTAAATACTGGTGTTTCAACAAACTATGACAGTCACATGATTATTGCCGGTTTAAATTATGATCTGCTAAAAAAACAAAAGATTGGAATGGAATACCTGAAATTCTCAGGAAACGATTCGAAAACGGAGGACAAGAGCTTTCAGCCTATTTTTCCGGCATGTCATAAATATTTAGGCTACACCGATATGTTTCTTCCTTCAAACATCAAGGACATTGTTTTTTCCTACAAAAACACATTTACCAAAAATCTTTTCTGGGGCCTGGATTACCACATCATGTCACTTGACAAGTCTGGTGATGCCCCCACGTATTATGGTTACGGAATGCCTGCTTATGCAAGAGTGGTTCATAGTGCCGCCAATACGGAAGAAGACCTTGGAAGTGAGATTAATTTTACCGCCAGATATGTCCATAGTAAAAACGTTACCTTTTCTACAGGGTTGGCGAGATTCAAGTCCGGGAATTATTTCACAGATACCAAACAGAATGGCAGTTCATTTACCGCCAACTGGTCTTTCCTTATGACTGAGGTGAAATTCAAATAAAAGGATGAAGAATAGGCGTTTTTTATCGACAATTCTGTTTGAGCTGGTGTGTTTTTAGAAAATCCTGCAAAAGAACTGAAACGGTCGCTGAGCCTGGCTAAGCCAGGGTCGAAGTGCCCGGTTTTGCATCGATCATTTCGACCCGATTTTCGGGCTCAATGAGCTTTTAATGTAAGAACTTTTACTTTCAATTGTCAAAGCAATTCAGTCCACGAAAAAAGGCCGCCCCAAACGGGACGGCCTTCTGATGAAAGTCTAATTAACTTTAGTTGCCGGCGGGAGTTTCTGGAACGGTTATCGGAATTTCAGTGCCAGGAACTGGTGCAGGAACGGCAACCGGAACTTCAGTCGGAGCTGAAGTCATAGGAGCAGCAGAGGGCGAAGAAAGTTCGATTGCCGGTGAAGAAACGGCGACATTTTCCTGCCATCTGGGAACCCATACCGAAATGATCAGAGAGGTGATCATGAAAACGATAGCCATGGTAGTAGTCAGTTTCGACATGAAACCACCGGCACCGCGTTCGCCAAAAACGGTTGAAGAAGCGCCACCACCGAATGCTCCGGCAAGGCCTTCGCCTTTATCAGCCTGAAGAAGAACGATAATAATGAGACCAACACAAACTATAATGTGAACAAACTGAATTAAACCGGCGAGCATATGCCTGTAACTCCTTTAATTTCGGTACATAAATTTCAAGTTCTTGAGTCTAACAAGAGCAGTCTGAATTGTCAAACAAAACAAATTCTGGATAATGACTTCAGTTCTTTAGGGTCTTAAGCTTATTAAAAGGTTTTTATGCCCTACGGTTTCCGTTTGGACATTTAGAAGCATCTCCCGAAACTCAGGCAACTCGGTATTGAATGAACGCGAAATGTTACTTTCAATAAGAGACTGTTCGACATCTACAATAAAATTTATGGCATACCTGGAATTCAACTTACCCATCTTCAATTCGTCGATCTTGTCTCTAACCGACTTGCTCACCAACCGAACCGTTTGCAGAGCAAAATTTCCCGCCCGCCACTGATCAGGATGCTTTTCAATAGACTCCTTTATTTTCCGAAAAATTTCAGCATGGTTTTCTTCTTCCCGCTGAAGGATTTTCCATTTATCGCTGCTTTCGGCAAACTTATCATGACAGGCGGCATAATAAGAAGCCAATGCCAATTCATTTTCGATAAAAGCGTCTATAAGTTCAAGAAGTTCGTTATTCAAAGTCTTTCTCCTTTTTTCGCTTAATGATCAGATACGATACCGTCAATGCCAACGTCTTTGAGGTTCTTGAGAAGACTGACGATAAAAGAAATATCACGCTGTTTGAAAATTACACTTCCGTGCTGTGGGGCAACCGTTTTTACCGGGATTTCTTCAATCAGTTGCATAGCATACGAAAGAGCTTTGCTGCAAGGCATAACATGCTTGTGAAAGTCAATAATGTCTGGAAGAGGACAATATTCTTTATTCTTAGGACAACTGGAATAATCTTTGCAATCGAAACATTTATCACTTAGCTCAATGAAAAGCTCCCATTCCTTGGCAAAACTACCAAACAGGTCACTTGTAAACAATGTTCCGGTATTTTCGTCGAGAGTTACAAAACTGCCGGCGGAATGAGTATAAGGGGTCTTGAAAAACCTCAATTTTCGATTATCACTCAATTTGAGCTCAAAATTAATACTCTCAAGATCGACAAGCTTTTCGTGATGGTGTTTTTCAAAATAGTAGCGCAGAAATAGGTTGTTGCTGGCATTTGAATAGATACGCATTTCAGGATTGTCGCAAAGATCAATGAAATTTGATAGCGAACCACATAAGTCAGGGTCATAGTGCTGATAGATCAGGCCCACTATGCTTTTAGGCTTAATACCAAGCTGAAGAATTTTCATCATCGTTTCGGCAAATTCCGGACGGCTGCCACCGTCAATGACCAGAGCACGCTCATTTTCGATGATAATATAAGAATTGCAGTGAAGATTTGCTCCTGGGTCGTGCACCCCAATCCAGAAGATTCCATCTGCAACTTTTACCGGCTTATTATAGCTTGTCGCCATAGGAATTTTCATAACATCATTCCTCCCTCTTAACAAAAAAAGCTTTCATCGGCTCTTTGTTCTTAAGCTTTATTTTTCCGCGATCTGAAAATTCATAAGAACCAGTTAAAAGCTTCATTGTTGCCTCGGAAATATTGATTTGTCCTTTTTCACCGGCAGATTCAAACCGAGAAGCAATATTCACGTTATCGCCAAACACATCGAATTGCATGCGATCATTGCCAACTACCCCGCCCATGAAAACTCCCGAGTGTAAACCGAATCTCATCTCAATTGCCAGAGGCTGGTCCTGATTAAACTTTTTTAGAAATTCAACACAAGAAAGAGCTGATTGAACTGCACAATCTGCATGCTCTATTAATGGCAAAGGAGCCCCAAAAACCGCCATGTAAGAGTCTCCTATAGTTTTGATCTTGGTCCCGCCAGCATTTCGAATAATCTCATCCATGCCCGAAAAAAGGACATCAAGACGTTCAATAAGCCTTTCCTGAGGCATTTTTTCAGCAAGCTTGGTAAACCCAGCGCAATCGGTAAACAAAATAGTGCCCGAAAACTGACGGGTTGGGTAGCATCCGTTGAATTTTATCTCTTCAGCGACACAATCAGGCAAAGTGTTACGCAGCAAGCTATCAACGCGTTTTTCAAGCTCAACATATTTCTCAATCAGATCCTGGAGCAATCTCTTTTAAATTTCTGAGTCTTCAAACTGGGCCAGCAATGAAAGGTAATCGTGCGACAAACACTGCGTAGACGCTTCCATAACCTGAATCCCTGCGTATATTTCCAGGATTGCCTTTGTGTCCATAAAAATCCTCTTTTTGTTTATTATATCACGCCTTTAGCAGGCTTAAAATTTTTCAGAAAAAATACTGGCAGCGCAGCTCTACCCGATCTGAACTGAGTTTCTGACCGAATTCGGAGTTACGATTACCCAGATTGGCAGTGTAGCGCAGAGTGATAATCTGGTCGGTCTGGCCGGTATAATTCACTTCAAAACTTGTCGAACTACTCTTGTCAGCGAGATTTAAAATGGTAAAAACCGACCCGGCCAGATAGAGGTCATCAAAAAGCTCTGGCTTTGAAGCCTTGAAATAAAGATAATCGCGCATAACAAACTGGCGATTGATGAATTCACCGTAGTTGTAGGCCGCCTGACGCATCAGCGGGCGGTTGTTCAATGCCAGGGCGCTGTCTGCGGCAGCGAAATAATTGTGCATTTCTCGCTGGGTCAGGCCGGAGCCATTGTGTAAATATTCCAGAATATAGGTAATTTCACGATGATCGAGGTAGCGGGTGCCCAGCAGCAGGTCGGTTTTCTGGCGGCGGGAAAAGTCAACCGCGCCATTTCCGAGAATATCGTAAGCTGATTGCCGTGGCGAAACCGCGAGTTCGGCATGAATTTCGTGGTTTTCAGCCAGGTTACGGCTGAAATCGACCCCGAAACGATGGCGCCCATTTTCGCCAGCGAACAGATAAAAATCGACATCGGTATCGCCAAGCAACATGTACAGCTGCGAGGCAAAGCTATAACTTTGTGTCGGGGCAAAATCATCATTCAGATCTTCAAGTGCCGGCACCAGGGCCATGGTCAGAGTCATGTTCGACAAATATCCGCTCATACTGCGGGTATACTGTGAATAAACCATGCTGTATCCGGACAGGGCGAGATCGATATCATTGAGATCTTTCTGGCGACCGGCAAAATTAACCGGGTTCCAGGCGTAGCCTTTGCCCCATTTGAAGGTCTTCTTACCAATGCCCAGATGCAACCCGGCATCGAGTTCAAAAAGCAGATAGCCCTCGTTAAGCACATGATTGTCGCGGGTTTCACCCATGAAACGGTTGAGAGTCAGCAGTCCGTCAAAATGCAGCTTTGAGTTGCCGCCGGCCTGATATGAACCGTTGACACCGGCGAGCAAGCTGTGATTCTGCTGGGTGCGCCGCGGCTCTTTCAAGGCATGGGAAAGCTGATAAAGCCGACTGCCGGCATTGAGAAAGCTGAAGCCGGGCCGCAGGTCGAGTTTGTAGTTGGTTTCAAGCCGTTTGGGCTTAAACGCAGCCACATCGAAAGAATAATCATCGCCTTTTGCCGGCAGCCCGGTAAATGCCATGAAAATGCCGCCAATAAGCGCCACATTTCTAAGTAAACGCTTGAAATTTCCGAATAACAATGTCATAGTCAGCGTAGATCTTTGTAACGGCTCATGCTGTTGATATTGAATAATTGCTCATCGAGCTTCTGCCGCTTCATTTGGGAATAAATCATGATCGACTTTGCGCCTTTATAAAGCGGGCTGTCAGTCTCAACCACCGCCGGCCGGGAAAAACCGTTTTCAAATTCGGTTATGTTCTTGAAATGCAGAGTTTTGACGAGCATATTGCTCGAAGTATAGCATTCAATGGTCTCGGGAATATACGTTTCGGCATCGGCAGTAATTACCAGCCGCTCATAGGCAACCGAGCGATTTTTCGCCTTGAGCTCAAGCACCTTGCGGCCGTCTTTGGGGCTGACCGAGACACAATCGTATTCATCGGCATAATCGAGACTCATAATGTCAGAGTTGTTGAACAGACCGCCGGTTACAGATTGCAGGCTGGTAATTCGCACCGGTTTTCTGACATTGGGAATATAGAGCCACATGTTCTCGCCAATTCGCAGAGTGGCCCTGCCCAACTCACTCTTTGGCGCAAGAAACGCAGCAAGCACCTTGTCGCGGCCAAGTTTGCCGACATACATGACGAATTCTTTCTTAACCCCTTTGGTGTCGATATTTACGATCTTTTTATACGAAACATAAGATTCAGGATTCAAAGCGCGGTCTACCGCTGCCAGAATTTCAGCATTACTCATTTCTGAAGCAGCGCCGGCAATTTCAACCTTAGCAGCACTTGAGGCGATTGCCGACTCAACCACCGCTTCTTCTGCCAATATTGATGCGTTAAATGAGCTTAACATAAGAACAATAATCAAAATTATTTTTAAATTATTCATATCAACCTTTCTAATTTCTCAATGCTTCGACCGGATCAAGACGCGAAGCTTTCCATGCCGGTTCTATGGCACCCAACAAAGTGATGATTATCACGATTATCGAGGTCCAGAGCATGGTGTTTCCAGAAACATCAGGGCTTAGCAGAATATTGTCGCTTTGCCCGAAGCTCACAGTCAGCTGGGCAGCTTTCACTGCATAAACCTGCACAACACCGATAATGTTTCCCAGCAACGCCCCGAAAATTCCGAGAAACAGACCTTCAGAAATGAACAGACCCATGATTGTCGCGGGCTGAGTGCCAATAGCAGCAATGGTACCAATCTCTTTGGTGCGTTCGTATACGGCCATCAGCATTACGTTCATTATGCTTATCAAAACGATGGTAACAAGAATTATCTGAATGAAAATCGTCATCAGATCGATCATTACCGCGATGTTGTTGAATGGCGAAAGGGCTTTCCATGGGTGAATTTCGTACCTAGGCCGGCCTTTTTCGTCTTTTAT
>CAZTHA010000006.1:34221-36990 GCA_964613435.1 uncultured bacterium
ACAACGGCCTCAGAACCAACACCCATGTCGAGCCCCCGCGCCACCAGGTTAGGCAAGAGAATCTCGCCGGCCTGCAAAAACTTTCCCTTGGTAATGCGGCCGTTGAGAAGTGGCGTGACGACCTTTTCCGACTCGGGTGAAATCGCCGAAAGCTTGATATTGGTGGTGTCGAGATAGTTGCTCAAAAGTGTTGCCAGCAGAATGCGCTGCGCATAACCTTCGATTTCAGGAGTTTCTTTCAGCACTTTTTCAATCTGCGCCAGATCGGCCTCTTCAATCATCAGGTTAAGCGGCATGGTATCGAGCGATTCGACGTAACCCGCCCGGTGAATCTGCAAATGCCCAAGCATCGAGTCGGTAATCTGGCTGATCATCATATTCTTGAACGATCCGGCCAGCGACGAAAAAAGAATGACCGCAATAACCCCGAAGGCGATTATCGAAACGGTCAGTCCGGTGCGCCGCCGCTGCCGCGAAAGGTTGCGCAAAGCGATTCTGAAAATCTCGTTCATGCTTCGCCTCCTTTACGGGTATCGGTTATTTTTCCATCTTCGAGGGTATAAATGACGTCGGCTTGCTTGACCACACGCGGGTCGTGAGTTGAGAAAACAAAACTCGTGCCCAGTTCATTTTTGAGCTTCTTCATCAAATCGATGATTTTGTATGAGGTTTCACGATCAAGATTGGCGGTTGGCTCGTCGGCCAGAACCAGTTTCGGTGAAGTCGCCAGAGCCCTGGCAATGGCCACTCGCTGCTTCTGTCCACCTGAAATCTGATTGGGGAATTTTTGCCCCTGCTCAGCAATACCAACCTGCTCCATCAGCCGGGTTACAATTTTGCGCCGTTCTTCTTTTGGGGTCGGTTTAATCATCAACAGCGGATACTCGATGTTTTCAAAAACCGTAAGAACCGGAATCAGATTGAAATCCTGAAAAATTATACCGATGTGTTCACCGCGAAATTCGGCACGCTGCTTAATCGTCAATTGATTTACCGCCTGCCCGACTACAGTAAGCTCACCCTCGGTCTGGACATCGAGACTGCCAATGAGGTTGAGCAATGTCGTCTTACCACTGCCCGAAGGCCCGGTAAAACTGACGAACTGACCTGCCTGAATTTCGAAACTTACTCCCTGCAGGGCCTTGACCGAAATTTCTCCGGCCTGATAAACCTTCTGCAGATTAATTGCTTTTACCAATGCTTCCATGTTTTTCTCCAACCTGCTGTTTATTGACATAGTAACACCTTGAAACACTGAAAGCAAAAACCAGACGTTGCATTCAGAATAAATGCACTTTTTTGCCAACACCGGGCTTGAACAGCCCCGCGTTTGTTTATTGAAGCCGAAAAGTTTCTCTTCAGAAGTCGTCGATTGATTTATTACAACCGACCATCTCGCCGGGCGAGTTTGGTCGCGGCACGCTTGAGGGCATTTTAGACTCCCCTACCCACACAGGTCTGCGCCAACGGTGCTACAAAACTCTGGGCGGTTGGCACGCCGCTAACGCGGCTACCGCCCTAAAATGGCGCAATCCCTCCCGAAGCCCAGGAGGGCAAGTGTCGGAAATGCCACGGATGGCAAATTTCCGACCACCGTCTCCCAGGGACCTCCTAAGAATTAATTTGTTAAAAGATATAAAATGTATTACAATCTGTAATACGGAGGTGTAAAAATGTTAACTCTAAGATTAAGCTCTGAAATGGAAGAAAAATTGAATAACATTGCTGAAATGCTTGGTATTCCAAAATCTGAAATTGTCAGAAAAAGTTTAAAGGCCTATCTCAAGAAGCTAGAACAAAACAATGCCTGGGCGGCTGGCAAATCTCTTTTTGGTAAATATTCCAGCGGCAAGTCCAACCTATCTGAAAATCGCAAAACAATTTTAAAGCAGAAGCTCCGGGATAAAAGAAATGCAAAAAATTCTAATTGATTCTGGCCCGCTGATTGCCTTATTTGACGCCGATGACAAACATCATAAAAAAACAGTGAATTTTATTAAAGAGAACAAGCTGCCTCTTGTTACAACATTGGCTTCAATCACCGAAACTCTTCATTTGCTGGACTTCAATCGCAATGCACAAATAGATTTTCTTGACTGGATCAGTAAAGGCGCCCTAGAGATACACAAAATAGATATTCCTGCTTTTAAAAGGCTTAGAGACCTTACTGTGAAATATAAAGATCTTCCCATGGATTTTGCAGATGCCTGTCTTGTTTACCTGGCCGAAGAATTGAATATCACTAAGATCGCAACTATAGACCGTGATTTCACGATCTATCGAATCAAAAATAAGAAGAAGTTTGAACAGGCCTTATCCTGATGCAAAAACTACCGCAAGACAGAGCAACAAGGGCTAGTTTGCGCTTATTCGCTGCTTTCTGCTCTAACGACACAGACTCCGACCATATCGGCACCCCATTATGAAATTATCCGGCCAGCCGTTCTGACCAATCTGGCCCCCAGGGGTCTCCCAATAAAATCAGCAATAAAAGCTATATTCGCTATTCGCGAATAGCAAATATGATATTAGTATGCTGAAACCACAAGATGTTGTGATTGTCCTTACACTTGTCGCAAAAAACGCGGCGGGTTTGCCATGGAACTTCGCCTCTTTGACTAAAGAACTTTTTATGAGTTCGTCAGAAGTTCATGCAGGTTTTAAAAGAGCAGTAAAAGCATCTTTGATAAACCCTAACAATCGAGAGCCAAATTTATACAAAAGCTCATTGAATATTTCCCAATAGATTCGGCTTGATAATGTTCCTTA
>CAZTHA010000007.1:0-36422 GCA_964613435.1 uncultured bacterium
GAACTGGCGCCGGCAATCGTTAAAACCTCTTTCAGTCAGGAAGACAAAGCCAAGGTTCTTGAATTTGTACATTCAAACGATCATTTTTTCCTCAACCTGAGCATGCCGGCCTGCAAAGCCATGCTGCAGGCGGCCGAATGGATCGACGGCTCGACCATTGTCACGACCATGTGCCGCAATGGCACCGAGTTCGGCATCAGGGTTTCGGGCTTGAAAGAACGCTGGTTCACCGGACCAGCACTCATCGTCAAAGGACTGCTGTTTCCGGGTTTCAGCGATGAAGATTGTAATCCTGATATCGGCGACAGCGCCATTACCGAAACCTGTGGTTTGGGCGGTTTTTCGATGGCAGCAGCTCCGGCGATCGTCAAGTTTGTCGGTGGCACGGTCAATGATGCAATGAATTTCACCCGCAAAATGTATCAGATCACCGATGGCGAATCGGATGCCTTCCAGATCCCCAACCTTGAATTCAGAGGTTCGCCCATCGGCATTAACCTGCTCAAAGTCTGCGAAAAAGATATTTTGCCACAGATCAATACCGGCATCGCCCACAAGCTTCCCGGAGTCGGCCAGGTTGGGGCCGGCCTGGTCAACCCGCCGTCAAAGTGTTTTGAAGACGCTCTCGAAGCTTATGTTGAAACCTGGTGCAAAGACGAGTAATATATTATTAAATTAGAAAAGGAAAAGGAGACATTATATGACCAAAGTAAAAATGTATGATCTCACACAGCGACTCAGCATTCATACTCCGCCATGGCCGAGCTACATGCCGCTGCAGGTACAATATTTCAAACGCATTGCCGGAGCCCACATGGGTCAGGGCGCCAACGGCCAGATCATCAAGACCTCTAATCACGTCGGCACCCATATCGACGGTGAAATCCATTTCGTTGCCAACGGACGCACCATCGGCGACGTGCCCCTCGATGAATGGTGTGGCGAAGGCGTTGTTGTCGACATCTCCGATGAAGTCAGTGACTTTTCGCTCTATTCACCGGAAATGCTCATGAAAAAAGCCGACATCCGCAAAGGTGACATTCTCATCATCAATACCGGCTATCACCGCTACAGCTGGGATCAACCCCAGGCTGACGAAGTGCGCTATATGGTCAAGCACCCCGGCCCAAACCCGGATTTCCATAAATGGGCACAGGAAATGCAGTTCAAATGGATCGGCGTCGACTGTGGCTCTGCCGACCATCCCATGAATACAATTCTGCGCGACTGGCATCCCAAACTTTTCGCCAAGGCTGAAGAAAAGCTTAAAGCCGATTACGGCAAATCATGGGATGAAATGTTCCCCCTCGATGAATATTATCAGGTCATGCATCTCAAGATGTTCCCGGCCGGTATCGTCCATGCCGAAAACCTCGGCGGCGAAATCAACAAACTCAACAACAAACGCACCTGGATCGGCTTGTTCCCATGGCGTGCGATTGAACTCGAATCATGCATCTGCCGTATCGTTGGCTTTGAATTCGAATAAGCTTTTCGCCTTAAATAAAAAAAGGGCCGCCCCGGTGGGGCGGTCTTTTTTTTGCTTGTCAGAGTAAAATATTTGTTTAATTTCTAAATGTTTTTTAGCTTCTTTTGGGCAACTGGGATTTTACCAAAGCCTCTTCAATCTGCTCGAGACGAAAAGGCTTGCGTATAATCGCTGAAATAGCGAGATTTTGCAGTTCTCCCGGAATTTCATGCGTGCCGGTACAGATGATTACCGGAATCTCTGGATTGAGCCAGCGCAGCTCCTGCAATAACTCCTGCCCGGATTTGCCCGGCATGGCCAGGTCGAGAATAACCAGATCGAGATTATGGTTTAGCTGTTTGAACATTTTCAGCCCGGCATCACCATCGGCCGCCTGATATGTTGCGAATCCCAGTGATTCGAGCTGGGAACAGAGAATTTCAGCAACGGTTTCGTCGTCATCGACTACAAGAACAGTGCCGGCAGGAGCCTTAACCGTTGCATCAAGAGCTGTTTCATCATTATGATTCGCTTTTTTGACGACGAATGGCAGCATAAGAATGAACTCTGAGCCTTTATCAAGTTCGCTTTTTACAAGGATGGCCCCATGATGACGGCGAACAATGCCGAGAACCGTAGAAAGCCCCAGGCCACGCCGGCCGAATTTGGTTGTATAGAATGGCTCAAATACAGAATCGAACCTCTCAGGCGCGATTCCGCAACCATTATCGGAAATCTTAATTTCCAGATACTCACCGGCAGCCATCGGTGGTCCAAAATAACCTGGCTCGGTTCCCAAATATCCTACCCGTCCGGCCGCGATCGCCAGCTGAAATCTTCCATTTTCGCTAACCGAATCGGCAGCATTACACACGAGATTATCGATGGCAACTTTGATTTGCCCAGCATCAAAACTCGTTTCAGGCAATCCTTCATCAATAAGACAGGTAAAAAAACCTTTTTTATTTACCTTCTCTGAAAGCTCAGGAATCATTTCCCGGGCCACCTGCGTCAGGTCAGCACATTTAAAGTGAGCCGGCAAGCGACCGGTGGTTGAAATCAACTGTTGAATGAACTCGCCGCCTTTTCGCGAAGCTTCGAGAATTTTGCGGACTTTCTCACGGGCAGGCGAAGACGGTGACAGGTCACGCAAAGTAAGATCGGCATAGCCCATTATTCCGGTGAGAATGTTGTTGAAATCGTTTGCCAGACCGTTAACGATATTGGAAAAATTATCGAGCAGCTTGAGCTGATTCAATTGATGATCGTAACGCTTGCGCGCCATTTCAAGCTCACGCCGGGTTGAGATATCGCGCACGGTTACCAGATAAAGCTTTTCGGCATCGATTACAACCGGCATGACTGTAACTTCAGCCGGAAAAAGCGTACCGTCCCTTTTTTTGCCGGTGGAAACAACATGCAGAGTTTTACCTTCGGCTTCATTGCGCTCGAGCTCTTCGGCTATCGCGCGCAGAGACGCGGCAGAAAAACCTGAAACCAGCTCACGGGCACTTATGCCAAGCATTTCCTGACGGGAATAACCATAACTTGTCAATGCCGCTGAATTGCAGTCAAGAACCGTTCCATCGAGGGTTTCAAGAAAAATTGCATCTGAAGAGGCATCAAACAGAGACCAATAGCGCTTCTGAGATTCGCTAAGACGGCGATCGGCCTGGTCCAGGCCTGAAAGATCGGTAATGATGCCAAGATATGCCTTTTTGCCTGAGTATTCAAGGTTTTGCATCGAAACGACGCAAGTTTTGCTGCTGCTGTCCTTGCAGGTCAAGTTGAGCTTTTTCTGAATACCGCAACGGTCATTTTCCTTCATCAGTTCTTTTAGCTCATCTTTCACGGCCCGCGCCGCTTCATTGCCGAAAATCCTGCCCAGAATAGAACTGTCCTGCATAAGCTCTTCAGGCGTGTAGCCAAGAATATCGAAAACCCGCGAACTGACAAAAGCGACTTGTCGATCGATCTCAAGAAAGATTACCTCTGGGCAATTCTCTGCCAGCAAACGAAACAGCTCTTCTGACGAAGCACATGCGTCATTTATCATGTATATCCCCCAACCCGTTTTTTCTATCTACACTAATCATACTGTTTTTTAGTTTTTTCGGGAATCTATTGACAAAATGCCGTATCGGGTGCAAAGCTGAACAAAGATACGGCTTAAAATGCAGCAGTCTGAACCTGGTTCAGATTTAATCCCTGAGAGGAGGTACCACATGGCAATTGATCTTGAAAAACTTCTCAGGCCTGTGGATCACCCGGTTCCCCCCTTTCCACCGAAATTCGTAACTTTGGCAAATGGCGAAGAAATGGTCATTCGGCAGATTGACCGTGAAGACATTCCGGCCCTGCTGCCGCATGTTGCGCCGCTGATGCAGGTGGAGAGAGATTATTATGACATAGTTTCAGCCCGACTTTATGCTGAACTGCTCGGATTTTATCGACACCGCGTCCAGGACGAATATGTTCTCGTCGCCCAGATTGACGGTCATCTGGCCGCAATTGTCAACGGCCGCCTCCTCAATCCCGACGTCGGCGTTTCTTATCACACCCTGGCTCTTCGCCGCGGTTTGCGTATTGGCGCCCACGCTTTTGCCGCCAAAATGGAATATCACATCGATATCATGAAGCAAAAAGAAGTTTTGATCGTTGCCGAGTCACCGATCGGTTTCAGGCGCTGGATGATCGAATATCAGCTGGAAAAGCGCTTCAACGTCGCTCACGAGCTTGGCGGCGTGCCTTCCTATGCCCTGACCAAAAAGTTGTTTGATCGGGCCCGTGAAAGCCTGGTAGTCGGTCGCCGTCCGGTTCCTGAAAAGTTGTTGGAAAAAGCCTGCCAGGCAATTCTGCCACCGACCGACCCGCCAAAGCCCCCTTTTGATGTGCTGGCCGCCACCCGGGCCATGTATGATTCGACCGGAACAGCTCTGCGGGCATCACGCCAGAAGCTGGAAGGAGGGATGAGCAAATGAGAGAAGTATATGTAATCGGCCTTGGCATTACTAAATTTTCCCGCCTCGAATACCCTTTGATCGAAATTGCCGCCTATCCTTCGATAATGGCTATGAAAGACTGCGGGCTCAATTCGGTTGACCACGTCTATGTCGCCAATATGGGCGGCAGCCGAATCAGCCACCAGACCGCTCTTGGCAGTGCGCTCGTCGACCATCTCAGCCTTTATCCTGCCGGTGCCGAAACCATTGAAAATGGCCCGGCATCAGGGGCATCGGCGATCAAGCAGGGTTACATGGCTGTAGCCAGCGGAGTTCACGATGTAGTCATGGTTACCGGTGTCGAGCGCATGCGCGAAACCAACAACCTTGAAGCCACGGACTTCGTCGCCTCACTCGCCCACCCTCTCGCTGAACAGATTTACGGCGTCACTCTGCCGTCCCTGGCCGGCATGTTTACCCGCCTTTACATGAACCAATATGGGGTCACCGAAAAGCACCTGGCAATGGTTGCGATCAAAAACCACGCCAATGCCATGCATAACCCGAATGCCCACCTGCACATGCCCATCACCATGGAAGGCATTCTCACTGGGCCTGAAGCATCAACCAACAACCCTTACGTAGCTGATCCGTTGCGCTTTTTCGATATGTGCCCGGTTTCAGACGGAGGGGTCTGTCTGATCCTCGCCAGCAAAGACGTTGCCAAAAAGGTCAAGCGCCCAATGGTCAGACTGGCCGGAGTTGGCCAGGCCACCGATACCCACTGCGTCCATGAACGCGAAAACCCAACTGATCTGCTCGCAGTAAGAGGGGCCGCCGAAAAATGCTTCAAAATGGCAGGTTTCAAGCCCAAAGACGTCGACGTCGCTGAATTACACGACGCCTTCTCGATCCTCGAAATCGTCGAAAGTGAAGAAGTCGGCTTTTTCAAGAAAGGTGAAGGACACATCGCCCTCGAAAAGGGTTATACCGCACTGAACGGCAAGCTGCCGATCAATCCTTCCGGCGGCCTGAAAGCCAAGGGACATCCCGTCGGCGCGACCGGCGTCGGGCAGGCCCACGAAATCGTGACTCAGCTCCGCGGTGAAGCCGGAGCCCGGCAGGTCAAAAATGCGAAAATCGGCTTCAGCTGTAACTTCGGCGGCTTCGGCAACAATGTCGTCGCCTTGGCTTTCCAGAAGGAGAAATAGCATGAAAATAAGCATACTTGGCTATAAATGCACAAAATGCGGCACGATTCATTACCCAAACCGGGCAATTTGTCGCAAATGCCGCAATGAGCAGTTCACTGTCGAACCACTGCCCGAAAAAGGCAAGCTCCTGACCTTTACCCACCTCTATAACCCATCGGGCGATTTCGATGTCGCGATTCTTGATCTCGGCATCGTCGAACTTGCCAACGGCGTTCGTATTACCGGCCAGATGAAAATCGACCAGCCGAAAATCGGCATGAAGGTCGTCGGCAAAATCGAAACCGTGCGCGAATCCGGTTATAAGTCATATAAAGGCATGGTTTTCTACAAAGCCTGACCTGTTGGTTTGATCTGCAAAAAAACAGTCTTATCGCGGGGAACCGGATAAGACTGTTTTTCATCTTGAATTCGTTCTATGAAAAGCAGTTGTATGAGTTAAAGGGAGAAAAAAATGTCTTACATTGATTGGACCGATGATTTCAGCGTAAAGGTTGAAAAAATCGATCTTCAGCACAAAAAACTCGTTGAAATGATCAACGAGCTTTATGAGAGCATGTTCGCAAAAAAAGAACAAATCCTGCAAATCGAGATTGGGGAAAAAATGGTCGACTATGCCGATTATCATTTTAAAACTGAAGAGGAATTCATGCAGAAAACCAATTTTCCCGGCTATGCCAGCCACAAGATCGAACACGAAAAGTTCGTTAAAAAAGCCTTGGAAATAAAAGAGCGTCTCGATAAAAAAGGACTCGTTCTAAGCATCGAAATAATGGAATTCCTGAAGCAGTGGCTCAAGCATCACATATTAAGTACCGACAAAAAATATTCTGAACATTTTAACTCGCACGGAATCAAGTAGTTTCAAAAAGTGGATTTTCCAGAGCCTGATCTGCACAAAAAAAACAGTCTCACCAGGTTTTAAATTTGATAAGACTGTTTTTATTGTTTCAAAAAACAATTTTAAAGGCTTGCCGGCCTTTGATTATTTGGGATGGCCGCTGAGTCCGCCCCCGGTTGAAACGCTGCCAGGCGTGCTGCCACCGTTGTTTGTTCCGGTCGGATTACCAGTCGGGGTTCCCGGAGTTGTAGTCGAAGAGGAATTTCCGCCGCTGTTTCCTGGGATAACGGCCACAGCATAAAGACCATCGTCAGCCCTGTCAATTGTGTACGCCATTCCAGTAACAGGCATTAACAGAATAATAAAAAGAATAAAAGCTTTTTTCATTTTTCATCCTCCGAATCAATCGTGTGGTTTGATAGATTATACGGATAAAAATGAAAAACGTAACCAGGTAATTATTTTTTTCAAAAAATAAAAATTGAAGCTTTATTGACGCTTCTGGCTTCAATCATTATGATTATGTGTACAATCTCGAAATTACACCCTTGGGGGGAGCTATGAATAGAGTTAACAGTCTGAAGTTAGGTCTGTTGATGTTGTGTTTGTTATTCACGGCACAAATAGCCCAGGCCGGCGTATTGGCCGACATCAAACTGTGGTTCAATGAAAAGGCCAACATTGTCCAGCATTCGCGCGCGATCAGCAGCGAAGTTAAAACTCTTTATCGCGAACGCAAGTCGATTCAGAATTTCGCCGAAGGGGCAAACTCTCTGGTGAACGCTTATAAAGCCATTTCCAATAAAAGAGCAAAGGCCAGTTTTCCTCAGTTGCTCGAAATTGCCAGAGCCATCACCAACGTGGTCAAAGGCTATCAGAACCTGGCTCCCAAAGCTGAGGCCATGTATAAAAGAGCACAGCCAAGCATGAAGTATTTTGCCGAGCTTGCTGACAGCACGACAACCATTCAGACTGCCAAAAATCGCATTAAAGTAAAAGGATTCTCTGACAGCAGACTCAACAGCCTGGCCGGTGCCAACGGCTGGGGCAGAGTTTTTTCAACCATCAAGGAAAACCCCTTGAACATTTTCAAATGGGGCCGGCTGAAAGATGAATATCAGATGGGCAAAATTGAAGCCCAGTATCCGCTAAAATGTGCTCAGATAGCCTTTGAAGCTACCGCCTACTACGCTGCGGCCAAACAGTCGGTTAACGAACTCCTTGGTATCAAAAGTGAAATAGACGGAATTCTCGGCGGAAATCTCGAAGCAATTCTCAATATTGGCGGCACGGTTAATAAAATCAACAGCATCGGCGGTTCAGTCGAGGCTCTCGGCGATCTGGCCGAAAAGGGCGCAGCCACCATGGGCAAACGTTTTGACGAACTTCTCGATGTCCAGGAAGAATATGTCGCTGCTTTGCGCCGCTACAACGACAAATACAATGAGCGCAACCAGTCGGTCAACACTGGCAGTTATACAGCCTCTTCGCCACAGTCTTCACAAACCACCAGCGTGGTCAATTCCGGATCGAATTCTTCCGGGACCAATGTCAGCCTGCAAAGAGCAATGCAGATTTATCAACAGGCCTACGAAACTTACATTCGTGTATCGCAAAGCGGTCAGGCCAGTCAGGCCGAGCTAAACCGCGCCATCACCAACCTTCAGCAGGCGAAAAGACAAGTTGAGCAAGCCAAAGCACAGGCGAGGTAGTTTTCAAAAAAAAATTTGATATAACCGCGAAAGACTTTACTATGCCCCGGGAGTCCCGGGGCATAGCATTTTAGGCAATGCAGACCAAACATATTTTAATGTGCGCTTTAACTTGAATTAGATTGCCGACTGATTTAGAATTACCTTATGAGAGAAAACCTGGGGATATTGCAGTCGAAAAACCAGATGCCCGGCCTGGGCTTTTTCAGAAACCTTTTTTTCTTCTCTTTCCTGGTAATTCTCCCACTCTGCACCCTTTATTTCGCATTTGCCACCGTCCAAAGCAATCTTGAAGCCCAACAACAAAAAGAAGCTCTCGATGAAATGGCTGAAATTACGGCGCACATGCAACGCCTGGCCGATCCGCAAAGCTTTTTCCAGGAAAGACTTCATCGCCTTTCAGAATCCTTTCGCTGGGTTTTCGACCCCAACGAAGTTACTGCCCCAGCTTACCAGGAGGCTACTGAATTTTTTCTTTTCGATGAACAGGGCAAAAGAATATCCTGGCAAAATGGCGAACGTGGAAAAATAAGAATCTCTGAAGATTATCTCAAACTACTAATTCGAGCTGAAACTGAGCCTGGCCGACTGCTCGGACGGCGTGAACAGGCAATTGCCGCTTCCTTTTCCGGCAACGCGGCAACAATTTATAGCCTCAGTAAAGCCCCGGGGACGTTGGTGAACTTTCAGGGACTGGGCCTTCGCAAATTCGGCGCCTGGTTCAAACCCAGACTGTCAGGCAAAGGCGAAGGGCATCTGCTCGCCTTCATCAATCCCGATAAAGTCAGCAACTTTCATCTTGCCGAGCGGGCCATTCGCAAAATTCAACGCCTGGCCGGGCAACCCTTCAGATTTGCCTGGATCGATCTTGACGATTCCAGCCTGAATAGCTGCACCGGCGGGGTCAAACTCACAAAAGAAGGACGCAGGCTGTTAAGTCTGAGCGGTTTGAAATCGGGCTTCAAACACGAAGAAACGCTCTTCTCAGTCAGCGACACCCCCGAAGGCATACGCCTGATCTGCTTTCGCTACCCACCCAGTCCTCCCGAAGTCCTCGATCAATACTGTAATTTCCTCTATATAATCATTCCGGTTCTGTTACTGTTTTTCATCTGGAAAACCGTTTTTCAAATTCGCCTCGATCTGTCAGTGCGCCTGCAATTTTCCCTGATCTTTGGCTACACCGCTCTTACGGGCATAATCATTCTCCTGGCCGGAATTTCAGCTTTTCAGAGCGAAAAACAAGCCTCGTTGATCGCCGAACAAAAACACCAGGCCATTCGCATTCTCGAGAAAATCGATCGCAACTTTTCCGCCTCCTATGGAGATTTGATGCGACAATATCGGCACTTTACCCGCCTTCTCAACGAACCCGGGGCCAATCCGAAAGATATTCTCGCCCCACTACAAAAAGCCCAAAAGGAAGACAGCATCGCTTTCGCCAGTTTTGTTAATCAGCACGGTGAATTTCTTTTCCGCGCACCAGAGTTTCTTGAAGAAGGCAATACAACCGTTCTCGAAGTCAAGTATGCCAACCTCATCAATAGCGTTTCTTCCCAGATTGTCAAAACCTTCAATTCAAGTCGGCAAAAAGGGAACCTGCCCAGCAGTGACCTGATCGGAGTCGCGGCAATTTCGAGCCGACCGGTGCAAGGACTGTTGCACAACCGCTCGACTCTACAAAATATTGTTTTTGATGGCGACGAAACAATAACCTTCATGGACCTGACCATCAAAGCCTCTGACACTGTGGACGGCTGCCTGTTCATCGTACATGAGCCAAAAAAACTGCAATTGAAATATCTTAGCTCTTCAGGCAAAACTATCGCTGATTCAACCGGTTTTCAGCTCGTGGCTTTTCCCAAAAAGTCTGCCGAAAAAAGCAGCTACTTTCCCCGCTATTCGCTTACCAGTGAACTCCCATTATGGAAATTGCAGGACCTGGTCAATCAAACCCAGGTTTCAAGTTTCAAAACCGGTAAGATCGACGACCGTGAAGTCCTGGTCGCGGCAACCCCAGGCCATAATCTGCGCAACTTCAATCTCTTTCTCATAATGCCGATGCGCCGCATTCAAAAAGATGCCCACCAATTGACCAGAATATTTCTCGGCGCAACCGTTCTGGCAATAGTTTTCATAGCCTTTCTCAGCGGCATGCTGATCAAATCACTGATCATGCCGATTTCTCGCCTGGCCGCAAGTGCATCGGCGCTGAGCAGCGCCGCCCCAGCAATTCCTGAAAGCATGCTGGAAAATGAGAGTAACGAACTCGACAGCATCGCTACCGGTCTGGCTGACCTGATAATCAAAGTCCGGGAGTTCAATGACGGCCATAGTATCAAAAGACATCTTTTGCCGCCCGCGGCCCTCGAAATCGATGAAATCGTCTGTGACGGTTTTCAGCTCTCGTTGAGTAATTCCGAGCGAGAAATTTACCACTTTGCCAGTATCAGCGAAAACCTGACTCTGGTTTTCCTGATGCGCACCGACCTTGAAGGCATCGATGGTTCGATAAACCTCTCGATGGCAAGAATGGCTGTGAGACTGATTTCCGAGGAGCTCAACGTCCATTCGCCCTATCGGATTCTCAAGGATCTTGAAGAGTATTTCCGCATAAACCTTAGACGAAAGCTTGGTGGCGACTTCTTTCTCGGCCTTTTCAACCATGAAGAAGGAAAAATCTCCTGGTCCGGCTGCGGAAAAATCGGCGCGTATCTACTTGCCAACCAGCAGATCACCAAACTCGAACTGCCGCAAACTCAACTTGGCAGTACGATTTTTCACAATTTTACTTCGCAGGAAAGTGACTTTGGCGCCGGAATGCTCAGTCTTATCGTCTCGCCCACCCTGGCAGAAGCCTGCCGGGAAAGGCTCCCCGCTCTGGCAACGACTCTTGCCGGCAGCAACCTTGACGACCTGGCATCTGTTAAACTGAAGCTGCAAAAAGAAGCTGAAACCAGCTGTGCCGGCAAAGCGATCGACTCTGCCAGCCTGCTGCTGGCTCTGGGGCGAAAAATGCAAAGCAAGGACAAACCGGATGACTCAGCAAAATAACAAAACAACTGCAAATTCCGGCTTAAGTAACCGACTGGCCAGATGGCTGGCAATTGTGGCCCTGGTCTGGGGTGTTCCAACGATAATTTTCTGGACCGGGCTGATGATGTATCAGAAGGACTGGATCAACCAACAGTCACAGCAGATTTTCAACGAGCTTGATTACCAGCTCGACAATTACATTTACGGCAGTTCGCCCGTGCCATTTTTCCAGCCAGGCTTCAACAAGCTATTTGCCCAGCTCAAAGGCTTGCCCGCCAATCCGGAAATTCTCGGCAAGATCATCAATGAATACAAGTCGACCTGGCCACCAGGCCTTATGGAAATATATCTCTTCGATGGTGAAAGCCACATATTCCCAACCGACGGCGCTCGACCGGAACACGAACTTTTTTTCAAACTCGTCAATGCCGAACTTGAGAAAAACAATGCGATCAGTTCTGCACAAATTGCATCTGTCGGTCAGTTCTTGCCCTCACCTGACCTTTGCCTGACCAACTCAAGGGAACAACGCGGCAAAATCATCGAACTTGGCAACCCCGACCGTTATTCATACTGTTTTTTCGATCGAGACAAATCCTTTAGCCGCAATCTCGTGGCCGGCATACTGATTTTTATCCACCGCAAACATATTTCAACCTCGGAAATCCTGGAAAAAACCATTTCATTGCCGCAGCGGCAAAATTACGGCTATGTTAACGCCGACGGCGACTCTCGCCTGCCGACGACATTAAACATAGCTCCCGGTGAGCTTCTCGACTATTTCCAACAATATCCGGTAAATTCATTTACCCTGAATGACCATTTGATTCATCTGAAGCGACTCGATGAATACGTGCTCCTGGTCGGTGCGATGCCAAAGCCTGGGAATGCCTGGCTGATCATTTTCAGTCTTGCACTTCTTTTCATCGTTGCCAGCTTCTACTTCTTCAAAAACAGTTACCATGTTGTTGTCCGACAAATCCGCTTTCAACATAACATTCGCCGACGCCTGACCGGCTTGTTTGCCTTATGCTACGCCCTGCCCCTCGTTGCAGCAATGTTTTTAACCATTCAATACATGTTAGAGTTCAAACATTCGCTTGAAGCAGATATTCGCCACCAGAGCTACCGACGTCTGGCGGAAATTGACTCAGGTTTCAACCGTTTTATTACTGCCAAACTGATCGAGTTGCGCAATCTCAGCAATGAAATGCAGAAATCGGTGAATGACCCCGAAGACCTTAAACGCAGACTGATCGATTATTATCAAAATTTCGATGCCGACAGTGTTCACATTATTGCCTCGAACAGCAATATGCTTTACACATCCAACCTGCTGACTGCTGAAATCAGAAGGCATTATCTCAAGCCCCGCAAAGAAAAACAACGCATTCTTGAAAGCTGGAAAGCCAGGCACGCGCAGCTTAGCGATCTGCACATGCAAATGCTCTTCAGCGAGCCAAGCCCCGATGGCAAAGCCCCTATTCCCGTCAATTCTGCTGAACACGGCGCCTTTGAAAAACTTTTCAGAAGCACCGCCTTGTCAGCAATGGAATTCTATAACAAAACCAGGGGAATCAATGTCATAATTCCCCGCACCGGCTCAAACCTGGTCATCGACACGATCATCGAATCGAACACCCAATCACTGTTTCAGTCTGCGCGCACGAATATTTCCAGGTTCACCAACATTCAGGGCATGGAAGAAATCTTTCTCGCCTACCTCGACGTCCTGCACGGACCGGATAAGGAAGCCTGGTATGCCTTTGCCCTGCTGATTGACCTGGTAAATTATGAACGACAGTATTTTGAAAAACTCTATACCGATCTAAAATCCCGCTCGGAAATTATGGAAAGAGTTTTTCCTGAAGAAGATGTCAGAGCAGTTTCCAGTCACCAGTTTGCCCCAAACTTCCCGTCGGCTTTCGAATTCCACAATTTTGAACCAATCATCAAGCGCAGCAGCACCGATTTCAAGACCTTCACCCAACAGGTTAAAATCGAAGGCAAAGAGAGTCTGGTCAGCGTTCTCAAGGCAGCCTATCTCAAGCACTATCTGCTTATAAAGATTCAGCCGATGTCAATGATCGATGAAATCTACAACCAGCGCCTCTACCAGATTTTTGTCTTCTTCGCGGTGGTAATAATCATTGGTCTGGTTCTGGCAAAATTGCTTTCAAGGCTCTTCGTAACGCCGATCAGCGACATCATGACCGGGGTTAAAGCACTTGCTGAAAGGAATTATGAGCACCGCATTCCCCTGCGTTCAGCCAATGAGTTCGGTGTTTTGGCATTGGCCTTCAACCAATCGGCGGGAATTCTAAAAGACCTGGCAATTTCAGAAACTATTCGCAAGAACCTCTACCCCGAACTGGAATTTCGCTGCGGCAGCTATCTGATCTCCACCGCCAATTCCAACTCCCGCATAATTCTTAGCGACTTTTTCGACTATTTTCCTTTGCGGCAGGGCAACTACGCAATCATCCTCGCTGAAGTCTCCGGGAACGACATTTCCGCAGCTTATCTGACCGCAATGCTGAAAACCGCATTCACCCTGCTATGTCCTTGTTTCCCCACCAGCCCTGAACTCATTCTCGACAAACTCAATCAAATTTTTGTTCCCTATCATCAGAAGGGGCACCTGACCACATGTTTCATCGGGCTGATCGATCCAACCAATGATAAAATGCTCTGTGCAAACGCCGGGCAATCTTACCCCGCCTGCATCGGTGTCGGCGATTCAGACGAAAAATCATTTCTCAGTCTGCCGTCAACTCCGCTTGGCCTGAGCCAGTCAACCAGGTTTACCCGGCATGAAGTCGCCCTGAAAAAGCGGGCAATGGTGCTTTATTCGGATGGAGCCGTGAATCTAACCGACCCGGAAGGGATGAAAATCGGCCATGAAAGGTTCATCGAAATCGTTGCCAGCTGCATTCGCAAAGATACCCGCAATCCATCCGATGAAATAATCAAACGACTGCTTGAAGAATCGATCAGCGTACCATGGCGCGATGACATAACCGTGCTGACAATTCAAAATAGAATCTGAGTCTGGCCCAGTTCACTTCTTTTTGCCAACGAATCCCTGCAGATAAACAATCGCTTTGCGCGCCAGGGTTTTGTCCGGTCCGGCGGCGATTCTGAAAAATTCACGCAACGGATCGATATATTCGGGATTCTTCTGGTAAGACATAGCTAGTATGACTTTTTCACGAACTTCCTGGCTGTCATCATTGAGCATCTGGACCAGCAACTGCTCTACCTGAGCGCCCTTCATTCGTGAAAGCACGAAAACTCCGGCCTCACGAATACGGGCATCCGGGTGCTGCGGCAAGCCGGCAAATGCCTTGAGAATCTGAACCGCCCCAAAATTAGCCAGGGCTGTTCGCGCCGCCTGAGCCAGCAACGGCACATCAGATTTCAAAAATGGGCAAATATGTAGTATGGCAGCGGTATTTCGACTTATTTCCAGGCCCTGAATCGCCGCCAGCGCAACCCGATGGTCTTCATTGTAAAGAAGGCTGGCGAGAATGTCGAGAACCGCCGGGTCCTGGAAGTTGCCCAATTCTCTGGTAACCAGCGCCAGTCGAACCGGTTCAGGCTTCGAAAGAACATATTCGATCAGCTGGGGAATATGCTTCGAGTTTTTCTGCGCCAGCAATGAACGCAATTCACCATCGGTTATGGCGAGCATTTTCAATTTGCCGATCAGATCATCCTTCAATGCCTCTTCGGAAAGGTCGATGCTGACATTGGGATCGATCGAACTGAAGTCTGTCTGGCGACCGAGAGTTAGTGAAGGCGACTCGGTTGGAATGAACCGGGAAGGCTCTTTTTCATACGAACTTTTAGCCTGAGCGGGAATCTTGTTCTGCAAAGCCTTGCGACAAAGCTTACTCCAAACTGCGTCCAATTCAGGATCAGCAGAAACCGGGTCCCGACGCTGTGGGGTCAACATGGACCGCGCCTGTTCAATCTCGGCGGCGCGCCTGGAGGTTAAGGAATGATGATGAGAATAGGCCGGTTGGACTGGCACCTGCGGCGGCGCAGATTCATGAACTGGCGCGCCATAATATGCCGTAGCTGGTGCGGACGCGGGTGCGGGTGCAGATCCGCCAACTCCGACCTGGGCCGACCCAGGATCGACTGCAACATTTGCCGGTGCTGTGGCTTCAGGTTCATTCACTGGGGGCACAACCTGAGCTGCCGGCTGAGAAGCGGGCTGAGTGACTGGCGCTGGCTCAGCTGGCTGGGATTCCGCCGGTTGGCCGGTTTTTGGTGCTGCAGGGGTTGCCTCAGGTGTTGCTGCCTTTGCTGGTTTGGCAGCGGTCTTATCCTGCGTTTTTTCTTTGTTGTCTGCTTTTTGGACATCTTTGTCCGGGCTCGCAGCCTTATCTTCAGCTTTTACATCCTCATCACCGGCAATGGCAGCCTGCAATTCATTCTGCAGATCTTCGCCGGCAACCTGTGTTCCCTGATCTTCCCCATCCAGGTTCAGTTCCAGGGCTGCTTTTGCGGCTTTCTTCTTCTTGATCTTGTTGGCAATAATTATTATCGGCAATGCGATTGCCGCCAGACCGATCATCCAGAATTTCTTGACGATTGCCATGTAATAAGCCATGGCCGCATCCGGATGCGGTTTTTTCGCCGATTTTGCTTTACCAAAAAAGGAAATCGCCTTGCCCAGATCAGGCTTGGTCTTATTCTGGTAATAAAGACCCTGGGCATAGTCCGCCAGAGCACTTTTCCGATCGAGCCCACCGAGAATTTTTGCAGCGCGGTTAACACTGTTCCAATCCGGCTTCTTTGTATTCATCAGGGAATTAACATAAATTTCCGCAAGCTCCGCCGATGTTTCCACAACGTCTTCATGCTCTTCAAGACTTTCGATGACCTCCGAATACTTTTTGGCACGATAAAGTCCGTTGACCTTGCCGAGCAACTCGTTGGGATCTGCAGTTAAAGCGGGTAATTCTTCATTACCTTCGGCGGGTGCTTCATCTACCGGCTCATCGCCTTCTACCCCTTCATCATCTGCCGGTTCATCGGCATTTTCCTGAGGAACGGCTTCTTTTTTTTCAGAGCTGTCAGCTTCATCGGGCAAAGGCTCTTCTTCAGTAACGACAAAATCTTCGAGATTCTCATCTTGTGCCGCAAGATCGGAATTCAGCAAAAATGGCAGCATCAGCATGCATAGCAAAAATACCCAGAATGCCCTGCTTTCTTTCTGCCTTTTCATTTTCTAATCTCTCAATCTTCTTCGGTTTCTTTTTTTGCCGTGAATAAAAGTATGCAGGTAATCGAGTTCTGAATTCAATACCTTTTCTTTTTCCTGTATTCGGCAAGGCAGACAATCCGGAATTGATTTCTTGCCTTCCCAGGGGTAGCGATCTTCAAGAAACTTCTGCGTCTCATTGTCGGCCTGCATCGCTTCCTGTCGCTCCATAGCCCGTAATTCCGCCTGGTAATACCGGGGCGGGTTTTCAGGGGCCTGGCGACAACCGGAAACGGCAATAATAATCATTGCAGTCATGACCAGCGCGAACCTTGAAAAGTTGATGTTTTGAACCGGCATAAAAAAAGTTTCCCGTTAACAGGCTGAATATTCAGCTTACTAATCGGGAAACCTCGCAATTTTGTTTAGGATTATTCGGGAAATAATTCAGTAGAAAGATAACGCTCCCCATTACTTGGGAAAAGGGTCAAAACTCTCACTGCCCTATCCGACCGGCGATTACTTTCAATGTATTTTTTACAGGCCGCAGCAGCAGCTCCAGAGCTGATGCCAACCATCAGGCCCTCTTCGCACGAAATTCGCCGGGCCATCGCCATCGCTTCTTCATTGCCGACCTGAATCACTTCAGAAATCAACGACCTGTCGAGGATTTCCGGAATGAAGCCGGCGCCAATGCCCTGAATTTTGTGGGGACCTGGTTTCCCGCCCGACAAAACCGGCGAATCCTCAGGCTCAACGGCAATAATCGGCGTATCGACACCGTTTTTTCGCAGACATCGGCCAATGCCGGTCAATGTTCCACCGGTTCCGACGCAAAATATGAACGCATCGATCTGCTCGCCGTCGAGGGCTTCGAGTATTTCGGGGCCGGTGGAAAATTCATGGGCAGCAGGATTGGCCGGGTTGGTAAACTGCCCGGGCATGAACGCACCGGGTGTTTTTTCCATCAATTCATGAGCTCTTTCAATGGCACCCTTCATGCCCGCCGAACCAGGCGTCAAAACCAGCTCAGCTCCATAACCCCTGAGAATCTTTCTTCTTTCGATACTCATCGTTTCAGGCATGGTCAGAATAATGCGATAACCGCGAGCAGCGGCGACCATTGCCAGGCCAATGCCGGTGTTGCCCGAAGTTGGTTCGATTATCAAATCACCGGGTTTAATCTGGCCATTTTTTTCTGCCTCGATGATCATCGATCTGGCAATACGATCTTTAACTGATCCGCCGGGATTGAGAAACTCAACTTTGGCCAGAATCTCAGCGCCTTCGACCAGGCGACGCATGCTTACCAGAGGAGTGTTTCCGATTCTTTCGCTGATATCTTTCAAAATCATTATCGAGCCTCCTTGCTGGCAACCTTCTCTTCAGTTTTTCGCGGGCTGATATGCAGGTCTGACTTTTTCAACAGAACCCGGGTATTAGCTGGCACCGATTCAGTTAACCAGACATTACCGCCGATGATTGAGTTTTCGCCGATAACCGTTTCTCCACCAAGGATAGTGGCACCGGCATAAATGCAGACACCATCTTCAATGGTGGGGTGGCGTTTCGCCCGGCGAATTACCTGCCCCTCCTTATCGCGGGGAAAATTGAGAGCCCCGAGGGTAACGCCCTGATAAATGGTAACTTCATTACCGATATTGGTCGTTTCACCGATTACAACTCCGGTGCCATGGTCGATGAAAAAGCTCTTACCAATGGTTGCGCCAGGATGAATGTCGACTCCGGTGCGCGAATGGGCCCACTCGGTCATTATTCGCGGAATCAGACGCAATCCGCTGGCATAGAAAAAATGTGCGACCCGATGAACCGCAATCGCCTCAAGTCCAGGGTAACTGAAAATTATTTCATCGAAGTCGACCGCCGCCGGGTCGTTTTTAAAGGCAGCCTTAACATCGAGATCAAGGTCTTCGCGGATCTCGGGGATTTTTTCAAGAAAACCGATCACCAGTTGTTCAGCGGCTCTTCCACACTGGCCGCAAGGCGTCTTGTCATTGCGACAGCCATGAATCAGCTCCCGATAAATTTGCGGGCGCAACTCTTCGTAAACTTTGGCAACTCGGTAACCAATGCGCATTTCGATAGAATCGAAAGACATTTCCGAATGACCGAAGTAGCCAGGAAAAAGTATTATGAAAATATTGTTGATCAGGCGATAAATTTCTTCCTTGTCGGGCAAGGGGCTGCTGTCAAAGTGCTGCACATCTCGCGGCGCAGTGGTTATCGATTGAATAATCTTGTCTACTGCCATTTTGAATCTTTTTTTCATTTGTGCCTCCCATGGGGTACTGTAAAAAATATATGCCATGCGGCAAATATCAACAACAAAAAAGCCGCTCTCATAGGAAAGCGGCTTTCTGGAAACTCATTAATCTCATTTAACTTCGACAACACCGTTGCGGCTTACGTAGAGCAGCTGATTACGATAAATCAGCAACTGCACATGAAGACCATCGGCACGGCCGGTGACCCGCCAGAAGTGCTCAATGCCTGACGGACAGTTAACTTCGAATCTCTTAACCGCCGGATCAATTTCATAAAGCTCCAGCCCGCAATTTCTCTTCCACAGATCGTGAACTCTCTGGGTAACTTCGGTAAATCTGAAGTCTTTCGCGCTGATCTGTCCTTCTTCAATAAACGATTTGAGCTCGTCAAGAACCCGAGCCAGAGATTTAAACTTGCCAAAAGCATCGCCGTCGACATATTTGGCAACCAAAGAAGCCTTGTGCTGCTGAGAATGGTTCATAATCAAAGTTTCAACAAGCTTTTCCTGGGCGCTGACTGCACGAAAACCATAAAAATCAGTGGTTTCGTGAGAAATTTTGGCTGCAAGTTCGAGACGGTAGCGACTGATGCTTACTTCAACCGCATCTTCGTTCTGTCCCTGCCACATATCGACAATATGTCGGGGGACTTCGTCCCAGCCGATAAGGGCTACTTCAATATTCCCGGCGGCGGCGCAGTCGAGAAACAGGTTAATTGTATTAACCATGCTATCTTTATGGGAAAGATTGCGTTCGGCTTCGCGAACTTCGGCGATGACACCGGCATTTAAAGTATCGAGTAAACTCTGACTCTGAGCCGGCAACGCGCAAAATGGCAGCGTGAAAGCGACTGTCAGCAAAAAAAGCCTGATATATTTTTTCATGATTACACCTCTCGAATATCTCCAGGGCATTGCCTAAAGGAGAGATAGCTTAACATAAAATGCAATGTTTTTCAAGGCGTTTTTTCGCAAAAAATCTGGCGCGTACCGGCATTTTTACAAACTTTTCACTTGCTCAAGCAGCGAATTATTTTATAATCATAGTGTAACTACAATTCCGCAAGGTGAAGGACCAATAAAATGAACGAACTCGACCTGCTGCTTGAAGAACTTGAACGCGTTGACGCCTGCGAAACGGTTCTTGACAGCCACTTTCAGACCAACGCCAACTGCCACTGCGACCTTTTTGAAACCAGTTTCTATAAAGAATTCTGGCATAATTTCCAATGTTCGGATAACAGCATGATCAATTCAGCCCTCGAACAACTGGTTGGCTCTTTGCGCCCATGAGCCTACCGAACTCGCGGCAAGCCGGGCTTAAAGCACTTAAAGAAGCACTTACCGGCGGTTACCCAGTCATCGCAATCGAAACCTGGGAAGAAGACCAAACCCTTTCCGCCCTGGCCAACTTTTGTCAGTCGGTTTTCCAGGGCCGCGGCAGCTACCAGACCTGGGATCTCCAGCAAGGATTGTGCGATAATTCGCAATCGCCGAGGTCAATGGGGCTTATAGAAGCCCTGGATTTTATTCTTACCAGCGACAAGCCCGGTTTTTTCGTTTTCAAGGATCTGGCCAGCAATCTTGCCGATCCCGAGATCCAAAGAAGAATTCGCAATATTCACTTTCAATTTCGTGGTCAAAACCGGTTCGTCTTCTTTACCGGCTCTGAGATCCTCATCCCGCCCGAACTAAGAAAAGACATACTGCTCATCAATTACTCGATGCCAGAAGAAGCAGAAATTCGCGGCATAATCGACGAGCACTTCGCCTCTCTCGAAAAGAGAGGGATACAGATCCTGCTCGATGAAGAGCTGCGTCAACGGGCTTCCACCTCTCTCAAAGGTTTTACCGCCGCCGAAATCAAATACACCCTGAACAAAGTCTGCTGGGGTCGCAAAGAAATCGATCAGACCATACTCGATCCTTTGCAGGATGAAAAAGAGCAGCTTGCGCGCAAGGACGGAGTTCTCGAATATGTGCGCACCAGTGAGTCCATCGAAGACGTCGGTGGCCTTGAAAATCTCAAGGAATGGCTGGTCAAACGCCAGAAGCTTTTCTCGCCGGAAGCGGCTGCGGCCGGCATCAGACCCCCACGCGGGCTACTGATGATGGGAATAAGCGGCTGCGGGAAATCTCTATCGGTTAAGGCCATCAGCGCCATGTGGGGTCTGCCTCTTTTCAGACTTGACATGAACAAGGTGTATTCAGGCATCTACGGCAGTCCAGAAGGCACATTCCACCGGGCCATCAAAAGCATCGAATCAGTTTCACCGGCCATTCTCTGGATCGATGAAATCGAAGGCGGGATCAGCAGCAATACGGCTAAAGATGGCGGCACCGGTTCACACATTTTCTCGGCTTTTTTGACCTGGATGCAGGAAAAGTCGGCCGAGGTCTTTGTTGCCGCGACTGCAAACCGCATTGATTTACTTCCCGCCGAAATAATCAGAAAAGGTCGCTTCGATCAGGTTTTCTTTATCGACCTGCCCAATGATGAAGAACGCGAAGCCATTTTCAGGGTTCATCTTGGCCGACGCGGCAATAAGATCGAAGATTTCGACCTCTCTTTGCTCAGTGTTGCAACTGAATACTGGAATGGGGCTGAAATTGAGCATGTCGTCGAAGCCGCAATGGTCGAAGCCTTTCATCGCGGCGAAAAATTGAACCAGGATGACCTCTACACGATTATTCGCGGCACCGTGCCGCTTTCACGCACCATGGCCGAGCAGATCAAGTTCATCAAGAACTGGGCCAGCGAAAGAGCTGTATCTGCCTCCAAAGCCGACGAAAACTAATGATAATCATTCCAGTCTGACTAGCTCAAATATCACCTGAGCCTCAAGCTCGGGCTGAAACGGCACCATGCGGCTGTTCAGGCCTGCCTCAACAAGCTTGCCGGCTGTTTGTGAATCGATCAGAATACTTGACTCGAGAGCGAACTTGCTTTTGGCCTCGAGACTTTCTGCAAGATGTAACTTTTTACCAAGCACCGTTGCATCCAGCTTGCCGGTTTCGCTGCCAACACGCCCGGAAATGACTTCTCCGGAAGCAATTCCAATGCCGTTGTTGATTTCGAACCGGCCCTGCTGCCGACGTAACTGATTGAATTTTTCCAGCCGCTGTTTCATTGCCAGAGCAGCCCTGCAAGCGCGAATCTCCGCTGGAGCGAGATCCTGCTTCTGGTAAAAAACAGCCTGTATCGCATCACCGATCAACTTGTCGATTATGCCGGAGTTAGCACTTATAACCTCTGCCATCTCGGTAAAATAGGCGTTGAGCATGTCGACAATTTCTTCAGCCGGGTATTTTTCGCTCAGACTGGTGAAACCACGAATATCAGAAAAAAGAATCGCCGCCTGCCTTTTCTCACCGCCCGGTCTCAACAAACCATCCTCGTCGCCGGAGATAGCCTCCATGACGTTTTCAGAGACCAGTTGCGACATTTTCTCGCGCTCGAGAATCTTGCGGCCCATCAGATTAAATGATTGCCCCAGTTGCTCGAATTCATCGCCGGAATTCACCTCGATTTGCCAGTCATAATTCTGCTGTTGCACCAGCCGGATGGCCTCGCTGAAAACCGGCAAAGGTATAAGCAGAATTCTTGCCGTTCCAGCCGCAAGCGCAATACTTGAAATAAAAGCAACCAGGATGAAAATCAGCACCAAAAGCTGCATATTTCCTGCGCTGCCCTTTTTCTCGGCATAGGCAACCGCAAAGATATTCTGTTCGCCGATGATTTTTGCGAAAATCAAATTTGCCGGGGTTTCAGCCAGATTATTGATGCTATGGTAACCAGAATTGGCAAATAGCGCTCGTCCCAGGCGAGTCAAAAAATCCTGATCTTCAGGGGCAAGCGCATCGCCAACCGGCAATTGATCAATAGTCGTCAGATTCAATTTATCGAGCCTGAAAAAGCCCATTATAATTCTATAACCATTGAAGTGAAATTGAACCGGGATAATCTTTCGGCGAATCAGCTGGTTTACCTGCCAGATCCAATCGCCGTTATCGGAATAAACAGCAAAAAAGCTACCCGGTTCACCTGGGCGGCGGTCCAGCCAGAATGCGCTAAAGAACTCACTGCGCGCGGTAATTGTCGATTTTACCCTGCTGCATTCAAACTCGGGAATCTCTGCGAACATCTGCCGGTCGGTCAGGTTTTCGGTAACCCCGATAGCCAGTTGCGACCTGTTGCGAATCTCTTGCAGCTGTGCCGGAGGCAGATCGGCAAAAGAGCCCATATTCAGCAACATATCATTGTAAACGCCGCTGAAAAAAGGCTTGATCTGCAAAAGGTTGGCGAGAAAGCTATCTTTTACCTCAAGCTGTTCGAAACCATCACGATTTAACATGAAAAAACCGAGGATCGGTCGATAGGCCACGGCTCTGGCTTCAGTCTGGTGCCGGGAAAAACGATATAGAATTTTGCTGAGATTTCGCCGCTCCTTGACGGGAATTTGCCCGACCCGATAGGCCAAAAGGTTGAAATAAACCTCATTGCGATATCTCTGCAGCTCCATTTTCTTTTCAGCCTGTTGCATCAGCCGACCCATTTGTGCAAAAACTTTCTCAGCTTCAAAATACTTCTGGCTGTTGATATAAGAAATGGTCAGCCAGACCAGCCCTGATACCGGAACCGCTGCACCGATAAAAAAAGAAACTGCCAGCAATTTCTTAAGAGAACTGGTGCTGGCAATGCGCTTTAACGATACAATTGCCGGCACCAGCAAAGAAAACAAAAGCAACATCCTGAAGGCAAACTTCAGATCGCCGGGATTCAGACTTCCAGAATGGTTTGAATCTATTGAAACCGCCAATCGTATAACCGGCGTCTTTCCTTGAACGACAGCATTTTGCGCCATATAAATTTTTCTGAACTCAGAAGGTAATTCAAAAATATATTCAAGCTTTTCCGAAGTTTCGATCATCTGTGGCAAATTTGTATTTTCTGAAAGGCCAAAACTGTGCCTGATCTGGCCTTTGTTCGCTTCGGCAAAAACCGTTTGCAAAATTTGTCGCCAATTTATTTTCAGGCGCTCGTAAATTAGGGTTAAACCGGTATGATTGCCCGCGCCATCGATAAAATAAAGATTAATGATAAAAAGCGTATCATTAGCACGACTTGAAAATCGCTCGCGCATTCCAAAAACTTCAACATTGGGCGAATAAAACAGCCCAAGCCATTTCTGCAACTCGGGAACGGTATGGTAAAACCTGAAAAAGCGATCGGCCTTGGACCCGAGTTTTCTTCGGTCATTCCAGATTCTTGCCGCCTTATTAAGACTTTCCTGCATCTTTTCCGGCGAAACGAGCAGCGGAAAAGTTTTTCCAGCCTCAAAAAATGTTTCTTCTTCAGCCTCACTCAAACAATAAACCGCCGAAGGCAATGCGCCGACTTTTTGGCGTAAAATTTCTTTTAAAGGCTGAAGATGAGCTCTGATATTTTTGCCGCCCCAGGGCAGTCGGCTGACAATCTCATGCTGCAGAAACTTTTCTTTTTCTTGCTGAAAGGTCTTTAATTCATCTGAATCAGCCTCGTTAACCGATTGGCGATGAAAAAGCGAATAAAAATGACCGAGCCTTCCAGAGTCAGTTCCGCGATTGAAAATCATTTCCGGATCAAGGAGCATTTTGTACTGCTGCGCTTCATTCATCAGCATTTGCCGGGTTGAGGCCAGCCATAAAATTCTATCGATCTCGATTGCCGATTCAATGAGAAAGCGCCCGGCAAACAAAGGCACAAAAACGACCAGAAACCACATCAACCATGGAGCGAGAGTTTCGAGCAGGCTCGGCTTTACTTGAAGGGTCAATTTCTGGTCAGCCATGAGCGACTCCGATCAAACGAAAAACCAGCTGTTTGTCTTTTTTGCCCTTGATCGAGGTTTCACCACATTTTTCGAAGCAAAACGCCGACCGGCACTCGGCGACGATTTCGGCAGAGACCATTGCCGAAGGGGTTGGTTGCTTGCGCGACAGGCTTTCAAGTCTTGCGGCCAGATTTACCACATCCCCAATTACGGTAAAGTCTTTTCGCCCCGTTTCTGCGCCGATTTTGCCGCGTATCACCTCACCGATGGCAATTCCCACGCCGATTTCCATCGGCGGAAGCTTCTCAGCCTGCAGCTGTAACGCCAGCTCTTTTTGGCAGTCAAGCATGGCCAGGGCAGCCAGGCAGGCATGGGCAGAGGAATCCTGAGTATCATTTCCAGAATCGGTAAAGACAACCATGATCGCATCACCGATATATTTGTCGATGACACCATGGTTGTGGCGAATTACCGGCTCCATCGCCGCAAAGTAAAGGTTAAGACAGGCAATCAGCTGGTCCGGCAAAAGGGTCTCGCACAACTCGTCAAAACCACGAATGTGAACGAAAACGATTGCGGCACGCAAACGTTCTCCAGTATGCTCACGTTGCAGCAGAATCTCATTTTCAATGGTTCGGGTCGCTTCTTCGGAAACAAAGCGCTCGAGTTTGCGTCGCTCGTGCATGCCAACGGTCATTTCATTGAAACGTGCGACGACCTGCGACAATTCATTGTCTGCCCGATATGATATCTGCGGAAAATCGCCCTCATTAACCATTTCGGTGGCCCCCAACAAGGTCTGCAAGGGTTTCATGAGCATGTCTGAAATGAACAGGGCAATCAACAGCACAAGGATGATACTGTACAACAGCAACAAGAGAAGCACGATCAGCAATCCTTCTTTTCCGGTGGCCGAATTTTCGGGAACAGACCTGGAAACGGCAATGAATGGGATCTTGTCAAGCTTTCGCGCCGCAAAAATAACCGGGAATTGCTGCCAGGAAACCCAGCTGTCTTCAAGCAGATTTTCGGAAATTCTCGAAGCTGCCGCGATCATTTCAGGATCATCGCGCATTCCACCCGGCCAGGCGCGGCCAATCGTATATCGACCGTCTTTTTGCAGTTCAGCGGAATAAATGACTGTGTTTACCCGCATATCTCCTTCACGCTTGAAAAAAAACTTCCAATTTTCCGAATGAGTATTCAAATAGTCTGAAGTAATGCTTTCCAGTTCCTGCATAAAACCGACGAATGCCCAGCGACTCTTTTCAGCGGTAGCATTGGCGGGCGGCAAAAGATTGAAAGTAGTGAACTGATACAATCCTTTTTCGGCCTTGTCAGTCATAAAATACTGGCCATCCTGAAGACAGAAGTTGTCAAGATCGCTCTGATCATAGAACTCGCCCAAACCGGTCAACTGCCGGCCGGTTGGCGTGTCTTTCAATTTGTCGTAATATTTGCCCCGCAAAATTCCGAGGTCGGAAAATATTCTGAAGCATTGCCCCTTGAAAAGATCGATTACCAGTTTCAAACGCTGAGAGTCGCGGTGGCGCATCAAGGCTTTCACCGGAATATGCTCGAGCATCAACCCATCGCTGCGAACGAGAAAGTAGCCCTGATAAAGCCTGTTAAGTTCCTCTTCAAGAGTTTTTCTTATCGGCCCGTCCTCGCCCTGTATCCGGCTATTCAAACATTCTTTTAACTTTTCCAGCTTATAATTGCGTAACTGTTCATTATTTCTAATGTTCAGCTCCAACAACTTGAGATGCTGCCGAACCGAATCCCGGGCGTGAGAGATCTTCAGTTCCTGGTAAAACTGGAAATAGCGGCTTGCGAGGGCAAAAAAGAGAATAATCGGCAAAATCGTCGCGGTAAAAATCCCCAGAAAAAGCTTGCTGCGGATGCGCAACCTGATTCGACCATCACTTGACAAGTTGCGCAAAAAAAACAGAGTGAAAAAACCGATCAGGAGGAAAAAGAAAGCAACAACCGCCTGAATGTTTTTCTGACTCTTTAAAAAAGGCCTTAAATCAGCGCGAGAAACCAGAAAAAAATACCTGGCCGGGCGCTGGAAAAAAAAGCCATTTTTTACGAATCGCTGAATCAATGATTGCCCGTTATGGGAGCCGACTCGTAACGCTCTGATCGGAACGGGGCGAAATACCTCAAAAAAACCGGATTTGAATTGATTTTTCATGGAAAAATCGCCGCCCAGCGCAACTATACGTCGAGAAATGCCAGATTTTTTACCTGACCCAACCGCCCAGCGCCAGTGCAACTTTCGATCGATCTGTTCTTCGAGAAATAGGGTCATATAGCCGGACGATCCGTTGTTTTTACGGTCATCAGCGGCAAAAAGGTGCAAATACAAAAAAAGTCTTTTACCGCCGGACTTGAAGGTAAAAGTACTGTTCAAACCTCTGTTTTTGAATGCCTTGGCAAAATCGGCGCCAAAAAGCGCATTGAGAACCTGCCAGAAAATGGGTCGGGCTGACCCGGCCAATAGGCCTGTTTCCAAACGAAGCCCTTCCCAGATATTTTTGACCGCAAAACGCCCCGGAAAACCCATCAACTGTGAGTAGGCCGCACTGGTCCAGATCTGGCCGTTTTTGGGCTGCAATGGGTTTACCATTACCATTAGTGGTTCCAGTCCCAGCCTCTGCCGAAATTGCCACTTCAACTTTTCCGCAAATTTTACGGCATCAGGGATCTCTGCAACAAAATTGTCGCCGGCCAGGCCTTTTTTGCTGATCAACCCGACACGGGCAAATTCATCCTCGATTTCAGCGATTTTTGTTTCGACGAAAGGCTCGACCCAAACCGACTTGGAAAACACGTCAAGGTCTTCATGCAAAAGCATTTCAGTATGCTGTAAATGCTCTGACAAATGGTTTTCCAGATAAAGTGCGACAACAATTTTCCCAACCAATAAGGGAATTGCCACGACCAACAGCCAGAAAAGCAGAATGTTACCAGCTTCCGGGAGTTTTAGTCTAATTATTCTTCTTTTTTGCAAGATCTGCTTCATAAGTTACAATTTTGCATCAGCAAAGGATTATAACCTTTTAACCCTGTCGATCTCAAATTTTAAATTCGCTGAACAATAATCGATTCATTTTTTCCCAAAACGATATTAAAATGTTTCTGGCCGAAACTCATATTTTTAGGAGAAGGTGATGAAAGTATTTTCCCTTTTTGTCCTGACGATTGCCCTGCTATTTTCCGGAGCGCTTCAAGCTGGCATGATGCCGCCACCAGAACTTATGAAGGCCCTCGACACCAGGGTCGACGGTCTGATGGCAGCCTACAATGCCGGTGACGATAAAGCATTTTATGCCGACTGGGCGGCCTCCATGGCTGCTCTTTGTACCCCGCAGGTTTTCAAAATGATGTTTGTCGACGGTCACATGAAGAATTTTGGCGCATACAAAAGCCGCAAGATTATTGAAGCAGAAACGGTTATCGTTCCCGATGTCCCCAACGGACTTCTGGTTTATTCTGCCGAATTCGAAAAAAATGCCAAAATCAAGCTTAGCATCAACCTGATCAAAGAGGGAGACGAATGGAAATTCCAGCAGGTAACCATAATGCCAATGCCCTGAAATGAAAATCGCCTCTCTTGAACTTTGTTCGAGATGCAGCGTCCGTCCTGCTTTGTACCCTCGGGCAGGTCGGGCGCTTTTCTTTTTAGCAGCGGATTTCGCAGCATTTTTCACTGCCGCTTCGTGAAGAAAATCACTTGACTAAGCGAGCAAATTAGATTATACTAAACTTGTTAGTTAAATCTAATTTTGGGTGATAGCCATGGTTAAAACAACACTAAGTCTCGCGGAACTGCCTGAAGGCAGCAGTGGGACAATTCGCGACATCGACACCAGTTCTCCCACTTCACAGCGCCTTCTCGACCTCGGCTTTGTCCCGGGCACTCCGATCCGCGCCATACAAAAAGCGCCGCTCGGTGACCCGACGACCTTTCAGATCAGAGGCTATCAGGTTGGTCTGAGAAAAACCGAAGCAGACCTTATCAACATTGATATCAAACCAGATGAAAACTGAAAAACCCACTGAACGAAGCGTATTTTTAATTGGCAACCCAAATTCTGGCAAAACCAGCCTTTTCAATGCCCTGACCGGCGAACGCAAAAGAGTCGGGAACTGGCCTGGTGTGACGGTACAACGAATTGAAGGCGTAATCAAGACTCCCGACATTACCCTGACGGTCACCGATCTGCCCGGCACATATTCTTTAACCCCGGCCACCCCCGAAGAAGAAATAGTACTCAGATGTCTGGATGAAGCATCAGGAAATATAATCCTCAATGTCGTCGATATCGGCAACCTCGAAAGAAACCTTTTTCTGACCACTCAGCTCGTCGAACTCGGCATAGCTCCGGTTGTCAGTCTCAACTGCTTCGACTCTTTCACCGCCGCCGGCGGCAGTATCAATCTGAGCAAATTCACCAATCTGACCGGCCTCAATTCCTTTCCGACCGTCGCCAGAACCGGAGAGGGAACCGCAGTGCTAAGCGAATCTCTCGGCAAAATGGAGAGTTCGACTTTTGAACCCCGCGAGCTCAGCACCCTCGGCCTGAGTGAAGAGTGGCAAAATGCTACCGACAATGTTCTGCGCCTATCCGGTAAGTCATGGAAAAGCGCCACTCCGGTAGAAAAATACCACGCGCTTAGAGCCTTGATAACCGACGGTCCTGAAGAAATTCAAAAGATCCGTCAAGATCTTGCCAACCACCTCAGTGGTGAAAAAGAGATCAAACCAGTCGATCTGGCCTGTGAATTGGCTTCAGACCGATACAGGCGTATCGAAAAACTCATTGCGGCCTGCGCGACCATTCCAGCCAAGGCGGTTCCTCTCTGGCAGGAAAAACTCGACCGTTTTTTAACTCACCGCGTGCTCGGCCTGCCGATTTTTGCCCTATTGATGGGCTGGATTTTCTGGACGACTTTTTCTCTCGGCGAATACCCGATGAGTTGGCTCGAAAGCCTTTTTGAATCTCTTTCAACCTATACCGAAGCCAATATGAGCGAGGGACTTTTGCGCAGTTTGCTGGTTGAAGGCATAATTGCCGGCGTAGGCGGCGTGCTCGTCTTCGTTCCCAACATCCTTATACTGTTTTTCTGGATCGCCCTGCTCGAAGATTCAGGGTACATGTCGCGGGCGGCGTTTCTGATGGATCGCCTGATGAACAGCATTGGCCTGCACGGGCGCGCATTTATACCGATGATAATGGGCCTGGGCTGTAATGTGCCTGCAGTAATGGCTACTCGCATCATCGACAACCGTTTTCAGCGCCTGCTCACCATGCTACTTATTCCCTTGATCACCTGCGCGGCCAGATTGCCGGTTCTTGTTATTCTTTGCGGTACATTTTTCGGGGCAACCGCAAGTTTGTGGATGTTCCTTCTTTTCTTTGTCAACCTGCTGGTGCTGATTTTTCTCGGCCAATTCACCAGTTTGCTTTTCAAAACTGAAGGCAACTCGCCCTTTTTGCTGGAAATGCCCCCCTATCGCCTGCCTACTGCTTCGAGCGTCTTTCACGTCCTATATGAAAAAATCGAGCATTTCGTTGAAAAGGCCGGAACCATAATTCTCGCCGGTTCAATCCTGATTTGGGTATTGTCGGTTTTTCCACGCGAAGTACCTCTGAGTATGGATTACGATGCGCAGATTGCCACCCTGAAATCGGGGCAGATAACCAATGAAGTTACTGAAAAAATCGCCGCCCTTACCCGGCAAAAAAACATTGAACAGATGGAAGGCCGCTACATGGCCAGAATGGGCAAGTTCATTCACCCGGTAATGGAACCTCTGGGTTTCAGCTGGCGCGAGACCGTCTCTTTGATTCCTGGCTTTCTTGCCAAGGAATCGGTAGTCTCGACCCTGTCAGTTCTTTATTTGCCATACGGCGAAAACCTCGGCGACGCAATGAAATCATCAGGAATGAGCAAAGTTACCGCTTTCGTCTTCATGCTGTTTACACTGATGTACATTCCCTGCATTGCCACTCTTGGGGTCATCTGGCGTGAAAGCGGCTCGACAAAGTTTACCGTTCTGGCACTGATCGTCTATTTTGCCATTGCCTACCTGGTAAGCTTCATCGTTCTAAAAAGCAGCCAATTTCTTTCGAGCAGTGGCGAGGGCATGCTTGAGGGTGCGCTAATAATTATCGTCGTTCTCTTTGCCGGCTGGTATATTGCGAGAACCCTCATAAAAGCCCTTACCGGCAGCAAATGCAAAGGCTGCTCTTCCTGTGACGGCTGCCCGATGAAAAATAACAATTCCTGCTCCTGAGGAGTTATGGCCATGCACCGAAAACTTTCCATGTCTCTGGAGACTTATCTGGAAACCATTGCCGACCTGCAACAAAAACATGGGGCGGTTCGCACCTCTGACCTGGCCGAAAGTATCGGCTGCAAAAGATCCTCAGTCACCGTGGCACTTCAGCGACTTGCAGAAAAGGGACTAATCAACTATCAAACTTATCGCCCGGTTACCCTTACCGAAGAAGGTGAAAAAGCCATTGCCCGTTTGAGTAGATTTCACGGAATAATCGAGGATTTTCTGGAAAATGTGCTGGCAATGGATACTGAATTTGCCCAGGAAGAAGCCTGCAAACTCGAGCACGGAATTTCAAAGCAAACTGTTGAAAGATTGAAAGAGTATCTGGATTTTCTGCGCCAACCCGGTCAGGTTATTGAATCTGAAAAAATCCCGGCGACTTTTGCGGCATTTTTAAAAAACAAAGCCGGCTAAAAGAAAAAAAATCGGAAAAAACCGATCTTTACAAATTATTATCTAACTTAACGAGCTTGCTGATAAAGCTTGAAAATTTCAAAAGTAGAAAGCGTTTCGAGCAATTCTTCTTCTTGAACTTCCATCCAGCTTAAAAAGCTGTCGTCCATCATTAGTTCAGTAATTCCGACCATCCCTGGGTGAACCATGTTGTTTTCCTCCGTGTTTGTTTTTACACAAAACTAATCGGCGGAATTTACAATTTTGTTTACATTTTTCTCATATTTTTTTTGCATATTTTTTTTAACATTTATGTCATTTTTTCGAGAACGAAAATAGCATCTTGCAAAAGCTTATGGTCAAAGTAGTTCATCAAGGCATTCCAGAAATCTGCTATAATTTTTATTGGCATTTAAACTGTTCGGCAAAAAAACATGGATCGTATGACCTGCGAATTTAGAGAAAACCTCTTTTAAATTACAAACACGGGAGAAACAAATGAAAAAGCATTTTTGCAGCTGCACCGACCTGGAATGTCCCTTCAACCCGAATAATCCAGACTGCCGGCACAGAAACTGCGATCTGTGTATACAAAAATGCCTTAAGCATAAAGAGATTCCCTCGTGTTTTTTCAAGGATATTCATTCTGACACTTCTTTGCAGACTGATTATTCGTATCAAGGCTTCTGCGAATACCTCAACCGTTACCAAAAATAATTATCCCGGCAGGATACTATTTGAAAAAACCAGGCAAGAACTTTACTTCATCGCAGCAGCGATAATTTGTTGCAATGAAGTTTTACCCTGCAGAACTTTGGTAATGCCATCCATTTTCAGGGTCCACATCCCTTGTTCCATGGCTTTCTGCCGGATTTCCCCAACTCTGGCCTTGCCATGGATCAGCCGCTTCAATTCATCGGTATTGGCCATGTATTCATAGATGGCCAACCGGCCGCTGAACCCGGTAAAATTGCACTTCTCGCAACCATTGGCCTTGTTAAGCCTGAAGTGCTTGTCCCAGTCCGCCAGAGGCACCCGGATGCGCTCATTCCAGAGTTCCGGCCCGAACTCTTCGACAATCTGTTTCTTTTCTTCAGGAGTCGGGCTGTAAGGGCTCAGGCATGAAGGGCAGAAAGTTTTAACCAATCTTTGCGCCATAATTCCAATCAAGGCTTCAGCAAAATAGATTGGTTCGAGACCCATGTCAAGCAATCGATTAACCGTTTCCGGCGCACTGTTGGTATGTAACGTCGACAAAACCAGATGCCCGGTTAAAGAGGCTTCGATGGCAATGCTGGCAGTTTCAAAGTCGCGCATTTCGCCGACCATGATGATATCGGGGTTGGCGCGAAGAAAAGAGCGCATTGCTGCGGCAAAGGTCAAACCAGCCTTGTTGTTGATCTGGACTTGACGCAAGCCATACTGGGTAATTTCCACCGGGTCTTCGGCAGTCCAGATTTTTTTCTGCGGATGATTCAGATGCCCGAGTCCGGCATGCAATGTCGTCGTTTTACCCGAACCGGTTGGCCCGACTACCAAGATCATTCCGTAAGGTTTTTCAAGTGCATGCTTGAATGGTTCCAGCGTATGCTTGAGCATGCTTAACTTTTCCAGAGGCCATGGCTCGGCACTGGCCAGAATGCGCAGAACCACGTCTTCCTGGTCATTGACCGTCGGCATGGTTGCCACACGCAGCTCAACGATGCGTCCCTGGACATTGGTACGGATTTTCCCATCCTGAGGAATTCTACGCTGCGAAATATCAATATTAGCCATAATCTTGAAACGTGAAACCAGAGGTGCTCCCTGACTGTATGGCAGATTTTTGGCGGTATAACAGGAACCATCTTTGCGAAAACGCACCAAAGTTTCCTTGTCGCGATAAGGCTCGATGTGAATATCAGAAACGCCTTGCAAATAGGCATCTTCAATAATCTGCCTGGCCAGCTTAACGATAATGCCGTCATTTCCGGCCGAATCTCCCTCGATGAAAGATTCTGTGCTTTGCTCAACCGGCCGCAACTGCTCTGCGACATTGGCACGTTTCTCGACCGTTTTTCCCATGCCTGCGTGCAATGGAGCACTGGCCTGGGCAACGCCCGTTTTTTTCATTGCCGGGCCCATTTCCCAGTCATCGATGAAGCGGAGAATGTCTTCCCGGGAACTTAAAAGGATTTCGTAGCGTGTTGAACGCAGTAGATTCGCGACCGAATCCATGCATTCGATCGCATTGGGATCGGTCACCAGCACTGCAACCTCTTCCTTACCCATCAAGACCGGAACCCAAAGGCTTTTCCGCAAAAATTCGGGTTTAACCTCGGTCAGAAGCTGTCCGGCGACTTTTATCTCTGGCTGATAGGCAATGAAACGTTTTTTGTAAAAAAAACTCAAAGCATTATGAATCGAGGTTTTGTCAACATTGTAGCGTCTGATCAATATGGTTTCGAGTGGCTCACGCGAGATTCTCGCCTGCTGCATTGCCTGAATAAGCTCATTTTGCGTCAAATTGTTATTGAGAACGAGAAAGTCATATTTTCCGGAAACATTTCGTGACTGAACCACTCTGCCGGCGTTATACATGGCCAGCGCCAGAGTTTTGGCAAATTTCTGAATCGCCGAGCGATCGAAAGAAGTGAAAGTATTGCCGTCAAGCTTGTTGATCAACTCGATCACTCCCAGGAGATTACCCTTGAAATCAAGCGGCGCAGCCAATACCGAACGGGTATGGAAATCGTTGGCCTGATCCCAGCTTTTGTCGAATTTCAAGCCAACGGCAATCGCTCTGAGCTCATCATCGTCATAAGCATCGTTTACCTGAACGACTTCGCGGGTCAAGGCAACATATCCTGCCAGACTAGACGGGGTTACCGGGATATGAATTTCTTCAACCGCTGAGTCAGAACCGTATCTGGCTCTGAGTTCCTGGGTTTCCTTGTCAAAAAGAAAAATGGAGAAAGCCTGAACATTGAAAATATCGAGCAACTCTTCACTTATTCCGAGAAGAAAAGAAGGAATGTCGGTACAGGATAACAGCTGAAAGGTCAGGTCTCTGAGCTTTTCTTCAAATTTCAGCTTTTTTTCTATTTCGCTTGCCATCTATATCTCCTGTTTTCTATGAAAAATTGATTTTTGTAGCTTAGGCAGGATTGCAGAATACCCTTGCGGCAAATATTAAGTAAAGAGAAAACTGAGACGAATAAATTCTCGATGCAATTTGAAAAAGCAGCGCAAGTTGGCGTAGAATGAAATCAGAAATTTGACTGCAGGAGGATATCATATGCCGGTTGTCACCATTTCCCGTGAGTTGGGCTCATCGGGCACCTATATTGCACTCAAGGTTGCAGAGGCTCTCGGCTGCAGTTGTTTTGACCAGCAGGTAATCAATGAAATCGCCCAAAAACTTGGTAAAGAGCAGGACCAACTTGCAGATTTCGATCAGGAAACCTACAATCGCGTCGGCGTTTTCTTTCAGGAAGCCCTTAACAGCATCGCCCAGGGCGGACTGGTTTTTCACCCTTTTGGTATCGGGCCCCTGGACTGGGATTCAGCTGAAATGTTCAGTTCCTTTCCACGAGATTCATTTCACGAAAAGGATTATTTCGATGTCTTAACCCAGGTTATCAAGGAAATCGCCAGCAATGAAAATGCGGTCATTCTCGGGCGCGGCGCATGCCACATCCTGAAAGACTATGAAAACGTCAGACATTATCGCGTCGTTGCCAACCGCAAAGACCGAATCGCCAGACTTTGCCAGGAACAGAAAATCGAAACCGACAAGGCACAAAGCCTGATCGAAGCCAAAGACAAGGCCGCATCGAGCTTTGTTTACGATTTCTTCGACGCTGACTGGAATGACCCCCACCCCTACCACATGGTTCTCAACTCAAGCCTGACCGATCCCGATCTTTGCATAAAAACAATTTTGAACCACCTAAAAAGAGACTGAAGCAAATGTCAAAAAAATCACTGGGAATCATTCTCGTAATCTGCGGCATCCTGGCCTTTCACCTGCTTGGATCAGAGCCCGAAACCCTGGCTCAATGGTCGACACAGATCGATGAAAAAATTTACAGCGACCCGATCGAATTGGGCAATCGCTTTGTTTTTCTTGGCGGCAACAAGGGACGGCGCGATTATTTTCTTTACGAAATCGATCAAAGTGGGAAACAAACTGCAAAGTCGGCCAAATTGCCGGTCTTTACTTACCAACCGTTTGCCTGCGGCAATATTGTCGTCGTCGCCGACAAAAGCAACATGATTCGCGGTTTCAAGGTTCCCGGCCTGAGCATAGCCTGGGAAGCAGCGCTCGAACACCCAATCATGATCGATCCGGTCAAAATTTCCAACGGCAAGTTTGCCGTATCCTCTGGCAAAACCGGACTTTACTGCATCGACAGTGAATCGGGACAGCCCCTCTGGGACTACCAGTTTCAAAAGTCTCTGGTTAATTTTGCCGCAGACGAAGTCATTGTCAGCATTTACGGCTATACCGACCTGAAGGAGCCGGCATGGGAAATATCCGGGCATGACCCGGAAACGGGCGAAATGATCTGGACCTCTACCGACAGGGTTTCCAGCGACAACCCGCTTTTCGTTCAAGGACTGCTGGTCACTACCACGCCAAGTGGTCAGCTGATAGTAATCGACCAGAACAACGGCCAGACCCTTTTCAAGCATGCAACTACCGGTCTGAAAGCGATTCAGGTCGTTGGCGACCGGGTAATCATGCTTGCTGCCGGTGGATCACGAATAGTCTGTTTTTCACTGATGACCGGCGATTCCTGGACGACAACCCTGAACTCAGGCTTTACCGGCGCGGCTCGCTTCGGCAACCGCCTGATCTTTGCAACCAAAAAAACCCTGCGCTGTGTCGATGCCACAAACGGTGGCCTGTTCTGGTCGAGGGAACTTGGTGATGTCTACAATGCTTTTCCTTTCCGCCAGGGAATTTTCATGACCCACAAAGATTCTTTCTTCGACCGCACCACCTATGGAAGCTATATCAGCACCGGATCATCCAATTCAGTCTGGACCACCTATGGCCGCAGCATTTTCCAGAAGCCACTGATTACCGCGACTGGCGATCTGGTTATTTCTTACAACGGCACGGTAAAAATGATGCCGGTACCGACCACAGAAGTGACAACCATGC
>CAZTHA010000008.1:0-35811 GCA_964613435.1 uncultured bacterium
CATACGCCTTCACTTGAAGCTTCTTTGCAGATTTCCTCAAGTTTTTCGCGGCTCAGCATCATTATTGCGCTCATTGCGCCAATACCGGCCGGGCAGGCCTTTTCCATGGCGGCGGCACGAATGCTGACCAATCTGAGCAGATCCTTAAAAGACGCCACTCCGGCTGCATAAACCGCGTTATATTCGCCAAGACTGTGACCAGCCACCGCTGAAAAATCGATACCGTTGCGTTTGACCCATTCGGTCAGGACTGCTGAAGCAAAGAATATCGCCGGCTGTGTGTTGATCGTCTTTTTAAGTTCTTCTTCCGGCCCATTGAAACAAATCTCGCTAAGATTTCTGCCAAGAACCGCGTCAGCTTCAGCGGCCATTTCTGCCGCCCAACTGAACTTATCAACCATGGCTCGAGCCATGCCGACTTTTTGAGAACCCTGTCCGGGAAAAATAATCGCCTTCATGTCAATCACCTTAATAAAAATTTAAAACGGTTTTAAGGCCCGAATTCTCTCAAAAGTCTTTTTATGTTCAGCCTTCATTGCTTTCACTGCCACCCTCTTTTTCAACCTGCTGCTGAATCAGGTCGATAACTCCGGTTGAAGCATACTGAACCGCAAGCTTGATTGCGTTGGCAATCACGCCAGAGCGCGACTTGCCGTGACAAACAACCGAAACTCCGTTTATGCCCAGCAACGGTGCCGCACTGTATTCAGGAGCATCGGAACTGAACTTTTTCAAACCGGATTTAAGGGCCAGCAATTTTTCAGAAGAAATATCCAAGCCTTGCGCAGCTTTAAAAACCGCTCCCTGAATCAATTCTGAGATGCTTTCGCTACCCTTGAGCAAAACATTGCCGACAAAGCCATCACAAACAACGACATGCGCCTTGCCGTAATACAAATGATCGGCCTCAACATTGCCGATAAAATTCAAAGAACTTTTTGAAATCATCTCATAGGCGGCCTTGGTAAGATCGTTACCTTTGGAAGCCTCTTCGCCGATGCTCAGAATGCCTACCGCCGGCCTGGCTATTTTACAGACCTTTTCATAGTAAGCTGAGCCCATCAAAGCAAACTGGAGGAGATGATGCGGCTTGCAGTCAACATTTGCGCCAACGTCAAGCAACATTACACCATGGTCCTTGGCACTGGGCAACATTACCGAAATCGCCGGGCGATCAACGCCGGGAATTCGGCCAAGCTCCATAAGCGAAGCAACCATCTGTGCGCCGGTGCTCCCGGCGGAAAGAAGCGCATCGGCCTTGCCTTCGCGTACAAGATGAGCCGCCACCGCGATTGAAGCACGTTTCTTCTTGCGAAGAGCCTGCATCGGCGGTTCGCCCATCTCCACGAATTCAGGAGTATCGAAGATTTCACATCTTTCGGGCAAATCCGGCAGTGTTTCGCGTATGGCGGACTCGTTTCCGACCAGAATCAATTCTGCATCGTCACAACTCTGCAGAAATTTCTGGGCACCCAACACCAGTTCCTGGGGAGCATAGTCCCCACCCATAACATCAACAGCGATTTTCATTCGCATTGATTTCAACGATTATTCTTTGTCTACGTCGAGAACCTTGATTTTCTTGCCGTAATAACCGCAAGCAGGGCAAACACGGTGAGCTCTTTTGGTTTCGAAACACTGAGGGCATTTAGCCAGTGTTACCGGAGCTGTTTTATAGTGAGTTCTTCTTTTTCTCTGTCTGAGTTTTGAAACTCTATTCTTAGGACATGCACCCATGGTTATTTCCTCCAGATTGAAATAAGTTTGCTGAGTATAGCAGATTATAAAAGGCAAGTCAATCAGAAACACCAACGAATTCTGTACCCTTCAGCTTACAAGGGCTTTGCCGTTGGTAATCCGTTCTTTCTGGGGTATTTGGGCAAAACCGGCTTTTTCTTGTGTACTTGAAGATAACCACGGCTGAAAGGAACATCTGGCTCTTCAATCGAATAAAAAACCATATCTGATTTATTTACCATAAAGGTTTTCAGGGCATTTTCTGCCTCTGAAAGTTCCGCGTCAAGCTTTGGGCCCTTGTAATAAAAACAATAACCCCCGGTTCTGGTTAACGGCAAGGTATATTCAAGCAGGGTTCGCAGGGCCGACAAGGCCCGACAGATAACCATGTCAGCCTTCTCTCTGAATTCCGGATTCTGGCCAAGCTCCTCTATTCTTGAATGCTTGACGGCGACGTTGCTCAACCCAACTTTTTCGGCCATTCTTGCCACAAATTCAACCGATTTTTGCCGGGAATCGACTCCCAAAAATCTCTTTTCCGGAAACATTATCGCCAGAGGTAAAAGAGGAAAACCGCCACCGGTACCCAGGTCCAAAACCCGATTCGACTTCAAAAAAGCGTCTGGAGCGAACTTAATTGGAATAATGCTGTCGAGAAAATGTTTCAGAGCTATCTCTTCAACGGCAAAAATTTTGGATACACTTGGATAGATCGGGTCTTGAAGCATTGAACTGCCGAGAAGATTCAAATTATATTTTTGCTCGGCAGTAAGCATTATTTCAAGCTTTTCAAGATATGGCTGCATTTCCGCGACAAAATCATTATCCATCGCAAATTCTCCGGGAATTCTTTTTCAGGGTCATGAGAATAACTGCCATATCAGAAGCCCTGACCCCGGGAATCTTTTCCAGTTCACCAACCGTTTTTGGTCTTACTGCTTCTATTTTCATTCTTGCTTCCTTGGAAACCGCGCCCGGCAGATTATCGATAAACCCGGCGGGAATTTCGAACCTGGTCATGCTTTCCCGCAACTCATACTCTTTCTGCTGCTGAACAAGGTAGCCAGAATATTTAATTCTTGCTTCAAGCTCGAATTTGCCAAGCAAATCGAGTTCTTCGACCTCGGGAACGAGCTTGAGAAAACTTGTCAACTCCGCTTCAGGACGACGCAAAAGCTGCGCCAGACTTGCAGATGAGTGCATCACCGGGTTCGCGAATTCCGGCAGTATTTTTGGCAGCTGGGCCGGAGTCAGAGAAACATCATTGAAACGGTCTTCAAGCTTTTGTAAATGCAGCTGTCGCTTTTCAAGCCAGGCAAATTTTTCCTCGCTCAACACCCGATACTGTCGTCCATATTCGGAAAGACGTTCTTCGGCATTGGACATTCGCAGCTGCAGACGAAACGGGGACCGGGATGTGAAGACCCGGTAGGGCTCGACAATGCCGGTCGTGGTAATCTCTTCAATCATCAGGCCCAGATAGGAATTCTGTGGCGATAAAACCAGAGGAGTATCGCCCCGAAGAATTGCCGCAGCGTTCAAGCCCGCCAGAAGCCCCTGCGCAGCGGCTTCTTCGTAGCCCGAAGTGCCATTGATTTGCCCGGCTAAGAAAAGATTTCTGATCGATCGCGACATCATTGTCGGATAGAGATCCAAAGGGTCGATAACATCATACTCGATCCCATAACCAGGGCGAGTAATGACCGCATCTGCGTGTCCCGGCAAGGTGCGCACATATTCTTCCTGAACATCTTCAGGAAGACTGGTTGAAAGGCCCTGAAGGTAGATTTCAGTCGAGAGAACGCCTTCGGGCTCAAGGAAAACCTTGTGTGTGATTTTATCAGGGAATTTGCTGATTTTGTCTTCGATGGAGGGGCAATATCTAGGTCCGGTTCCCGTAATATAACCGGCAACCAAAGCTGATTTGCCAATATTATCGACGATCACCCGATAGGTTTCTTCAGTTGTTCTGGTGATGTAACATGGCTTGGATGGCAAACGGCAGGATAGATCTGACCAAAGAGAAAAAGGCGGAGTCATCGGTTCGTCTTCCTGCTTTTCCATTCCTGAAAAATCAATGGTTTTGCCATCGATTCTCGGTGGCGTACCAGTTTTGAAACGCATCAAGGGCAGACCTGCCTGCTGCAGGGATTCACCCAGAGCATCGGCAGCTGGTTCCCCTGCCCGCCCGGCAGAAAAATTTACCGCGCCAATGTGAATCAAACCACGCAAAAAGGTGCCTGTGGTCAAGATCACCGCGGGCGCCTTGATTACATCGCCATTGATCAGACCTACACCACAAACTCTGCCATCTTCGACGAGCAAATCAGTAACCAGCTGCTGTTGCAGCGACAGGTTGGGCTGATCAAGAAGCGAACGAAGCATGCGCCGACTATAGGCTTCTTTATCCGATTGAAAACGATTCGCCTGGACAGCCAATCCTTTTCTGGTATTCAACCTACGCATCTGAATCGATGTTTCGTCGGCAACTATACCCATTTCACCGCCCAAAGCGTCAATTTCTCTAACGAGCTGACCTTTTCCCTGGCCACCAATAGATGGATTGCAGGGCATTGCCGCAACTGCATCGAGATTGATGGTGAGAAGCAGAGTCTCCGCTCCAGCGCGGGCACTGGCAAGCGCAGCCTCACAACCGGCATGACCGGCTCCGACAACTATGACTTCAAAATCGCCCTTGTTGTTCACTTGTTTATCAGTAAGGTTTTTTCAACCAATGAGCGCACGAGCTCATTGGGATCATTGGCCATTTGTTCCAGAATAGCCCTGGCCTCAGGGGTGCGTTTACGTGAAAGTATTTTAGCTGCAGACAGCCTTATGTGTTCGTCCTGATGACTATAGGCTGCGTTCAACAAAATCGTCTGATCGTCGCCCATGACAAACGCGATGTCTCTGGCCGCCACCTGCCAATCCTCAGGGTTACCGGAAATCATTCGCGAATAAACTTCTGCCGAGCGCGGCTTGGCAAAGGCCGGTGAACCCGGCGGCAACTGGGTCTGAGCTGGGGCTGCAGGTGCAACAGGCGCTACCGGCTGTGGCGGGGCAACCGGGGCTGCAGGCGCAACAGGCGCTACCGGCTGCGGCGGGGCAACCGGGGCTGCAGGCGCAACAGGTGCTACCGGCTGCGGCGGGGCAACCGGGGCTGCAGGCGCTACGGGCCTAAACTCGTCGCGCAAAGGGGTATCTTTAACTTTTTCCCATAAAGAGTTGGCAACCTGTGCAACCACGGGGTCAGGGTCACCAGAAGCAGCTTTAAGAACTTGCCTGGCAGTTGAATTATTAATTTTGGCCAAAGACTTGAGTACGCTGAGGCGGATTCCCTGGTTTGGGTCTTTGAGCGCCGCCTTTAAAAGCGTCAAAGAGGCCTGATCACCAATTTCGCCCAGGGCAAAAATAACGCTGTCACGCAGCCAAACTTCAGAAGAAACCAGCATCGACCTGAGGGTCAAAAATGCCTGTTGATAACCATTCTTTACCAGAAATTTGGCGGCATTTACTTTAACACGGTTTTCCGGGTCCTGAAGCAGGGCAACTATCTGTTGCTCACAACCGCGAATTCCCTGCTCCTCGATGACCTCAACCGTATTGGCTCTTACGCGCGGGTCCGGATCCTGAAGACAGGAAAAAATGGTATTCAACCCTTTTTCACGGCTATTTCGGGCAAAAACTTTAACCAGACCGGATTTTACGATTACATCCTTTTCATTGAGCAAAATTCTTTCAAGCAAAGGAGTATCCAGCTCCATTTCGGTATCCATGATTATTTTCAACATCAAAAAGCGACGCTGCGAAGAAAAATTCTCGTTGGCAAGCTTGAAAAGAACCTGCGGCGGCACTTTGCGATCCTTAAGGTTCAACAATGCCTGTAAAGCCGAGAGAGCAACTTCTTCAAGCTGGCTTTCAGAGAGTTGAAGCAATTGCGTCAGGTAACCGGCAGGCTTTTTATCCGACAGCATGCGAATGTGTTGCAGTAATGTCGGGATATCGTTGATTTTTTTAAGATCCGGCAAAGAGGGATCCAAGCTTTCGTCAAGCAATGGCGGAGGCGCAGAAGGAGAAGCGGCGATATCCGCCGGCGGCAATGTGGCAGTCGTCTCGACCTCATTCAGGGATGGAAGGCCAAAAGTAGGTTCTGAAGGCGCGGCTGGCTGTTGCGGGGCAGCAGGAGCTGCGGGCGAGAAAGGCGCGGCAGGCTGCTGCGGGGCAACGGGAGCTGCGGGCGCTGCGGGCGCGAAAGGCGCGGCAGGCTGTTGCGGGGCAACGGGAGCTGCGGGCGCTGCGGGCGCAAAAGGTGCGGCAGGCTGCTGCGGGGCAACGGGAGCTGCGGGCGCAAAAGGCGTATCTGGTTGCATCGGCGCAACCGGCGTGGCTGGGACAGCCTGCATTGGCGGGTTTTCTGGTTGTGAAGGCAGAGAAAAGCCTTGCTCAGGAGCTTGATAAGAGGAGCTGCCTGGCGCAGGAGAAGCAGAACCACTGCCCCCCAGCTCGTTCAATACGGCGGCAGCATATTGGCGAACTTCTACCTCGCTGTCCTGGAGCAGACTTTCAGCGAACTTCCTTTTGTCTTCAACTGGAATGGTAGGAATCTGCATGAGCTGCTGCAAAGAGCGCTGGCGCACTTCAGCAGAAATTGACTTCAGATTGTTTATCAGCAATTCCTGCCGCTTTTTGTTCATCATTGCTCCACCTCAGTTTTGCCCGAAACTTCCTCTTTTAAATCGAGAACCGTTAAAAGAATAGCAAGTTCTCCCCGTGAAAGGCAATTTTTTCTTACCGCCTGACTCAAATCATCAAATCGACTTGAAAAAATGGCCTGTCTTGCAGTCTCACTCAAAGCCTGCAAACGCTTGTCCGAATCGGCCAGAGGCAAAGTTATTTTTTCCAATAATCGAGTTTGTTCGATTCTTTCAGCTTCGCGTTCAGCGTAGCCTCGATAGCGAATCTCAGTTTCAAGGTTGAAAACTTCATCGGCGGCACTGAGCCTCAACTGCTCTTCTTCAGGGAAAAACTCTTTCAACTGGGAATAAGTGAAAGAGGGCCTTTGCAACAATTCAGCGGCACTGATAGTTTTTTTGAGATCTCCGGTTTGGGTTTGCAGTAGACGCGCACGATTCTCGCCGCTTGGTTGAATCTTCAGTCCTTCAAGACGCTTCATTTCATCTTCGATACGTCCGACCCATTCTTTGATCTTCTGATACCTTTGCTCGCCGATCAGGCCAATTCGGGCGGCATCTTCGATCAGACGGCGCTCTGCCGAATCATCGCGCAGTTTAAGTCTGAACTCGGCATGGCCAGGAGTAATCCGGTATGGTTCGGGCTTCTCCCAGGTTGAAAGATCGTCGACCAGAACGCCGATGTAGCTTTGGGTTCTCGAGGGCCAGTATGGTTGCATGCCGCGCAACGATAAAACGGCGTTGATTCCGGCAATAAGCCCCTGTGCCGCAGCCTCTTCATAGCCGGAGGTTCCATTAAGCTGACCAGCAGTGTATAACCCCTTAACCACCCTGCTTTCAAGAGTTTTTCGAAACTGGCCAGGAGCGAGGGCATCATATTCTATGGCATAGCCATAGCGAAGAATCACGGCATTTTCAAGACCGGCAACACTGGCAACGATTTCCTGCTGAGCCTTTGGTGGCATTCCGGTTGTCAAGCCCTGCAGATAAAGCTCTCTTGATTCCCATCCTTCTGGCTCGACAAAAATCTGATGTTTTATCTGATCTGGAAAATTGATGATTTTTCGATCGATAGATGGGCAATGTTTTGGCCCAACATTGGTAATGTTTTCAAGCTTAAGTGGGCTTTCATCGAGGTTACGCCTTACCGCGTCAACCGATCTTGAATCGGTGAAAGTCAGCCAGCAGGATATCTGCTTTTCATAATTGCGAAGCCGGTTTTCCCAAAGGAAACCACCCGAGTCATTATCGCCCGGCAACTCTTTCATTTTTTCCGTGTCGATCGAGCTTTTAAGAATTCTCGGCGGAGTTGCAGTTTGAAGACGCCGCAGATTTATTCCCAGCGCAACAAGGCTTTCAGAAAGACCTTTAACAGAGCGTTGGTTATGCGGTCCGCTTTCCCAGGTGCTTCGACCAAGAATAATTTTACTGTTCAGGTAAGTTCCGGATGTGATAATCAGCTTTGCGCAATTAAACACAAGTCCTGTTTCACTGCGCAACCCTTTTATAATACCCTTTTCAGCGATCACCTCGACTACCTGAGCCTGACGCACCAACAGGTTAGGGGTTTTAAAAAGGGTTTCGGTCATTCTTTGCCGATAAAGAAATTTGTCAGCCTGAGCTCTGCGCGAACGCACAGCCGGGCCTTTCGACGTATTGAGCCATTTCATCTGGACACAGGTTTCATCTATGCATGCAGCCATTTCACCACCAAGCGCCCCAATTTCTCTTACCAGATGCCCTTTTCCGGGGCCACCGATACTGGGATTACAAGGCATTAGAGCTATTGTCGAAATATTCATGGTCAGCAAAAGGGTTTTGGCTCCGAGCCGGGCTGATGCGAGAGCAGCTTCGCACCCGGCATGACCTGCCCCGACGACAATAACTTCATAAGAACGGCTACTGGTCATGTCATTTACCTATACAAAATCTTTCAAATATCAGATCGAGAGTGTTCACATCGACAGTTTCGCCGTTAACGCGGCCCAGCTCACGCACGGATTCCTCCAGCTCTATTGCCAGCATATCCTGATAAATCTGTCCGATACCCTCGATGGATCTTTCGATTGCCGCCAGGGCCTTTTCGAGAGATAACTGCTGCTGAGCGCCGAGCAGGACCATTGAATCTAGTTGAGCCAAGCCACTCTTCTCGATCAGAATTTTCAATTCGTCAACAAGGCCGGCCAGTCCGGTTCCCTGAAGAGCGGATATCCCGACTCCTGTGCTGCCGGCAAAGAAATCCGGGTCGAGTTTCTGGGGCAAATCGATCTTATTGCGTACGCAGATAAAGGGCTTATTTCGGCTCTGCATTTCTGCAAGCACCTGCCGGTCTTCAACAGTTTCGATTTGCGAGCCGTCAAAAACACCGATCAGAGCAAAAGCTTCATCAATGACACGCCGGGTTCTTTCTATTCCTATTGCTTCAACCTTGTCACCAGGATCGCGTAAGCCTGCCGTATCAATAATTCTAACCGGAATCGAACCTATCAGAAAACCTTCTTCAAGAGTATCACGGGTTGTTCCGGCAACTTCGGTTACTATTGCCCGGTCTTTGCCGAGCATATAATTCATCAGGCTTGACTTGCCACTATTTGGGCGACCAAGCAGGGCAATTTTAAGGCCGCCGGCGACCAGACTGCCATTTTTGGCATTATTGGCAAAAATCAGCATTTCCCGATGAATGATTTTCAAGTCCCGGGCAAGCCGATGTTCGTCAATCGCTTCAATTGCATCCTCGGGAAAGTTTAGGCTTGCCTCAAGCTGAACCAGGTGATGCAAAATCTGCTTGCGAAATACGCCAACCCTCTGGGAAGGCAATCCATCGAGCTGATTAAGCGCCAGCTGAGCCTGCGAGGCTGTTTCTGCCGAAAGCAACTGGGCAACAGCCTCAACCTCAAGCAGGTCAAGTTTCCCGTTGATGAAAGCCCGGCGGGTAAATTCTCCGGCTTCAGCAGGTCGAGCACCATTTTTGATCAGCAGGGCAATTATTCTGCTGACCAGAACGGGATTGCCGTGGCAGGAAATTTCCGCGACATTTTCCCCACTATAGGAATTAGGCGCAACAAAAGTCGTCAATACGACCTTGTCCACGACCGAATCACTTTCAGGATCGACAATAGAACCATAGTATGCTGAATAAGGGAGGGGGAAAGTCTTCTTTCCCCCTTTTTTGAAAACCTTGTTCAGAATGTTGAATGATTCTGGACCAGACAGACGTATCAGACTCAGTGCAGCCCTTCCTGGTGGTGTGGAAGCGGCAACAATAGTATCAACGCCTTTTTTAGACATCTTCCTCCATGAACATCGGAACTGCGCCCGAGCCTTCATTTCTTTCCATTGGCTCTTCATCAGCTTCGTCAATAATCGGCTGCCAGCCGGCATTAACTTCATTGCGGCCCTTCTTCAACGGTGAAATGACTACGCGACGCATAGGTTCCGAACCCTTCGAGAAGGTTTCGATGCCATTTTTGTCTTTAAGAGCCATGTGAACAGTGCGCCGGTCAAGGGTCGACATCGGTTCGAGTTCGACCTGTTTGCGCGAAGAAAGAGCTTTTTTATACATGCGAAAAGCCAACGACATCAGATTTCGATAGCGCTTTTCCCGATATCCCTGAGCGTCGAGAACCAGCTTGATTCTTTCGTCGTTACCACGATTGAGAATAATATTCATCAGATACTGCAGTGAATCAAGAGTTCGTCCGCGTTTGCCGATGAGCTGGGCAACATTTTCACCCGAAGCTTCAATAACCCAGGCGCCATCACGCATGTAATCTTCGAGATTGAGTTCATCGATGCCAACGTTCGCGGCAACATCGCGAATAAGCTCAAAAATCTGCCCATAAAACTCATGATTGCGAATTTCGTCGCTGACCGGATCTTTCGGGCGCTCGACGATGACTTCTTCTTCGGCCGGGCGACGCTGTCTTGGAGCAGAACGACGACTATCACGATTTCCGCGAGGTTCTCTCGGCTGGCGGTATTCTCTTGAATCGCGGGATTCCCTCATCGGAGGCTCTTCGTCATGCTCGGAAAACTCACGACGTTTGATTTTTTCAGGCCGATCTTCAATGGAATTCTCGGTCTTTTTGGCCGGCTGAGGTTTTGGGCCGAGGGTAAAACGAATTTTGAATTCCTGTTTACCAACGAAGCCGAAAATTCCGCGAGCTGGTGCCGAAAGCACTTCAGAGCTAATAATCGCTTCATTGTCATTCAATTCGCCCTGGGCAATCTGTCGAGCTTCATCTTCCGATTTGGCAGTAATTTCAATAGTCCTGTTCATATATGGGTCACTCCTCCTTAATGGCCGCCGCAATGCGGTTGGCCTGCAACTGCTGTAACAATCCGATCACGCTGCTGGCAAACCAGTAAACCAGAAGACCTGCTGGTAACGACCAGGTGATAACAAACATAAACATTGGCATAAAAGCCATCATCTGTTGTTGTTGCGGATCGGTCATTTTCCCCTGCTGATAGTACATCAAAGCGGCAATGGCGATGGGCAGTATCAGTAGCGGATCACCTTTGGATAGGTCGGCTATCCAGAGGAAAGGCGTCTTTCTCAATTCGACGGCAATACGAATGGTATTATACAAGGCAATAAGAATTGGTAACTGCAACAACAATGGTAAACAGCCGCCAAGAGGGTTCACATTGTGTTTCTGATAAAGTTTCAGAACCTCTTCGTTGAACTTTTGTGGGTTGTCTTTAAAACGATCTTTTAAATCCTGAACCTTGGGCTGGATTTTCTGCATATGCGCCATCGACTTGGACTGTTTTAGAGTCAACGGGTAAAGAACAAGTCTTACTACCAGGGTAAGCAGTATTATCGCCAGACCGTAGTTGGGAAACATTGCATAGAAAAACTGCAGAACGCGCAGCAGAATGGTGCTCAAAAAACCATATTCCGAAACCATGCCACGGTTGATTTTTTGCAGTTGGTCGAGCAAAATAGGCCCGGCATAAAAATTGAAGCCAAAAGATCTGGATTCTTTGGCACCAAGATTGAAAGCCGGCAACAAAAAGCTGATCGAATGGCCATTCTGCACCTTTTTACGTTCATCATCCGATTTAACTTCAAAATCGGTGGCAGAAATTTTTACTTCGCTGCCGGCATCGAGCAAAACAGCGAAATACTGGTCTTTCAAACCGATTCCAGTGAATTTCTGATCGGACTTCTTTAGTGCTTCGGCATCGGAAAAAGTTTCGACCGCACCGGGTTTCAGCCCTAAGATTGTCGATGGACCAAAAGGGTCCATAAAAAGACCTGGCCCAAATGAAAGTTTGAACGAACCATTGGTTTCATTGCCGACTGTAACAAGTTTTTCAGCAAGATTGCTGACAATATATTCGACGGAAAAATTGTAAACGCCCCGAAGAAATGTATAACGAATCGCCAGGCCGATTCCGGCATCACCTTGTGCCTCAGCACCCAGATTTGCATTTGCCCTGACAACGATACGATCATTGCTGTTTTCTTCGAGTTCGATGGTAAAACCATTATTGGAAAAGCTTCCCGAGGCCAACTGGGCAACGAAAGGCTGCAAATGGGCAGCGTCAAATTTATAGCCAAGATCCATGAGAATCGGCGGATACATGTTTTCTTCAAAATTCGGGCCCTTGAGAAAATATGCCGAAGGAGCCCCGGTCTTGCTGGAGATCACAACCCTCAAAAGATCAGTTTCAATGGTGGCATCACGAAAACTGTCGCCATCGACATCGTTGATCTGACAGGTAAATTTTTCAGCATTGACTACCTGAGCAAAGCCTTGAAAGGCAGTAAAAAATACCGCCAGAAAAACAAAAAAGCAGATAGCTCTGCTTAATGAAATTTTAAATAGAAGTTTGTTACCAGCACGATTCATTTTGTTCAATTCCCTGTCGGCATTGGCTTTATCAGCATACCTTTTTGATTTATTTAACCGGATCATTGCCGCCTCGTGAAAACGGGTTGCATCTCATGATTCTCCAGAATCCCATCCAGCATCCTTTGATAAAGCCATATTTTTCAATCGCTTCAAAGGTATATTGCGAACATGTTGGGGAAAACCGGCAGTTGGCTCCGAGCAATGGCGAAATGAATTTCTGATAAAACCTTATCAGCTTCAAGCCCAAAAAAGCGGCGAAGGATTGCGACGTGCTTCTCTCTGCATCTCCATCTGCGCGACTACTCTGTGTCATTGTCACCTTCAAGGTATCTGGCGCGGTGAACCCGGGCAAAAGCCCATTCGCAGGCGCCTTTTAGCGTCGCGAAAGACAGCTCCCGGCAAGGTTTGCGCAAGCTGAAGACAATTTCTGCCGATTCGAGCGGCGGATCGGCCATTCTGATAATTTCGCGCAGACGACGGCGCAGTCGATTTCTTTCGACTGCGTTTCCAAATCTTCTCGGAATTGATATGCCATAACGGAAATCAATTCCGCGAACTTTTCGCACGCAAAAACCCAACCCATCCCGAAAAAAGCGAGAGCCTTCATTAAAGACCCGCTGAAAATCGGAATGGGTTCGCAGGGTGGAGCGCCCCTTTTTTTGGGTATTCCCCAAGTCGCAGCATCAAACGCAAAGTCTCTTGCGTCCGCGTGCTCTTCGACGTTTAAGAACGTTTCTACCAGCTACGGTTTTCATTCTTTTTCTGAAACCGTGGGTCTTGGCGCGTTTTCTTTTGTTTGGATTATAAGTAAAGCTCATGGTTTATCTCCTGAGGTTGAACTCTAAATTAGAAGGTTTCTACTATAATACAACTGGAAAAAATTGTCAACCCGCTGTGTACCCTATAAGGGAATAGATTGTAACCGGAGTTTTCTTGCCCTTGATTTCCCGCTCGGGCAAAAGCTTCAATTCAAACCTGGAGCTGTTTTTAATTAACAATTCGGCAAGCACTTGATTAACCAGAATAGAATGGTCTGATAAAATGGTACATAGCCTTGAAGCCAGATTGACCGAATCGCCAATCACCGTCTGTTCGAGCAAAGATTCTTCACCGCCAATCACTCCGGCAAGAACCTTACCCTGACTCAAACCAATTCGAACCCGGCAATTCCGGTATTTATCATTATTCTGTTCAACTTCACGACAGATCCTCAAAGCGCAATCGGCGGCCAGTTCATGAGAATCGCCTCCCGTGACATTGAAAACAGCCAGAACTTTTTCACCGATAAATTTACTGACATCGCCACCCGACTTTTTTATCTCCCGGCAAACCATGGCAAAGAAAATGTTCAATACGTAGACGGCCTGCTCCGGGGAAAGATTCTCGGTTTTTTCCCAGAATTGATCGAGCCTGACGAACATAATCGCCTGATCGATGGCGTAGTATTCATTTTCCAGTTTACCGGTATCGCGAATAACTTCAAGAGCGCCATCCGAAACGAACTTGGTCAGGGTTTTGCCCGAATCAAGATTGGCGACGATCTGATTGAAATTTGTTGCCAACGACACAAACTCCTGCTCTTCCCATTTTTCTGGCATCCGGACCTTAAAATTGCCAGTCATAACCTGAAGGGCATTTTCAGCGAAAATAACTACCGGTTCGATGAAACTACGGGCAATTCTTACGCCAATGATGGCCGAAACAAGAAAAATTATCGCCATTGCCCAAAGCAACTTCAGCCTGAAATCTTCAAGCATCTTTTTATGCGGTTGCAACGGAATCAGGGCACTTAACTGATATTCATTCATTTTCTGCCCGGAAAAACTTGCCAATAGAAATTCCTGAGAACCGATTTCAATTGTTGTCGTCATTGAAACATTGCTTTGCGTAAGCTGATGATTGAGAAACAGCAATCCCGGAGCCAGGAAATCGGCGACGAAAACCAGTTGCCCTTCTACGCCTGAAGTATTTGCCGCCCAGAAAGGCGGCCTCAATAACCAGGAAGGGGCCTTTTTCCTGGTGATAAACCACATCAATCCGGAAAGCTTTTCTTGCTGAAAATGTTCAATCCAATCGAGCATACAGCTTCGCTCGACCGACTGCATGTAGATTCCGGCCTGAATTGCCAGAAATGCCTTCTTGTCTTTACCAAGATACTTATGAAAAATGAACGCCTGCTGCTCCATTCCACTGAGACGGTCCAGCGAAACAGTCTTCATTGCCATCGCAGAAACCTCTTCAGGTAAGAGAACACTACGGGCAATATCGACCAATTCTTCTGCCTGAGCGCCTGCAAGAAGCTGGCTGCCACTTTTTTTACTTTCAGAATCAGATTTTGCCGAAGAACTGATAACCGGCAAATAGAAAGCCTTGAAGAATTCTTCGAAGAACCGTTTTTCTTTCTTGTTCGCTCCGAAAAGATCAGAATGAATATTGCCAGAGCCATCTACCAGAAAAATATTTTTGGAAAATACTCCATTCAGCAGCAGATCTCTCTTCACTTCCTGCATCATTTTCCGATTGCCGTCCTTATCGGACAAATCGATGTATTCCAGCGAAAAATGCTTATCTACCGATCTTTCTATCACATGGCAAACCCAGGTTTTGTAAATTTCCAGGGAATTATCAAAAGCCCTGACCTGATCGGCAAGATTTTTTTTCAACCCGGACAAGGTTGAGGTCTGTTTCTCGAGAACATAACGTTCTGTCGCATTGTAACCAAGGTAGAAAGCTGGAAAAAGTATCCAGACCGTGAAAGCGATCAACTGCATGCTGATGTTGACGCTTACCTGACGCCGCATGACAAAAAAATGCCCCCACAGCAAGAGTCCTGCCGCAAACCAGGCAATTCTCAAAGAGAAACCGATCGATCTGGCAAGGCGATTTACAGCCGGATCAAAATTCGATTTGCGACTCACCACTATTTTATAATCTCTGTCCAGCGACAGTCTGCCGCTCAACTGCAGGTCATCGGATTCAGAGCCCTTCATTTGATGAGAATCAATCTCGTAAAACTCGATATTGCAGCCGGTTCTGGCCAGGTTTGCCCGCACGACATGTTTCAAATATCTGCTTGAAACATCGGCAAAGTCTTCTTCTGCAAACAAAAAAAGCGCGATGCCACCAAGATGGGCAATGTTTAAATCCCGGCTGTCGAAATACTGCATATCGATTTTCCGGAAACGCTCCAAAGCATGAACCCACTTATGATCACTCAACGGGAACCAGGCCAGACGAAACGGTTTTCCATGCAAATGAAGCCGTTGAAAACAGGCAAAAGCGGATCTGATAAAATCTGTCTGATCGCTGGCAACTCGACTATCCAAAAGATTGTGAAGCCTGGGCCCCACCTTTTTCTGATAATCAAGATCGATGTGAAGATTTGAAAAGGTCTTGATGCCCTTGATACAAAAGAATTTCATTTCTTCAGAATATTTTTCGGCAGCCTGGCCTTTACTAACTCTTACGCGAACTCTTTTATCGGCAAAAAGAGTTTCAGAAGCTATTGCTGCTTCGTCAAAACTCATTATCGACCATTGGGATTTCTGCAAAACCGGATTGAGCGGGCTGCGAACCAGGTCATGAAGTTTTGCCGGCCAATCTTTCTGATGCTGCAAATCAGAATACTGAGCGACCATCTGATGATAGATAAAACTTCCGAAATGCATCTCCGCACTGGCTGACTTCTGTAAAAGCTTGAGATCGAGCTGCAGCCTTTCTCTTGCTTCGGCAACACCGCGCTCCTTTTCGATCTCTTTCAATACATTCTCAGATCGATGCAGAACCTGGAGAATTGCAATCATTAAAACAAGCAAAAGAAAAGATACCAGCCAGCCGCCTATGCTGCTCCTGAAATCGCTTTTCTTTGCAGCTTCAGTTGTCAAGACTGCTCACCTCGTAAACTCCCTTTTCCGACAGTTCAACAAAATCCAGCCCCAGCACTTTTGCGCTTTCAACAAGATTTTCACTGAAAATTATCCCGGTTCCAATTGAGTCGCGTGCCATACCTTCAAGGCGTTCGGCCTCGTGCAAGGCCTCGCCAACCACAGAAAAATCCAGACGAACCGAAGCATCGCCGAGAATACCCGCAAGCACCTTCCCAGAAAACAATCCAATGCCGATTCGGTAAGCAAAATCACCGTTTTTATGTCGAACAGAAATAATTTCCCGGTGAGCCCGATACATGGCAACTGCCGCAGCAAGCGCCTGCTCACCACCGGCTTTTCCAGGAGTAAAAAAGACCGCCCAGACGGCATCGCCGACAAATCTGTCGATCAAACCCGAATTCTCGCGAATAATTCTCGCCATCTGTTTTAAATGAGTGTTTACCATCGAAAAAACCCGCTCTGCAGGATAATTCTCACTGATTGAAGTAAAAGAGCGAATGTCCGAAACCAGAACGGTAACATCCTGACGTGCACCAGCGCCAGCTTTGAAAACATTTCCACCGGCAATCATCTGCAATACTTTTGGTGAAATGAACTTCACCAGACGTTCTCTCTCGACAACCCACTCAGTCATACTCTTCAAAGAAGTTGCGGCGACGCCAAGCTCGTCATTTCTGTCAATCACCGGCATTTTCGGAATTCTCCCCGAATTGAGCTGGCGCATGCGCTCAACGAACTGACGCAAGGGACCACTTATCCATATTGAGGCCCATGAAGCACCTAAAACGATGATTAGAAAAAGCAAAGTTACGCTGAAAACGATAAAGCCCTTTTCCTGAGCGACAATCAGGCTGATTTTGGCGGTGGTAACCCGGGCGACGTAGCGCAAATCTCCAAATCTGGCGGAAGGCATCATAACCGTCGCCTGCCAGCCATCAAAAAAATGACTGACCTTATTAACCGGAAATGCCGCCAAGCCAGCCAGGCCAGTGGAATTGCCGGTTTTCTCGACCATTTCTACTCCTGTCTTCAAATTCTTGTATACTGCAAGGTCGGGGAAAAGCCCCCATTTTCGGTTGAACTGCAAACTCTCGTTGTGCATTACATCCTTGAATACCGTCTCGAATTCTTCGCTCAATTCCCAGTAAATTAATATCAAAGCCGCCGGTCTGGCATCGATGTCAACCATTTTCACATACTGCAGAAAATCACGCCGATTTGTTCTAAAATCGGTTGCGCGCTCAAAACAGCTGCTGAGCGCGGTAAAGTTATCGTAAACGTCCAAGTCACTGACATTTAGTATTACAGGAATGCGATACTGCTGAAATGATGGATCTTCAGGAATCTTCTGCTTTTCGTAACCAAAGTCATCGGCCCGAAGAAGAAATTGATCGAGAATGGAAGCCAAAGCATCGACCTGAGCATTCTTGCCCTGTAACGATGGGCTTCGATGCTGCTTGAAATACCAGCCGCCCTTAACCACCACGATTGCTCCGGAAAGATTTATATTTTTCTCGAAAAAATGCTGATAAAGATCGTTGAACAGTTTTTCAGAGTTTTTTGGTGAATTGTTCAAGGTCTTCAACCGCGCCAGAAACTCCGGAGAATTGAAAAATTCTCCGGCAACGCTGATAAAACGATTATCTACCCTTGAAAAGCCCGACTCAACGTTCTGAAGACTATCACCCAAGCCCTTCTGGATCTGTTCGATACGGTAAGCTTCAAAATCCTGAATCAAGGAAGACCATGCGCCAATGGTTAAGCCGGCAGGGAAAGCAGCAAAAGCAAGGAACCACGCCATTACCCGAAGCTTCAGATCTACCATGGGCAATTCTCTAAAAATTATTACTCTTAGAACAAATAACAGCCAGATTATTCCTGCCACCGTAAAATAGACCTCGGCAATCGTCTGTCGTAAAGGAGCTGAAGTCTCTGGCTGGTCGGCAACCAGCATGCCCAGGTAACCGCTGACCGCGTCCAATGGACAAAGCCTGACAAGCTTGTCACCAATTATGAAAGCCGATCCCATTTTTTCTCCCGGCAGTCGGTTTTTTTCTTTAAGATCGGGAACTGGGCTGGGAATTCTTTTCACATGTCTTCTTTTAAACTCGAGCAAACTGCGGCGAAAATTGCCCTTGTCGATGGTTGGATGAATGTGAATATTGTCGTTATCGATACTTAGAGGGATGAGGACAGGAAAAACCTCGACCGAAACATTGACCATATTCCAGTGTTCCATGATAAGCTTTGCAGGCAACTGCTGACGATCGAACCGATCAGGGAAATAAAAAAAACAGCCGCCAATGATATCGCCTTTAAAAGAAGTTTTGATAAAATCCCAGACGACAACGAATGGCTCACCTTTTATCAGGCTGGAAAAAGGTATGCTGCGCAAATCTGAAGAAAACTGATCTGGAAAAATCATGTGGCCAAAAATCAGTTTTATCCTTTGTTCCCATGTTGATGAAAATAATTCGTTGCTTTTCTTGGTGGCATTTTTCACCATTTCCACAAAAAGCTTCTTCATTAAATACTCAGAAGCAGGAACCTTTTCACCGAAATGCAACATTTTCCAGGCATTAGCCTGAGGCAAAAAAAACTGCAAAGAAACTTCTGAAAAAAAGAGCGACTTTGATGATTTCCAGGCAACTTCAACTGCTTCTTCCAGAGAATGGCCGCGATCGACAAGGTTTTGCAGAACTTCGGCGAAACGTTTGGCCAAAAGCCCTTGCCAGAAGTCTATTCGACTGCATTTCAACAAAACCTCAGCATTTATTTCAGTGTTGTTGAACCACTCCAGGCGCGAAATTTCGCTACGATAAACCTTTTCGCCCTCAGGATTCCAGTCGACCAGAAAAATCACGCCGGGCAAAAGACTCAAAAATAAGATCAACAACCAGCTTTTACACTTAATCAATAATGAACTGGTCAAGAGAAACTACCTTTTTCCAATTTTTTCAAGAATTTTCATTGCCTGTTCTCTTGTCTGAAAATGGCTTTGACAACCAAGTGAACTCTGATCGACCAGCTGTGCCAGTTTCTTCAGCTCGACTTCCTTGTCAGGAGTAAACACGCCAAGCTCGAGTAACCGGCAGTGGTATTCAGCGGGAGTCTCCCATCCATTTCGTCTGACTTCGAGTGTTTCCGTCCAGTCGTAATACCAGTCAGGTATCCAGGACGTGGGCTTGTATTTTCTCTGAAAACGCTTAAGGCTGATAAAAACAAATGCCAAAAGTAAAAAAATGATAACGAAGTGATTTTTCAAATTATTAATCAAAAAAGAGAAGTTTTCGTCAACCGCCCTCGTGATTTTTTTGAAACCGATCATCTGCGTGTTCTGATCAAAATTATAAACGTAATTGAACCAGTTACCCTCATAGATTTCCCAGAGGTAGACTAACAAAACTTCAAGCTCATTATCAGGCTCATCTATTTCCGCAGGAGGACTTGGATCAAAAGGAACCCAGCCAGAATTCGGAAAGAAAACCTCGACCCAGGTATGAGCATGCCTTTGCCTGATGGTAAAGAAACCGCCCATGTCATTCCATTCCCCCATTGAATAGCCATTCACTGGCCGGGCAGGAATGTGCATGGCGCGAAGAAGCAAAGTCATCGCCGAAGCAAAATGCTCGCAGCTTCCAGATTTTGAATTAAAGAGAAAGTGTGCGGTAGGATCGCCACTGACGGGCTTGTCTTCATACAAAGAATAAAGACAATTCTTCTGAAGGTAAGATATAGTCGCAGTCACCCGCTGATTGATCGTTGTCGATCCACTCGCGATACGATCGGCAAGACTCTGGATTCTTTCATCGATACCGATCCTGGAAAGATACATACGCATATGACCGTGCAAATCCAATGAATCGACAGAAGAATCCATAACCTCGATCGGGTCAATCAATAGGCGACATAAATAAATTCTACGCCCCGAAGTTTTGCCAAGAAAATACATTGAATAATCTGTTTCAACGGCAATGAAAGAAGCGTCGAATTCAGCGGTTGCAGTTTGATCCGGCACAAAAATAACCGGTGGATCGGTATTCTCAAGAATAATTTCAACCTGATGCAGTTTCTTTTTGGCAGGCAGATTTTCAATCAGAACAAACTGACCATGAGTCTTGCGCAAATCGATGAAATAGCGACGGGTCTGGGCACGATACCACCTTCCGCCGGCATAATTGGGAAAAGTAGTTCCACGAAGAAGTTTGGAACGCATTCTTCGCAAAACCGAAGGTGAAACCAGACTCCCCTCGGCCGGGCGAATGCGCATTACAACCGTAGGATTGTCTTCAAGCAATCCTCCTTCACCTAACCGCAAAGAATCACTAAACCCGGTTAATCGACGCTTGGATGTTTCAGAGGCCAGGCCGTAAGCGTCTGAACGTGGCACGAGATAAAAAAGAGACACCCATACCACCATATAAGCGATCAGAATTACCAGATATTTCCAGGGCTTGGCCATAAACCCGGCTTTAAGCCCGTTATTAGATGCTTTGTTGCCGGCAAGATTCTGATGCCATAAAAACGAAATCTCACTCAAGGTGAGGGAAGTAACTACTAGATAAGGAAACAGGCTCAACGGAAAAAGAAAGTTTACATTCATCGCTGCTACTGCCAAAATAAGCATCAACGACAATACAATTGCTCCGGCAACGGTTCTAGTTCTATCGGCGACCTGCAACTGCAAAACCAAAATCAGGCATGTAAACTCTACCAGAGCTACAACTCCCGAAACCTGGCTGCGAAAGGAATAAAGGGAATAGAACATAACCGTCAAACTCAGAATTTGAACTAAAGAAGGCTTTCGCAGCAAACCCCGACCGAAAAACAGCATCAAAATGACAGGAACGGCCAGGAGACTTATTAAACCTCTTGAATAGCCAGTAGTATAGACCGCAATAAGCGAAAAAGCCGACATAAGCACAACAAGGCGAAAAAGTTTCGGAGTCACCTTAAAAGCTTCTTCTCGCCAGACTGAAGAATTAAAACTGCTGCCGCTTATTTCTCCTGTCATAAAGCCTCTTTCATGAATTCCGCGAATTTTATGCCGCGACTCTCGCCGGCTGGCGGAGGAATCTGGCGGGCTGAGGCTATTTCTGCCAACCATTTGACCAAATCATTGTAATTATCTGAAACAGTCAACCAGGCATATTGGCCATTTCTTTGCTGACCCCAGATGAATGCACTGCTGCCAGCGTTTCTCAAGCGAAAAATCACGCCCATGACAATCGATAAACAGTCTTCAAAAAGTTGGCCATCAAGGTCGCTGAAATCAAAAAACAACTTCTCGGGCAAGCCGAAATTAAGGGCGCGGGTCAGCACCCATTCTTCGTTGGATCTTGCCGAAATGGTCCAGTTTATTAAAGAGGCATCCTCACCCGGCTGATAGTGTTTCTGCATCCAGTATTCACCCTCTTTACCCGACTGATATTTTTGAATAGCCCCACCAATTTCCTGATCAATAAGCTCAGGAATATTGGCGGCTGGAAACGGGCCGACAAAAATCTCCTGTTCTGGAATAATCAGCGAAACAAGACACAAACTGAACGGGTACAGGGAAAAAATACTGAAGTCTTTCAGGCGATAGATTCCTCTCTTGCTGCATTTGACGGTTGCCTTAAGCATAATGCTTTCGCCAGCTGAAAGAATGCTGCAAAAATCCTGTTCAAACCCCAAAGAAAAGCGATCGGTATCGCGCAACTCTTTCAAATAACATTTCAAGACGATTTCTTCGCCGACAAGCGGAGCCTCTGAGATTTCAACGTTAAAATCTATTCCTGAAAGATTGGCATAAGCTATCCATGAAAAAAAGGCTATTGCTGCAATAAAGCAGCTGCTCATCAAAAAAAGAAGATTGTTGCCGGTGTTCTGGGCTGAAAAAAACAGAAAAACCGCCAAAAAAAGCGTCATTTTTCCAAAACTGGTTAATCTGACTTTTCTCTTCGGGCTAATCAACTTCTACCTTCTGAAGAATTTCATGGCGCAACCATGAAACGGGCGCACCCTCACTGGAAAAGCTTGTAGCACCCTTGAGACCAGTGCGGTGACACCAGACGACCGGAGCAAGTTCCTTGACCAGATCAACATTCACATGGTTAAGGCCGCGCAAAAAAGCAGTTGCCTGAGCGACACGAACCAGGCCAATACTGCCTCTGGGACTGACGGGCAGATCTACTTCGGGGTGACCGCGCAAAGCTCCTGTCAGTCTGGTAATGTAAGCAAAAACATGCTCCGGAACTTCAATCTCTTTCACCATTTTTTGACAATCAGCAATTTCTTCAAGTGAAAGCAGAGCCTCAACCATGCTTTCCGATTGCACCAGACAATTGTTTTTCAGAATTTCCACTTCAGATGGCGCATCGGGATACCCAAGGGTAAGACGCATGAGAAACCTGTCCCTTTGCGATTCCGGCAAAGGATAAGTGCCATGAAACCCGCGGGGATTTTGGGTCGCAATGACCATAAAAGGTCTTTCAAGCACGAAATGCTGCTTGTCAACGCTAACAGAATACTCGTTCATGCCCTGCAAAAGGGCGCTCTGGGTCTTTGGCGGCGCACGATTGAGTTCGTCGGCAAGAATCACATTTGCAAAAATCGGGCCCTTTACGAACTCAAACTCCTCATTACTGCGGCGATAAATTCTGGTGCCGATAATATCAGAGGGTAGAAGATCAGCGGTAAACTGGATTCGACTGAAAGTTCCGCCTATCGCCTGAGCCAATGCCGATGCCAGGGTTGTTTTTCCGACACCGGGAAGATCTTCGAGAAGCAAATGCCCATCTGCCAGAAGGCAGGCCAGAGTTTTTTCAATCTGGTCGGATTTTCCTATTATTATGCGATTCAGGCTTTTCTGTAGCTGATCGAGCAATTCAATTACTTTTTCTTTTTCCATTTTTCACCAATTCTGAGACTATCTTCAAAATTTCCTTTAAATTCACCGTGGAAATATCACAAAATCACATTTCAAATAGTGCAAAATTTCAAATTTATGCTAACATACTTGCATATAAAATCTCTACAATGCAAGGAATGAATGAATGGTAAAAAGTAACAAAAAGCCCCCCAAGAAGAACGATTCCGGCTTCAAGATTCCCAATGCCTGGGATTGCCTGCCCAAAAAAGAAAACAAGCTCCTTGAGGAAAGATCTCAGCGCTACATGCAGTATCTAAGCACCTGCAAAACCGAACGCGAATCGATCGCCTTTATCGAAGAAATTGCAAAAAAGGCCGGCTTCAAAGAATTGCCGCCGTTTGGTTCAGGTAAAAAGCTAAAACCCGGCAGTCGAGTTTATTTCATCAATAAAAACCGGGCAATGGGCCTGGCAATTATCGGGAAAAAACCCGCCAGCAAAGGCTTTCGCCTTATAGCTGCGCATCACGATGTTCCCCGCATCGATATCAAAGCCATGCCGCTGTATGAAAAACATGGTCTGGCCCTGCTCAAAACCCACTACTACGGCGGCGTTAAAAAATTCCAGTGGGCCACGATTCCCTTGGCACTGCATGGCTTTGCCATCACCCGGGCCGGGAAAAAAGTCAGTTTCAAAATTGGCGAAAAGCCAACTGACCCGATTTTCACCATAACCGACATCGCAATTCATTTGAGCCGAAAACTGCAGGATGAAAGAAAAGCTAACGCTGCACTTCAAGGTGAAGAACTCAATGTACTTGTCGGGCACAAACCGGTTTCCGCAAGCAAAGAAGACAAAGAAGCCCAAAACCGCGTTAAAAAGATGGTTCTCGAACATCTCAAATCAGAACTGGGACTGGAAGAAGAGGACCTGGCCTGGGCCGAACTTCATGCCGTGCCGGCTTTCCCGGCCAGGGAAATCGGTTTTGACCGAGCTCTAATCGGCGGCTACGGGCACGACGACCGCGGATGTACTTTTGCTGCCTATGAAGCCCTGAATGAAATAAAAATCCCCGAGTATACCTGCAGCGTTCTGATGCTTGACAAGGAAGAAATCGGTTCATGCGGTGCAAATGGCGCTCAATCAATGATGGTTACCGACTTTCTCGGCATGCTTTGCGAAGCAACCTCCGGAGAGAATTCTTTCGCAGCGATTCGCGCAGCAATCGCTGAAACAATGGTTATTTCAGCCGACACAAGTCCGCCAGTCGATCCGAGTTTTGAAAGCACCCACGATCCGCTCAACTCAGCCTTTCTTGGCAAAGGAGTCTGGATCAGCAAATACTCTGGTTCTGGTGGAAAAATGTTCAGCGGCGAAGCCGACGTTGAATTCATCAACTACGTCAGGCGCATGCTCAATAGCGAGAACATTCCCTATCAGTTTGGCGAAATGGGCAAGGTTGACGAAGGCGGCGGTGGAACCGTGGCATTCCTTCTTTCAAACCTCAACATGCACGTATTGGATGTATGCCTGCCGACTCTTAGCCTGCACTCACCCTTCGAGGTAATCTCCAAAGTCGATTACCATTACTCGGTAACTGCATACAAAGCCTTCATGGAAAAGGCCTATTGATAATAACAAAGCCAGCAAGGCAATAAAAAATGCCCCGGTTGAACCGGGGCATTTTTTATTGGCAAAACCCTGCCTGACTTGAGCCTGTTTTTGAACCCAAGCAAGAATGTGTTATGATACTGAATGAAAAAATGAAACCTGTCTTTGAATTCGGCCAAACCAACGGGAAAAAAACACATGGACATCACTGCTCTTGAGAACCAGATCAAGCTAGGAAAAGAACCTAAACCGGTATTGGTTTTCTCTGGCCCCGAAGAATTTCTCAAAGAGCGGATGACCCAGAAAATGGTTAAAAGCCTTATTCCAGCTGAAGACCAGGGCGAAAACTTTCTGCGCTTTGATTGCAACAGCAAAGATGCTTCACAGGTCGAAAGCAATCTTTACAGCTTTTGCTTCAACACCAGCCCAAGGATTTTTCTTTTAAACAGTTTTAGTAACCTTAATGCCGCACCCAGAAAAGATTTTCTAAAGACCATCTCGCAAAATGGCATTCCCATGAATACCATTCTGATTTTTTCGGTCAGCGACGCAAAAACCTCTGCAGAAATTACCGGCGCCTTCAAGCAACAGAGTGAGAAAATTGATTTCTGGCGCCCCTTTGACAACCAATTGCCCGGCTGGGTAAAAAAAGAAGCCGGTGAATTGGGTGGCAAAATAAACAATGATGCAGCAGAGCTTTTGCTTGAACTAACCGGTTCGAGCCTGGCAGTTCTTTTTCAGGAATTGAACAAGCTGATTATCGCCGCCGCGGGAAAGGTTGTTGGCGTCGATCAGGTCAGAGCTTCAGTCCGCTACCTGAATCAGGATGGCATTTTTGACTTTCTTAATAATTTTGGCAATCGACGCAGCAAAGAAGCACTTAGAGCCCTTGAAATAATGATAAACAGTGGCGAAGCTCCGCAAAAAATCTGGTTCATGCTTTGCCGGCAGTTAAGAGACTTTCGCTTATTGCACGATCTGAACGCCGACCGTCCGGACCTTTATTCAGAAGCAATTGAGATTTTGCGAAGTTATGGGCGGATTGCCGAAAAGACTGACTTCAAGGCAAATCAGGAGAAAAAAAGTCTTACCGGACGTTTGCAAAAGATCGCCGAAACTTTCCCGCCTTATCTGGCCGAAGTTGTTGCCATCGGCAATTCAGCCAAAAGCAGAAACCTTTACATGGCCATGAATTTCAACCGGTCAGAGCTGGTCAAGGCCTGGCCATTACTGATCAAGACAGACCTGCTGCTCAAGTCAGGGGTACCCGACGCGACCACTGCCCTGCAAACCTTTACTCTGCGCTTTCTCTCCGGAGACTTCAAATCAGCCTAAAACCATAAACCGGAGACACCTTTGCGGCATCTCCGGAAAAATGGCTAATAAGCTAATTCAGTTAAGAATGCTTACAAAAAATCAGGCGTTCTGAGCTCTATTTACAGCCTTCATCAGGCGGCTGATTTTTCGGGCGGCGGTTCTAGGATGAATATACTTGTTAGAAGCTGCTTTGGCAATTTTCTTGACTGCTTCAACGGTAATCTTGTTTACGGTTTCGGCAGGCTGTTTGCTTTCAGCTGCAGCGAGAGCTTTTTTACGATAAGTCTTGAGTTCAGACTTTACAGACACGCGAAGTTCGTGCCGACGAGCTGCTTTACGAGCATTTTTTGCTGCTGACAGAGTATTAGCCATGTTGTTCACCTTCCAATAATTCAAAGTATGGATTTTAAGTCTAGCATTTAACCGTTAATTTTTCAAGCACATTTTGCATTTTTTGTACACTTTGGCTCTATCCCCAAATTCAATCGGGGAAGCTGTACCCTGCGAGCACGTAATTTTCTTTATCAAGATAGAAATAGACCACTTTTCCATCTGGTGTGACAACTTTTGAACGCGGTAAATCAGGAGTAAGACAGGGCATGATAAGAATGTCGGTATAATCAACCACTTTGCCGACTGAATTACAACGATAAATACGGTCTCGATAAATCGGCCCCTGCTCATGGCAGGCAATAAGGTTCAGGTAGATACTGCCCGAGGCGTCTTTTCCGAGAATCTCGGCACCAGCGTAAACGACTTTTTCATCTTCAATATCAAGAGGAAACTCTTCAAGAGTTATGGTCTGGGCCGGTGAAGCAACAGTCCTCATCAGCAGCTTAACATTTTTCTCCTCCATGGCCAATCCCAGCAGGCGGTTGCCAATACCCTCAAAAAGGCTCAAGCCCTGGTCATAGGCATACTGATCCTGCAATGTTTCATCGCTACCAAAACGAAGCACAGAACCCAACATTGGCATATCGACAAGCAACCCATTACCAAAAGCAGTTTCTATTGCCCTGGCATCCTGAAAGCCCTCAATTTTGCTCAGGATTTTGCCAGAGGAATCGATGCGCAGAACATAACCCTCTATCGGACTTAGCAGCCAAAACCCATTTCCATCGGCAAATGCGAAATCCCGGACGATCTGTCCCATGTTACCGAGGGAGATGGAATTTTTCAGTTTTCCATCAGCTCCAAATTGCTTCAGAGCCTTATTTGCCGAATCAAGGACCCAAACATTGCCTTTGTCGTCGAAGCGAAATGCGAAAGGCACGCCTTCAGTGTAAACTTCCGGGTCTTGCTCAGAACCGCCAACCGAAGTTATCTCGCGACCAAGCGGAATTTTGAGCAGATCCTGATGCTTCAAGGCACCCAACATGCTTTTATGATACTGCAAAGCATTTACCATGACGATATCGTTATCGGCTGCTAAGGCCGAAGACAAGCCGAACAGCAAGGTTACCAGGAGAAACAACGCAATTGGGGTTCTTTTTTTTATTTTCATTTTATCCTTCACCAGTATTATCGCGGCAGCGGAATTCCAGCCGAGCGCGGATTAACGTACTGACCGTTTTTCTTCAAACCAAAGTGCAGATGGGCTCCAGTCGTCCATTGCCCGGTATTGTCCGAGCGGGCAATTTCCTGGCCGGCAGAAACTTTCTGACCCTTTTTAACAGAATAGCTCTTAAGGTGGCAATAGAACGATTCATATCCATTGGCGTATTTCACTTTAATATAGCGGCCACCGCCTGATTCATAGCCCACGGCGGTTACAACTCCATCACCAAGCGCGTTCAAGCGCGTTCCATTCGGCACAGGCAGATCGATGCCGTTGTGAAACTTTTTGTAGCCCAGGGTCGGATGAATTCGGTAGCCATACTCGCTGCTGACACGATTGGGCATGGGCGAACAGGGCACAGCAGTCAAAGCTCCGCCACCACCGGATTTGTTGCCAGAATCAGCGGGTTGGTTTTGCGCCTGCTGTTTAACCGGCGTTGTTCCAGCCTTACGATCAGGTGTGTCGACATAATTTTTATGAATATAGGCTGTCTGACCATTGTAATCAATCTTGTACCAGTCCCCGTTTTCTCCGGTAATTTTCACCTTATTGCCTTCGTAAAGACTGCCAATAATTTTGCCCCAGGGCCCGGTTCTGACATTGAGACTTGTATCAACCCTCACTGTACCCTCGACGATTTTTTTCGTGTCTTTCTTATCTTCTTTTTTCTCAGTGCCAAGTTTTTCAGAAACTTTCTTCAGTCGCTCAGCGATTTCAGTCAATTTTTTCGACATCAGTTCAAGCTGTTTGATAAATTCTCGATAGTCGCCCTTTTCATCACCAAATTTATTGGGATCTTCGGCGAATTTTTTCAACAATTTTGAATAGTTTTCATTGGCTTCCTGAAGCTTGGCAATCGCTTTGTCCAGATCGGCCTTGCTGATCGTCACTTCATTGGTCTGTACAGCTTGTTCCTGAGTCTTGGCCGAAGCGCCGGAGGCTGCCTGCCCAATGTTTATCTCGCCCTCTGAAAAGGGATTAGTAGCAGCCATCGCCGAGCCATGACTGAAGATCAATCCGGCCAGAAGCAAAACTTGCAGTCTTTTCATGATTTTCTCCTGAATGAGGATTTATTTATAATATATTACTCCGACGGCAAAAAAAAGTTTTCATTATCTTTACCATCTTACTGCGACAATCCTCATCAAAAGTGAATATTGATTAGATTAAGAAAAAGCGGTATACTCCTGCTATCAGTCAATACCATACAGTTCTCCCGGAGCCTAAATTGAAAAATGCTTTTCTTGAAGCTTTGCAAAAAGCTGAGTCCATACCATCTTTCCACGATCAAAATGGATTGCAGATCGACTTTCTTGAAGAAATCGAAAGCCGTGCGGCAATACGCCTCTACGCAGGAAAGATGGACGGGTCCTGGCTGTATTTTGGCTCCGACCTGCAGATAACGAATGATTTTTCCTCGCTGGTAGATTTTTCGACCCGTTTTCAGGAAATATCCGCTCAAGATACCCATGCTTTTCATCTTGTTGATTTTCAGCAGGAAACCTACATGGTTTTTTTGAGCCCGTATCTCGTCGAAGATTACCATCTAGGCGATCTTTTGCTGTTGCAAAAGTTCCGAAAAAAACCTTCCTTCGCTGAGCTTAAAGAGCGGCAACTTTTCTGCGATCTGCTTTGCAATTTTATCTGTGCCAAATTTCAGTTTGCCGACCATGTCATGCCCAAAATCGGCAGCGATTCCGACAAGTTCTTATCATTTATCAGAGAAACCCAACTGATTCTGACGGCAAGTCAGAACGCCGTCGCCTTAACCATCGAACAGGAAAAACTCCAGGCAAAGCAATGGTTCAATGAAGATCAGCCGGTTCTGTCCCGATTTATGGCGAAAGTTATGCAGGAACTCAATCTGCATAGTATCTTCATCATCCAAAACGCTGCGCCCGGGTTTTACCATCAATTGGCCCTGACTTCGGCTTCTTCGGCAAAAGCAGCCGAAAGCGAGATTTCAGAAATGATCGACGCAGTTAAACAACTCGACAATGAGGTTGAACGCTCGATTATCACCGATCACTTTTCCTGCTGTGAAAGTAAAGACGACTGTCCGGCTCATCTGGTGCCGATGGTTTTCTCATGTCAGGCCGGCGGAATCACTTTTGGCAATCTCGGCATATTTACGACCCGCCACAATCTTGCCCGCTATATCAACCATAGATCGAAAATTCTGCCAATGCTGGCCAACCAGCTGGGCTTTTATTTCAGCCACCTGTATCAACTTCGTCGAGAAGCCCTTGAAGCGAGAATGCTGCAGCAGATTAACCAAACCTGCAACACCATCAATTCATCGGTCGACATCGGCGCAATTCTTTTCAAACTCGTCGAGAGCCTCAACAATCTTTTTCGTCAATATTCAGGTGCCGTATTGATCAATTCTCTCGAAACCCAGGAACTGGAAGTGACTACTCAACTTGGCGGACCGGTTCCGGAAAATCTGAATATTCATGAAGTAATCGCCAATCATCCGCAAATTGTTGACCTGATCAACGAAGGAGCCGTTTTTGATAACCGTGACGGTTCTTATCCCCTGCCAATTCGCTACATTCTGCCGCTTTCAGCTACGCCCCAGGCACAGATAATTTCTCCTGAGCTGTTGACGCCACGCTCGCTTGGCGCGGTAATTCTCTATGAGCACCCGACCAATAAGCATCTTTCCGAAGAGACATTGCAAAAACTGGTGCCGATTTTGCTCAATGGCATCAGCGCCTCTCTGCAGGTGGCACGCAACTATACCGAGAAACTTGAAACCATAAAAGCGCTTGAAGGTCTAATGGCCAAGCTATCTGACACTGACGCCCTGCTCGATGAAATGATCACGATCATCAGGGGCCTGCTCAAGGTTAACCGTATTTCTTTTTTGACCCTTGATGAATCTGAGCAATACCTGTTCATAAAAAAGGAATATGGCCTTCCGCCTGGCATAAAGGAATCCACACGCATTCCCATCGGCGATGAAATTTCCGGCTTTGTGGCCCTGAACGGCAAATCGATTCGCATCGACAATATCGAACGTGACGGAAATTTCAAGAAGCGCTCGATGGAACATTATCTTAATCGATCCTTGCTTTCGGTGCCATTGATCAGCAAAAACAGCCGCACCGGCGAGAAAGTTATCGGCGTAATCAACGTCAACAACAAAACTAACGGTCTAACTTTTACCCAACAGGATCAGCAATTGCTCGAAGCCATTGCCCACCTTGTCGTTACCGCGCTCGAAAAAGTTAGATTTCTTGAAGAGAAACACGAAAAAGATCTGCTCGACCGGCAACTCAACGATGCTCGTGACATTCAAATGTCGTTGATGCCGAAATCATTCGGCGATTTGCCCGCAAGCATTGAAATTTTCGGAAAAAGCCTACCGGCGCGCCAGATTGGCGGGGATTTTTTCGATATCGTCAATCTTGACGACGGCCGAATTTTGCTGGCCCTCGGTGACGTATCCGGCAAGGGAATGCCCGCCGCCATTCTAATGGCCGTTTCCCGTATGATTCTTCGCCAGGTGGTTCAGGACACGACCGAGCTCACCGAAATTCTCGAAAAGGTCAATCAGAAGCTTTCGAAGGAGCTTGATTCATACCATTTTGTAACTCTGCAAATTGTAGCCATCGACCCCAGAACAGGCATGGCAGAAATGTCTTCTGCCGGTCACGGACCACTGATGGTTAGATTGAGCGAAACGACCAGACTGATCGAGACCAAAGGCGGGCCACCGCTGGGTATTCCCGGCTTATCTGGTGTTTATGACAAACAATCATTTTCAATGCATCCCGGTGACTGCCTGATAATGTTCACGGACGGCCTTTCTGAAGAACATTCGGCAAACCGTGAAATGTTCGGCAGTGAACGCATAGAAAAGTTTTTGAATGAGTTTTCACAATTGCCCGCCCGGCAAATAACCGAGAACATGATTCAGGAGGCCACCCGATGGCGCGGCAACCAGGAAGCCCACGATGATTTAACCCTTTTGAGCATGAAATTCAAGGAAACCGGCACATGAAAACCAGCGAACTCAAACAAATTCTCGACTTTCAGGCCAGACTAGCCGAAAAATCGGCGGCAAGCACTGATCTGCATCAGCTCATCGACTCGATCATCGTTGAAGCGATAACCTTCATCGAAGCTTCTTCAGCCTCAATCATGGTTTATGATCCGGAAGAATTCTGCCTGAAGCTTCACGCTTCTTCCAAGCACCCGCGACTGAAAAATTCCGGAGCAATCAAGCGTGTGGCCCCTAACGAGGGAATTGCCGGCAAGGTTTTTTCAACCGGCAAGCCGATTCTGGCAGGCAATATTGCGAAAGAAGCGAAAAACCTGATGCTGCGCTCAAACAATCCCAGCGGCTCATTCCTTTCCATGCCGCTCAAGATCAGCAACAAAATTGTCGGCGTAATGAACTTTAACCGTGATCCGAATATGCCCGAATTTTGCGAGAATGATTTGCTCAAGTTGACTTCTATCGACTCAACCATAGCCGGATTGATTGAAAAAGAAAAACTCATGGCCACCATCGATGAAAACCGTCGCGAAATCAGTGGCCTGTATTCGCTGTCAAGCACCCTTTCAGAATCAGTCAATTTCAGCGAAAATTTGAAGAGATTTCTAAAACAGTTGGCACAGCAGCTGAAACTGGATCGTTCGGCTGTGATCAGTCTCGACAGCTCTCATTTCGATCTGCTCGTGCCCGCTCCGCCAGAAATCGGCAGTTTCCAAATACTCGCAGCCCAGAATCTGAAAGCCGAACAGCTCAAACAAATGTTTCAATCAGTATCGATAAGATTGAAAAAACAACTTTTGGATTCACGACCTGAAAATGCCGTAGATGACAAATTGCTACAACCCCCCCTGTCACTGTCTTTTGAAGAAAAAGGCGAATTGCACGAGTTGTTTTGCATTCCATTAATGGTCGAGAACCGCCCTTCCCACCTTCTTCTCGTCAGTCGCCGCTATCTTTCAGACGACCATGAGAAAGCCAAAAAGCACTATCGATTTCTTTACCTGATTTCACAAAACCTCGGTATGGCCATTGAAAGAGAGGCCATGATCGAACGCATCCGCGAAGATCAAACAATGCTGCTTGAAAGCGCAACCAGAGATCGCATTTTCCTTGAAATAAGCAAAGACCTGACATCGACCCTCGATCCCTACGTGATTTTGCAAAAGGCATTCGATCAGTTCAGCAAGGTCATTACTTATACCTCGGTCTCAATTCTGCTCTATGATGACCTCGACAACAGTTATCGCGTCATCGTTCAGCCGGCAAGCCCTATCGGTAAAAAATACCAGCAAACACTCGTCGAACACATTTTTGAAGTTTTCAAAGATTATCCCTGCGAGCCGCTTCTGACAAAAGACAATCTGCTTCGGCCGGTTGTTTTCAAACCACAATCACCAACCGGAAAGTCCGCAAGTTCTTTCAAACAGACCCTGCATCTGCCCATAATCATCGGTGAGCGCGTCACCGGACTCATTCATCTGGCAAGAGCTGCCGACAAGCAATTTTCCGCACGAGAGCTCGACATAACCTCACAGTTTACCGGCATTTTCATTACCAGCATCAAAAATGCCATCATTCACAAGAAAACCGAAAAACTTGCTTTTACCGATCCATTGACCGGACTTTTCAATCACCGCTATTTCCAGGAAACTCTTGCCCACGAATTCATTCGCGCCCGTCGTTACGACAAACCTCTTTCCCTAATGGTCATCGACATTGACTTTTTCAAGAAATTCAACGACACCTACGGTCACCTGGTCGGCGACAAGGTACTCAAACATGTGGCCGGGATTTTTGGACACTCCATCCGCGAACAAATCGATACGGTCGCCCGCTATGGCGGCGAAGAATTTGCGGTTATCCTTCCTGAAACCTCTCTTGAAGGCGCCAGGCAGTTTGCAGAAAGAATTCGCAGCAAAGTCGAGACCGCCATTCTCGTTGAAGAGCAGCAGAAGCTTTCAGTGACTTTGTCGATCGGTGTTTCCTGTACCAGTATCACTGACTGCGAAAAAACTTCAGACCTGATCGCCGCCGCAGACATAGCTTTATACAAAGCCAAAGACGACGGGCGCAATCAGGTAAAAACCTATGAAGAAAGACATTTGCACAATGGCAACTGAAAAACACATCAATGCAACAGCACAGACTTTTAAAAGACTAACTCGACTTTCAGATGTTTCCATGGCTCTTTCTTCTGGCATGGAACTTGGAGACCTTCTGAAAATGATGGGCTCTTCGATTCGCGAAGCACTCAAAGCCGACGAGGTTTATTTCCTTCTGCTCGACAAGGAAACCTACGAGCTAAAACTCTCTGCTGCTGCAGGCACAAGGCGTAAACGCCCGACGACGATCGCCTGCCCCGACCGCCGAACCGTACTCAGCTCAGAAGAAGAATTCGGATTCGCACCCTGCCCGATAGAAAGCGAATCAGCCGCTGAAGGAGAACCGGACGGCGAGGCCCTGCTGATGCGCAGCGCTTTTTCCACCAGGCAAAGACTCCTTTTTACCGGTGAAATGAATGACCCGCTTTTCAAAGACACGCCTTTCAAAGCGGCGATCGTTATTCCTTTAACGACCAATACCAGATGTGTCGGATTGGTAACCGTTGCCAACACGAAAAGCCGCAACATTTTCACCGTCAATGACATGGAAGAAGCCACTGTTTTCGCCAATCTGGCCGCAATGGCAATCGAGCATCTCAATCTGGTCGAAGAGCGTGAAAGTCGAATCAGAGAGATGGAAAAGCTCAATGTCCTGGCAAAACGCTTTTCATCGGTACAAACCCTTGAAGGGCTCATTGGCCTGTCTTTTGAGTATCTTTCTCAGCTGATCCGCCACGATCTTGGTGTCGTCTGCCTTTTTAAAGAAGACGAGGAAACCCGTTATTTTGTTTCGCGGTTACCCCTTTCTCCGTCGAGTCTCGACAACCTTTCAACCCATATCAATGATATCAGCATGAAAATACGCGGCCGCGAAAGCCGTCTGGTGCGGTGCCAGCAACTTTTTCTTCCCGGTCAGAAGGCTTTGAACATGGACAAGGTTTTTCGGCGCCGAATTCAGTCTTTTCTAACCGTTCCACTGACGGTTCAAGGAAAAAACATCGGCCTGGTAAACATATCTTCAACCAGGGCCAAAGCTTTCAATCGTGAGCACTTGCGTACCTTCACCACCTTGTCGAATCTGCTGGCAACGGCAATCGAAAACGTCAAAATTCGTCTCTATCTCGAACGCCGCATCGATGAAATTTCGGTCCTGTTTGAAATTTCCCAGTCAATTACCTCAACACTGGTAATCGACGAAGTTCTCGATTCTATCGTTAATTTTTCCATGGAAATGATGAACGCGCTGCGCTGTGAATTGCGCCTTCTCGATGAAACAGGAGAATATCTTGAAGTCAGGGCATCAAGGGGTCTTTCTAAATCCTTTCTGGCCTCGACTGCGATCAAGGTCGGCGAGGGACTCATCGGAAATTGTTTTTCACAGCGCCTGCCGATTTCAGTCGTCGATGCCAGAAAAGACCCGCGCACCAAGTACACGACAATGATCAAACGCGAAAAACTTGCCGGATTACTAGCCGTTCCGATCATGCAGCGAGGTCGACCCATAGGCGTGATCACCATTTACACCAGCAAGCCCCGCGATTTCTCACAGGATGAAATCGATCTTCTTTCTACTTTTGCCTCGCAGGCAAGCATAGCCATCGAGAATGCCCAGCTCTACGCGAACATGAAAGAGCAGTATCTGTCGATGGTAATGGCATTGGCAGCGGCAATCGAAGCCAAAGATTCTTACACTCACGGGCACAGCACCAAGGTAATGGAATATGCCGTAAAGATCGCCATTGAAATGGACATGAGCGAAGAAGAAATCGAAACGGTCAGATATGCCGGGCTCCTCCACGACATCGGCAAAATAGGTATCAAAGACGTGATTCTGACTAAAAAAGAATTGCTGACACCTGAAGAGGTCGATGAATTGCACCGCCACCCCGAATACGGCGCAAATATCATGGAAAGAGTTGAGCTGCTCAAAGATATCGCTCCCTTAACCCTTTATCACCATGAAAAATTTGACGGAACTGGTTATCCACTCGGTCTGAAGGGTGATCAAATTCCGATTGGGGCAAGAATTCTGGCGGTTGCCGATACTTATGACGCCATGATCGCCGATCGTCCTTACCGCAACGCCTTTCCTTTCGATTATGTTAAAAGGGAAATGAAAAAGGCGGCGGGGACCCAGCTTGACCCTGAAATAGTTAAGGTTTTCTTTGAGATTCTCAAACGCGAAGG